>NZ_CP029145.1:4399147-4713372 GCF_003149515.1 Hymenobacter nivis
CGCCCCTGCACGGGGGGCCGAACGTGACGCTCGTAGCTGCCCTGACGCCCACCGGCCTGCAAGCGGCCATGACCCTGAGCGGGGCCGTCAACGGGGACGTGTTTGCCGCCTATCTCGACCAGGTGCTCGGCCCCACCCTGGTGCCCGGCGACGTGGTCGTGCTCGACAACCTGCCGGCCCATAAAGTCGCTGGACTGGCCCAACTCGTAGAAGCCCGCGGAGCCCGCCTGCTTTACTTACCCCCTTACTCGCCTGACTTCAATCCCATTGAGTTGGCCTTCAGCAAGCTCAAAACCTGGCTGCGCAGGGCCCAGGCCCGCACCCGAGAAGCGCTGGAAGGCGTTATCCAGACGGCCACTGAATGGATAAGTGAGCAGGATGCTAGAAACTGGTTTGACCATTGTGGATACCACGTACAGTAACCTGAAATTCGCTCTAGATGTTGTATATCCTGCTTCTAATCCTGACTATGTAGTAATTCCTATTTTGCAACGCCCATTACCATTCTGGTTCTATGCTGGGATAAATCTCATAACACTTCTTTCCTTCATTCAGAGTGTTGAAGCATTTAGAAAAAGCTTTCATAGCGTAGAATAATATTCTACCGCTCATAAAACCGGTGCAGCGCCAGCGCCAGCGCTACGAAGGCGCTGCCTACTAGGCACACGCCGGCCCATCCGAAGTGCGTCCAGGCCAGGCCGCCGGCGATGGAGCCCAGGGAGCCGCCGGTGAAGTAGCCCGTCATGTACACCGTGTTGAGGCGGCTGCGGGCCTCGGGGCGCAGCGAAAAGATGAGCGTCTGGTTGGAAATGTGGACCGACTGCACGCCCACGTCGAGCAGGAGAATACCCAGCACCAGCCCGGCCAGGTAGCCACCGCCCATCCCCAGCAGCAGGTACGAAGCCAACGCCAGCACCAGCCCCGCCGTGATGGCGTAGCTTGACCCGCGCCGGTCGGCCAAGCCACCGGCCAGCGGCGCGGCCAGGGCCCCGGCGGCGCCTACTAGCCCAAAAAAGCCCGCCACGTCGCTACCGTAGCCATAGGCGGGGCTGCCGAGGTAAAAAACCAGCGTCGTCCAGAACACGCTGAACGCCGCGAAGACGCTGCCGCCTACCAGCGCCGAGCGCCGCAGGTCCGGCAACTCGCGCGCCAGCGTAATCAACGAGCGCATGAGCGAGCCGTAGGTGCCCGCAAAGTGGGGGCGGTCGGTGGGCAGGCGCCAGGCCAGCAGGGCCGTGAGGGCCACCATGAGCACCGCCGCGCCTTCAAAAACCACGCGCCAGCCGAAGTGGGCCCCTACGTAGCCGCTGGCGGTGCGCGAGAGCAAAATGCCGATGAGCAAGCCGCTCATGATGCGGCCCACGATGCGGCCGCGGCTTTCCTCGGGGGCCAGGTGGGCGGCCATGGGTAGTAGCAGCTGCGGCACCGCCGAGCAGATGCCTACCAGCACACTGGCCCCGGCCAGCACCCCGAAGCTGGGGGCCCCTGCCACCAGGCCCAGGCAGCCGGCTGCGCCCAGCAGCATCAACAGAATCAGGCGCTTGCGCTCCAGCATATCGCCGAGCGGCACCACCAGCAAGATGCCCAGCGTGTAGCCTATCTGGGTAGCCGTGGCCACGAGGCTAGCCTGGCTGTCGGAGATGCCGAACGTGCGGCCGATGGCGGCCAGTAGTGGCTGGTTGTAGTAAATGTTGGCCACCACCAAGCCGCAAGTGAGGGCCATTAGCCAAACCAGCGCGTTGTCGAGGCGGGGAGCGGCGGATTTGGCAGTAAGTGGCGTTGGAGCCACCGGAGATGATTTCATAGTAACGGTAAGCAAGGAATAAGCGGCGCGAGTCGGACAGAGGTTCTTAACCCTAGGGCCCTTGTAATGGTTGCCGGCAACCCCGCCCCGGCCATTGCGTTCAACCCTGATGAGCCGCGCATTCACCAAAGAAGACGACGTACAGGCCGCGCCCATCGTGCCGCCCCGCGCCGCCCTGCCGCCGGGCACACCCAACTACGTCACGCCCCAGGGCCTGGCGCAACTGCGCGCCGAGCACACGGCCCTCGAAGCCGAGCACACGGTCGCCGCGGCCAACCACGACAACGATACCGACCGCACCCACCGCCTCTCGCTGCTAAACGGCCGCTTGGCGCTGCTGGCCGAGCGCATCACCAGCGCCAAGGTGATTGACCTGCAAGGGCAACCGACCAAGGAAGTGCGCTTCGGAGCCACTGTGCGGCTGCGCACCGTAAGCGGCGGCAAAGTAGGCTTCGAGCGCACCTTCACTATCGTGGGCGTCGACGAAGCCGATGTGGCGGCGGGCAAAGTGGGCTTCGTGGCGCCCATTGCCCGCGCCATTATTGGCGTGAAGCTGGGCAAGAAAGCCATGCTGCCGCTGGGGCCCCCGCCGGAAGTGGTGGAGGTGGTAAGCATTGCTTATGCTGAGCCGGCGCCTTCCGTGCCTACGGCATCGTGAAGCTGACGACGGGCGAAGGCGTTAGGTTGGGGTTGAACCAGGTGAGCTGGAGGCCCGTAACCAAGTCGTTGTAGAAGCTGCCCTGGCCCGTGCCGTACGCTACGGCGTAGGCGGTGGTGCCGCTGGCGGCGCTAAAGCCACGACCCAGTAGGTTGGCGCGGCTCATCGTCCAGGTAGAAGCACTCACGGCCATGGCTTGTGAACCGCCGGTAAAAATGTGGATGGAACTGGTGGCCGTCAGGTAGCTCACGTCGGGCGTCGTACCAAAGTACAGCACGTAGTCGTGGTTGAAGTCCGGTAGCAGGGTGGTGAGGGTAGTTCGGAAATTAATGGCTGGTACGGTTCCGCCTCCTCCAGTGGTGGCCATTATGCTGGTGGCCTGGAGGCCAGTGGCCCGAATGGTGGGCTCCTGAACGAGCGAGTAGGTTTCGGGTAGCCGGGTAATTACCTCAACCTGCGGATGGGCTACGCTGCGGAGCAGAAACGTGCTCAGGCCGGGCTTGGTGAACACGAGGCTATAGGTGCCGGCCGGCACTGCGCCAATAATAAATTCGCCGGCGTCGTTCGTTGTGGCCGTAAGTAAGGGGTTTGTATTCAGTACCGTAACCGTCACGCCTTCCTTAGGCTGGGCCTTGCTGTTTTGGTCGATGACGGTGACCGTGCCCGCAATGCCGGTCGTCGGTGTGGGGTCCTGGTTCTTTTTGCCGCAGCCATTGAGCAGGGCCAGTGCGTAGCACAGCCCAAGCAGCCAGCAGTACCGTAGGTTTGTTTTCATAAGGAAGGAGCAAGTATTAGAAGGTGTGGCTACGCGGTGTAATATTGGTTGCTAATGTAAAGTGGTAGAAGGCGGACGCAGGGGCCCGCTGTAAAATGTTGCTGCAACCAGTATTGTGCAGCGTGGTAATCACGGCGGCCATGGCCTTCACTTCGCACTGGATAGGTTTTGCGTTCGGGGTACCTGAATCGCTGCCCCGCAGGGGTCCCGTGGGGTTCCGGTAGCTAACTTGGAAACCACTCTACGGCCAGTGCCTTCGACCCCGGCGCAACGGCCGCCAACTGCGCCTGGGGCGACGACGGCCACGCGCCCTACATCACAGCCAGCACCTTCATGTGCCGCATGAAAATACTGGCCCAAGGTGAGGTGGGTAATTGATTTAGGGGCTCCGGGGGGAATTAAAGCACGTTTGGAATCTAAAGAGTGCTTTTAAAACGTCATGCTGAGCGCAGCCGAAGCATCTTTACCGCGGCAGTAATTGTTGGTTTACTGCCGCGGTAGAGATGCTTCGGCTGCGCTCAGCATGACGTTCTTTTAAATTTCCAGCTGTACTCTTAGCAACCGTTAGCCTGGGAGCCCAAGATTCATACCGTCAGCTTCCTATAGGCCCCTGGGGTCAGGCCCTCGTGCTTTTTGAATAGGGCCTGGAAGTGCGACAGGTTGTTAAAGCCGGCGCGCAGGCACACATCGGTCACGTTGGCCAGGGGCTGGCGCAGCAGGTGCTTGGCCTCGGCTAGTCGCTCGCGGATGATGTACTCGATGGGGGTTAGGCCGAACTCGCGCTTGAACACCCGGAAGAAGTTGGCCTTGCTCATGCAGGCCAGGGCGCTGAGCTTGTCCACCGACAGGTTTTCGGTCAGGTGGCGCTTGATGTAGTCCACTACGGCGGCGAAGCGGTGGGTGGTGAGGTGCCGGGCGTAGTCGTGGAAAATGAGCGCGCGGGCCTGGGTTTGCATCAGGCGCACCAGCAGCTCCTGCAAAGTGAAGCTGGCCAGCACATCCTTGGCCGCGTCGGTAGTGCGCGACACGGCCACGAGGCGCTCCAGGGTGCCGGTCAGCTCGGGGGTGTTGGTGAGGTGGGCGTGCTCGGGGGCCCCTAGGGCCCAGGGCGTGTGGGCCTCAGCGCGCGGGTAGCGCTCATTCAGCAGCTCCACGGTATGGCGGATGGTATCCGGGGCGATGGCCACGGCCAGGCATTGGGTGGGTTGGCAGGCGCAGGCCTCGGGGAAGTCAATCTCCATCCGCTCGTCTTCGCCCACCACCACCGACTCGCCGGGGAAGTAATCGAAGGCAGGGCGGCCGGGCAGGTGCATTACCTTTTTGCCGCGCAGCATGGTCGTCAGGGCCAGGCCGTCGAGGCGCAGGGCCACGCGGTAAGCCTTTTGGTGGGTTTCGAAGATGTTCAGCTCGTAAGAATCCAGGGCGAAAACGGTGCGGTTTTCCACTAGGCTCTGCAGCTGGTGCGGTGGCAGCGGGGCCACGGCGGCGGGCAAATGGACGCGAGGATTCATAAGCAAAACGAATGACGAAGACCATGAAGCGCCGCCCGGCAGGTGCAAGTTGCGACAATCCCAGCACTTTCTGCGACGATAACGCAAACGGTTGTTCTACTAATACAAGATCTTTGGCCATTCGCCAACCTCAACCAATTAATTCCTCCGTTATGGCCGAAGTGCTCGAAAAATCCACCACTGTGGTGGCCCGTCCCCAATTCAAGTCCCACTACGACAACTTCATCGGGGGCAAATGGGTGGCCCCCGTCAAGGGCCAGTATTTTGATAACCCGTCGCCCATCGACGGCAAGGCCTTCTGCAAGGTGGCCCGCAGCACCAAGGAAGACATTGAGCTGGCCCTCGACGCGGCCCACGACGCCTTCAAAACCTGGGGCAAGGCCTCGGCGGCCGTGCGCAGCGGCGTGCTGCTGAAAATTGCCGACATCATGGAAGCCAATCTGCCGTACCTGGCCGCCGTGGAAACGGTGGAAAACGGCAAGGCCATCCGCGAAACGATGGCGGCCGACCTGCCGCTGTGCATCGACCACTTTCGCTATTTCGCGGGCGTGATTCGGGCCGAAGAAGGCTCGGCCACGGAGCTGAACGAGAACACTTTGTCGCTCGTGATTCAGGAGCCGCTGGGCGTGGTCGGCCAGATCATTCCCTGGAACTTCCCGCTGCTGATGGCCACCTGGAAGCTGGCCCCGGCCATTGCCGCCGGCTGCTGCGTGGTGATGAAGCCCGCCGAGCAAACGCCCGCCAGCATCATGATCCTCATGGAGCTGATCCAGGACGTGGTGCCCGCCGGCGTGATCAACGTGGTGAACGGCTTCGGCCTGGAAGCCGGCAAGCCGCTGGCCAGCAACAAGCGCGTGCAAAAAGTGTCGTTCACGGGCGAGACGACCACCGGCCGTCTCATCCTGCAATACGCCGCCGAAAACATCATCCCCGTGACTATGGAGCTGGGTGGTAAGTCGCCCAACATCTTCTGCAAGAGCGTGATGGACCACGACGACGATTTCCTTGATAAGTGCATCGAGGGCGCCGTGATGTTTGCTTTGAACCAAGGTGAAATCTGCACCTGCCCCTCGCGCCTGCTGGTGCACGAAGACATTTATGACGAGTTCATTGCCCGTGTTATTGAGCGGGTGAAGGCCATCAAGCTCGGCAACCCGATGGACACCGACACCATGATGGGGGCCCAGGCCAGTAACGACCAGTTCGAGAAAATCCTGAGCTACCTCGAAATTGGCAAGGCCGAAGGAGCCGAGGTGCTGGTGGGCGGCGAGGCTTACCAGCAGGAGGATGGGGCCCTGGCCGAGGGCTACTACATCCAGCCCACCATTTTCCGGGGCCACAACAAAATGCGGATTTTCCAGGAGGAAATCTTCGGCCCGGTGCTATCGGTGACGACCTTTAAGGACAACGAGGAGGCGCTGGCCATTGCCAACGACACGCTCTATGGCCTCGGCGCCGGCCTCTGGAGCCGTGACGCCCACGAGCTGTACCAGATGCCCCGCGCCATCCAGGCCGGCCGCGTGTGGGTGAACTGCTACCACGACTACCCGGCCGGGGCCCCCTTCGGCGGCTACAAAGCCTCGGGCTTCGGCCGCGAAAACCACAAGATGATGCTCGGTCACTACCGCCAAACCAAGAACATGCTCATCAGCTACAGCAAGCAAAAGCTGGGCTTCTTTTAGGTAAATGGGTCAATGAAAGAATGGTCCGGTGGCTGGTTGGCTGCCGGGCCATTCTTCGCTTTAGGGCTTGGCTGACAACGACCTATTGGCACCGGCGTCCGTATATTCGGTCATTGCTGAACCAGTTACTCAGACGGCCATCCGAAACGTAATAAATCGGCTGCCCTGGGCCCTGCTGGGGCTTGGCGCCACCGGGTTTGCCAGCGGGGCCCAGGCCCAAACGCTGCCCGTGCCCGGCACCCGCAACCCGGATTGGAAACTCGAAAAAACCGAGTACCGACGCTACAACGCGCCGCTGGACACGTTGCCGGGTGGCCGGGATGGAACGTCAACGGCCAGCTACGACCGCTATTCCTCTTCGGGTTCGGACAAAATGCCCAACACCGCACAAAAAAGTATTTCGAGCGCTGGCAACCGCAGCTACCACTGGGACGCCGACCTGGCCTATGCTTGGCCGAGCCAGCCGATCCAGTCGGGCCGGCCGGAGCCAGATACCGTAACGGTGCAGGAGCAGCGCACCGGCACCGTGCACACCTACCGCCGCATTCCCGCGAAGGCCGATTTTTGCCTGTGGCATTACGTCAAACCCTCTAAATAATCCTCACATGCCCACGCCCCGCGTCCTCGCCACCCAAGCCGCCGAAGCCACCATCGACCTCCTGCGCGACGAGCACGGGCCCCTGATGTTCCACCAAAGCGGCGGGTGCTGCGACGGCTCCTCGCCGATGTGCTTCACCAAGGGCGAATTCCGCATCGGGGGCAACGACGTGTGGCTGGGCCAAATCCACGGCTGCGACTTCTTTATGAGCACCAGCCAGTTCGAATACTGGCAGCACACACAGCTCACTATCGACGTGACGAAAGGCCGGGGGGCCAGCTTCTCGCTGGAGATTCCGCTCGGCGTACGTTTCCTCATCCGCTCCCGGCTGTTTAGCGAGGAAGAATCCAAAGACATGGCCCCGGTGCTGAACGGCGAAGAGTACCTGGAAGCTGCCTAGAAACTGTTTGACTTGATTTTTTGGCTCTTGGAACGATGTAGAAACGCATCCTTGCGTCTTCGGTTTGAACGACTTATCCGAAAACCGTTCAAACCGGAGACGCAAAGATGCGTCTCTACATCGTGCTGGCGCTAACCCAAAGAGTTCCTCAGGACCCAACCGCCAGAACGCAAAGGGCCCCGGCAACTTCAGTTGCCGGGGCCCTTTGCGTTCTGGGAAGGACAGTTATTTCTTCACCTGCACGGGCAGGTCTTCGAGTTGGGCGTAGCTGAGCTTCCAGGTGCCATCGCTGCCTTTCTTCCAGAGTAGCAGGAAGTTGCCTTCACCGATGCCGCCTTGCTTTTCGGTGGCGATGGGTAGCACATCTACCGCAAACGTGCCGGCCTCGTAGGCCATGTTGGTGTCGGTGCCGCTGCTGGTGGTGCTGGTTTTCAGGTTGGCTACCGTACCGATGGTGGGCGTAATCCACTTGTTGGTAATTTCATCCTTGCCGCTGAAGCGCGTCGCGCCCTGCAAAAACTGAGCATCGTCGGCCAAAAAGGCGGCGGCTTTGGCGGCGTCTTTGTTGTTCCAGGCGCTCAGGAACTGTTGGTTGAGGTCCGACACGCTCACGTTGCCGCTGGTCGTAGTGGTAGTGGTTGTAGCGCTTGGGGCCCCGTTGGTGGCCGGGGCGTTGTTGCCGCCGCACGAGGCTAATAAAGCAGCGGTACCCAGCGCAAACAGATAAATTTTCATAATTCGTAAAGAAAAAGACAAGGTGTGAAAGAAAAGTAGAGAAGAAAAAACAAATAAAACCCAGGCCGGCGAGGCCTGGGTTTTCAAGGAAGTACCAGGCAGCAGCCTACCAGCTTTTCCGGCGCATGGGCGAGGTCGGGTAGGCCGTTAACGCGTTGCCATAGTCGGGGTTGGGCAGGTAGCCCGAAGCGGGGCTGACGCCAGCCGGGCCGGCGCTGGCAACCAGAGCCGTGGTACCAACTGCCACGGCAGTAGCGCCGGCCACGCGGCCCAGGCTGCCCGGGGCGACGGCCACGCTACGGCGTTCGGCGGCGGCGCGCTCGGCAGCGTTGGCACGAGCGTCGGCCGCGGCGATGCGCTCGTTGGCGGCGGCGCGCTCGTTGGCCAGGGCGGCGGCTTGCTTACGCTTGTTGTCGGTATGCTTGCCGATGGCGTAGCCTATGCCGGCGCCGGCCACGCCGCCGATGGCGCCGCCTACCACGCGGTTGCGCTTATTAATTAGGGCCCCGCCCAGGATGCCGGCGGCCCCGCCAATGGCGGCGCCTTTGCCCTGCGGGCTCCAGTTGCGCTGGGCTTGGGCCTGCGAGCTAAATAAAATGCTGAACAGCAGGACCGGAATTAGGAATAACCAGCTGGTATTTTTCATGGGAGGAAAGAAATAAGATATTGAAAAGAATGAAATGGGCAATGGTAAGAACCGGCTGTGCCGGGCCCTAGGCATGGTGTTTTACAAGCACCGTGCCAAGCCGACGAAGGTACGGGGCCCGGCCGGGCGTGGTTTGGGTTGGGCTGACTAATGGCGCCGGGGCCCCGCTAACCGCCGCTACTGCTCGGCCACGAGCAGCTGCACATCTACGTTGCGGCCGTGGTCGTCGGCACACGATACTTTCACTGGCCCCGCAGGCGGGCGAAAAAATACCCGCTCAGCCGCCCCAGCGGCGCGTAGAAACTGGTCGTTCACGTACCAAAACACTTGGCGCACTTCGGGCCCCGCGGCGCAACTGAGCAGCAGTTGCTGCTGCTCGTCGCGGTTGAGCAGGTACTCGGTGTGGGGCAGGGGCGAGGTAATGGCCAGCGGCGCGGCCGTGCCGTCGTCGGCGCCGCGCACCAGGCGGCAGGCGGGGTTGTGGGGAGGTAGGCGCGGCGCGGGTAGCCCCTGCGCCGCCCGAAATGCTAATACCTCGGGCAGTGGGTTGGCAAACAGCTGCCGCCGGTAGCCGCTAGGGGGCACGCAGGCCCGGCAGTAGCTCAGGGCCCCATCGGCCGATACGAGCACTTCTTTCACGTGCTCGCAACGCCGTGCCGACGACAGCCCCGGCAGATAATAATCGAGGATTTGGTGGGGGCAATGCTCGCCCGGCACCAAGCCGCTTTCGGCGCAGACAAGCCGGAAATCGAGGGTGGCCGGGGGCACGGCCCAGTGGTTAGGTGAGTTGTAGGCCAGGGCGTTGAATAAGTCGAACAGCAGCGGTGTAGCCACGTCGGCCCCGGTTAGGGCTGGGCTGCCCTGGCCGCTGAAGTTGCCCACCCACACCCCGATGGTATAGTCGCGGTTGTAGCCCAGGCTCCAGGCGTCGCGGCGGCCGTAGCTGGTACCGGTTTTCCAGGCGATTTTGGGCAGGCGTAGGCTGTTTTCGTAGCCCAGCGGCAGGTCAGGCCGCGTGCGTTGGGCCAGGATGTCGGTGACGAGGAATGCGGCCGCGGGGGAAAGGAGTTGGGCGGAATTAAAAATTAAAAATGAAGAATTAGAAATTGGCCCCACAGCTTGGCCTTGTTTGCGCACGTTCCCCAATGCCCTATTTTTAATTTTTAATTCTTCATTTTTAATTTCAAAACGCAGTGACCCAAACTGCCCGCCATTCGCCAGGGCCGCATATAGCCCGGTCAGCTCTTCTAGGGTGGCGCCGCAGCCGCCCAGTACGGTGCTCAGGCCCAGGCGCGGCGCGGCGCGGGCCACGGTGCGGAAGCCCGCCTGGCGCAGCTTATCGGTGAAGGCGGGCACGCCCAAATCGGCTAGCAGGCGCACCGCTGGGATGTTGAGCGAGCACACCAGGGCCCGCTCCACGGTCACTTCGCCCTGGCAATTTTTGTCGAAGTTTTCGGGCCGGAAGCCGTTGAAGTTGGTAGGCACGTCGGGCAGCTGCATTTTGGGCGTGGCCAGGCCCCGGTCGAAAGCCAGGCCGTAGAGCAGTGGCTTGAGCGTGCTGCCCGGTGAGCGCACGGCCCGCACGCCGTCGACCTGCCCCTGGCTGGCCGCGTCGCTAAAGTCTGACGAGCCCACGTAGGCCTCCACGGCGCGGGTGCGGTTGTTCACCACCAGCACGGCGGCCTGCGTGATGCCCAGCTCGCGCAGGCGCCGCACGTAGTTGCGGGTCAGGTCTTCGGCCTTGGCTTGGGGGCCCCGGCGCAGGGTGGAGGTAATGATGGCCTGGCCTGGAAACTGCGCTACCAGCCGCCGCGCCAGGTGCGGGGCCAGCGCGGGGGGGCCGTGGCGCTGGGCGTCGAGCGGCTCGGCCAGAGCGTCGGCAATGTCCTGGGCCGGGAAGATGTGGTCGCGCTGCATCTGGCGCAGCCAGTGGTTGCGCTTGGCCAGAATCTGGGGGTTGCTGCGGCCCAGCACCAGCAGGCGCGGCTGGTTGGGGATGACGGCCAGCGTCACGGTTTGGGCCAGCGACAGGTAGTCGGGTGGCTGCTGGAAGTAGAGCAGCGCCGCCGATTTTACGCCCTCAATATTGCTGCCGTAGGGCACCAGGTTCAGGTAGAGCTGCAAGATTTCGGCCTTGCTGTAGTGGGCCTCCAACTGCACGGCGCGCAGCATTTCGAGCGTTTTGTTGCCGAAGGTGCGCGCCTTGGGCTCCAGCAGCCGGGCCACCTGCATGGTGATGGTGCTGGCCCCCGTGGTGCGCCCGCGCCCAAACAAGTTGCGCCCCGCCGCCAGCACCACGGCCACCGGGTTTACCCCGAAATGGTACTGGAAATACCGGTCTTCCTTGTAGATAATGGCCCGCTGCAAGGCCGGCGTAATCTCGCGCAGCTCGGTTTTCATGCGCCACTTCTGCGTCGGGTTCAGGAAAGCGTGGAGCACCGAACCGTCGGCCGCCGTCACCAGGGGCGAGTACTGCGGTGCGGGCGGCAGCGGGCACAGCCGGTCGAGCCCCGCGGCGACTACGGCCAGCCCCAGCAGCGCCAGCCCGGCGCGGCGCAGCCAGGGGCCCCAGCTGGCCCACCCGCGCAGTTGCCCGGTTTTCATAGGGCTGGGAAAGCAACGGCCGGCATGCGCCAGTCGCGCTTCAGCCAGCGGAGCACGGCGCGCCGCCAGCCGGGGTTTTGGCGAAACTTAGCCTTGCCCTCGGCCAGCGCGGGCACGTCCAGGGCCCCGGCGCGGGCCTGCCAGGCGGCCAGCGGCCGGGGCCCCGCGGGCGCGAAAAGCTCTGCCAGCACGGGCCGGATTTCCTTGAGGTTCCAGTAGTGGTACACCCACGGCGCGGCCGCCCGCACCACGCCCGCCCGGGCCAGTACTACGCTGAAGGCCAGCTGCTCCATCACGTGCTTGGGGTAGAGGCGGTGGAGCTGCTCGGTGAGGGTGAGCACCTGGGCCAGCAGCGGCGCGTCGGTGCTGCGCAGGCCCAGGGCCCCGGCGTTGTACATCTGGGTATCGGGGGGGATGGGGCCCCCGGCCAGGACCGTGCGGCCGGCGTCCTGCTGCAAGGCCTGGTTGATCTTGCGGTTCAGCGAGTTGCCATCGCGCAGCCGCCCTTCGCCCACGTGCATAAACCGTTCGCCGCGGCCCAGGGCCCCAAAAACCTCAGCCAGCGGCTGCACAAAAACGGTGTCGGTGTCCACGTACAGTAGGTTGCCGGCATAGCGCGCGGCGGCGTGTATTAGCACCTCAATCTTAACGCGGTGCACGAAGTCGATTTCCCCGCGCCACGCCTGCCACTGGGTGGGCTCGATGGGCACGTATTCCACCGCCGCCGAATCGCCCAGCACCCGCCGGAAGTGCGCCGGGTTATCGGTGTACACTACCACCCGGGCCCCCACCGGCTGCCGCAAATACGACAGGATGCTGAACAGCGCTTCGTTCAGCACATCCGGGTTGCCATAGGCTTGGTAAAGGATAAAATCGGCCATGCGGCGCAAGTTAGGGGTAGTTTTCGCCGGGCCGGGCTGCCAGCTTTTCCGCTGGCTGCCCGGTAATCGCTGAATCTTTGAACCAGCACCTGGGGGCCCAAACCGCTGCAACGATTAGCGGGCAGCCGGCGGAAAAGCCAGCAGCCCGCCCGTTCGGCTACTTCACGCGCACCACGCCGGTCCCGTTGTACGAGTGGTATTCAGCGTTGTACATGGCGTCGGCGCTGATGGGGCCCAGCTTGAAGGTGCCTTTGCTGACGGCGCGGGCCAGGTAGTAGAACACCCGGGGCTTAGCGCTGGCGGTGGTGAAGATGTTCAGGCGGTCGTCGCGCACGTCGAGGTAGTCGGGGGTGGCGGCGTCCTTGGCCCAGTCCAATTCGCGCACGGCGCCGATGCGGGGGTTTTCGATTTCCAGGCCCGCAGGCAGCAGGTCGGTGATGGCCACGTTCTTCACCTCGCCGGCCGCGTCGGCGGCCTGGATGGTGATGCGGACCACCACCAAATCGTTCTGGGCGAAGGTGGGGGCCCCCAGCGGCTGGCCGGCGCGGCTCAGGAACTGGCGGCGCACCTTGAGGTAGGAATCCTCCTCGCGGACGGGCGTGCTGGGGCTGATGCCGGCCAGCTCCCAGAAATAGAACAGGTTGCCCTGGCCGGCGGCGCGCAGCGTGAGGGCCCGGTTGGCCACGTTGCGCACCGTGAGGTCGGGGCCCGTGAAGGTGCTCAGCGTCTGGCCGCCGGCGGCCAGGGCCCCGGTGGCGGTGCTGCGGGCGTTCTGGCGGGCAATTTTGCCCAGGGCTAGCAGGGCAAAGGCGCTTTCCTGGGTGCTGAGCCAGCCGGCCTGCTTCACCTGGCGGCTGAGCTGGCGGGCCAGGGTGGTCACCTGCGGGTTGTGGGGGTCGGTGGCGAGCAGGGCGTTCAGCACCAGGGCCTCGTCGCGGATGGGCGAGTAGAACGAGCCGTCCAGGGCCCGGCCGGCGGCGGTTTCGCCCCCGAACTTGGTGGGCAGCAGCTCTCGGAACTGGCGCTGGTTGCCGAGCACGCCCTGGGTGCAGGCCAGCAGAAACTTCGAGTCTTCGGCCAGCAGCGGGCGGTTGGCGCGGTAGTAGTTCATGGCCACGGCGTCTTGCCGGCCGGCCAGGGCCAGCACGTACAGCGAGTAGGCAATTTCCTTCTTGGCGATGATTTTCTGGCGGGCAATGTTGCTCGCGTCGAAGAAGCGGTACTCCTCGGTTTCGCGCTTTTTGAGGCGGAATTGCAGATAGCTCAGCACCTTGTCGAGCACCGATTTATTCACTGCGAAGTTGGCCTGCTGGGCTTCGAGCAGGAAGTGGGCGGCGTAGGCCGTGGCCCACCAGTTGTCGTAGTCGCCGCCCGGCCAGTAGCTCAGGCTGCCGTTGTAGAGCTGCATCGACTCGATTTTACGGATGGCGGCCTGCACGTTGGCGTTGGGGTTATAGCGCTGGGCCTTGGCGGCGGCCCCGGTTTGCTGCTGCAAAGTGGCCGCCAAATCGCCGTAGTACAGCTGCGGGAACGCGGCCGACACGGTTTGCTCCAGGCAGCCGTAGGGGTATTGCAGCAGGTAGCGCAGGTCCTTGCTAAACTCCGTCAGCGGCGAGCGGCTGATGACTACTTGGCTCTGCAGCGAAGCGGGCAGGAAATCAGTCGTCAGGTTGAAGGCCCCCGTAGTGCCGCCGGCCACCACGCCGCTGCCGGTGCGCTTTTCGAGCGGCGCGGCAGGGCGCACGGGGATTTCGATAGTTTCGGTGAAGGTTTCAGTCGTTCCTTTTAAGCCGGCAGCAACTATTTTAACGCTTCCATTGCCAATGGTTTGCCTTGCGCCAATGTGGAAAGTGACTTTATTCTCTTGATTAGGAAGTAGAGGCACCGTCCATTCCTCATTTCTGCCTTTCACGCTGACACCATCTACTCCGTTTAACTCGGCTATGGGTTCGGCGGATACGAGCGGGCCAGTGAGCTGTTTCGTGACCTTAACAAACACCCGATTACTCGTCGTATTCGTCAGCGTCACCGGCACGTCAACCGTGTCGCCGGGGCTGAGGAAGCGGGGCAGCGCGGTGGAAATCACCACCGGGTCGGCCACCTTCATGGTGTGCTCGGCGGCGCCGAAAGCGTCGTCTTTGTAGGCCACGGCCATGATGCGCAGGGCCCCCGAGAACTGCGGCACGCGCACCCGGTAGCGCACCTTGCCGCTGCCGTCGGCGGTGAGGATGCCGCTCCAGTTGGCCACCAGTTTCACGCGGCGGCTGGGCACGGGCGTGGTGCGGCGGCGCAGGTCGGCGGCGTCGCCGCCCGTGCTGCTGCTGCCCAGCTCGGGCAGCAGGAAGGGGTACACGTCGTAGGCCGATACTTCGAGGGCGCGCTTCTGGTAGAAGTAGCCGTAAGGGTCGGGCGTGAGGTAGCCTTTGCGCTGCAAAATGCCCTCGTCCACCACGGCCAGCGTGACCTGGGCCCCCGGCGCGGTGCTCACTTCGATGGTCTGGAAGGTTTGGGAGCGGCTGGCGGCGGGCGCGGCCAGGGCCACCGCCAGGCGGGCAGCGGGCCGCTCCACGCGCAGCGGCACGAAGCCGCGCGCCACCGTCAGGGGCAGGCCGTGGTCGGTGATGGCGCGGATGGCGGTGGCCGTCACGTACACATTGGGCACGTGGTCGGCGGTGATGGGGATTCTCACGCGGGCTGATTTCTGGTCGGTGTTCACGTAGAAGTGTTTGAGCACGTGGTCGCGCTCCACCGTGACGAGGATGCGGCCGGCGAAGGGCGTTTTCAGCAGCAGGTTGGCCGTTTCGCCAGGGGCGTACGTGGCCTTGTCGGGCTCAATGGTCACCTCGCCTTCATTGTTGACCTCGAAGGAGTTGGCCTGCGTATCGCCGTAGCCGTAGGCATAAAAGCGCTGCATCACGTAGGGCAGAGCCCCCGGCCGGCTCACGCGCACCTCGTACTCGCCCGAGTAGATGGGGGTGAAGTTCAGGGCCGTGCCGGGGCCCACCGTCAGGCTTTGGGTGAGCGCGGTTTGCTCGCGCTGCTGCGAGTTATACACGAAGCGGCCGCCCTGGCGCTCCAGCACGGTTTCCCAGAGCAGGCGCACCACGCGCACCTGCGCGGCGGCCCGGGTGGGGGCCCCGGCCGGCGTGAGGGCCAGCACCCGCAGCGGCACCGCCTGGCGCGTGTTCACCAAATCGGGCAGGTTTTGCAGGCCAAACATCGTGGCCTGGGTTTGCACCTCGAAGGTGGCCAGGCGGTTCACCGGCCGCCCCGTCTCGTCAAATACTGTGGCAAAAGCCGCGCCCTCCAGCGTGCCCAAATCGGCAAACTGTGGTACGGCGTAGGTGGCCGTACCGCGGCCGGCGGCATCGGTACGGCCCTCGCGCAGGGCTTTTTCGAAGCGCGTGCCCAGGGCGGTTTCGGCTTGCTCGTTGTCGCGGTCGGTAGTTTTGCGGCGTAGCCCGTTGTTGATGGCGAAGCTGTAACTGGCGTAGCCTTTGGGGTTGAAGGCCTTCTGCTTCAGCGAAAACTCGACTTCGTACTTGCGGTCGGTGGCTGGGGGCCCAAACAGGTTCACGGCCGCGAGGCTGGCCGTCACGGTTTGGCCGGGGCGCAGCACGGCGGGCGCGGCCGTCACGGTCACCTTCAGGCGGTCAGGAATAAACTCCTCCACGCTGATTTTCTTGGAGCTGAGCAGCAGGTCGTTGCCGGTCAGCACTTCCAGCGTGTACAGGCCGGTCATGATGGACGGCGGCAAAATGAACTGGCTCTCAAACGCGCCCGTGCCGTTCAGCTTTTGCTGCAAGCTGCTGTATTCCTTGCCGGTGGGTAGCAGCAGGCGGATTTTCATGGGCAGGCTGGCGGGCGGCGTTTTCCAGGCGTCGGTACGCACTACAGTGTTGGTGCGCACGGTGTCGCCGGGGCGGTACAGGTCCCGGTCGCCGTACAAAAAGGCCTGGTAGCGGGCCGCATTGCTCTGCAAGCCGCCCACTTCAAAGCGTGAGGTTTCGACCTTGCTCCGCGTCAGGTCCAGGAACGTGAAGTCCGCGTCCTTCGTCGCCGTCACCATCCCCAGCGTAAAGCGCTTCATCGAGGCCGCCGAATCGAACTGCGCCACGCCCGCCTGGTCGGTCGTGGCCGAGCCCAGCACTTGGTTGTTCGTGCTCACCAAATTCACCGTGACGCCGCCGATGGGCTGGGCCGTGCGGATGGAGTTGGCGAATACCAGCGTGCCGCCGGTTGCCCCCTGCCGCACAATAAGGCCCACATCGGTCACGGCCACCAACTTGCTCACTTGCAGGTACTGGTGCTCGGTGTCTTCCACTTTCACCACGTACAGCCCCTTCAGGGGCCCCTGGAATTCCAGCTCCTTCAGGTCCAGGTTCAGCAGGCGCAGGCCGGCCTCCTTGGGCAGTCCGTCCACCGAAACCATGCGCTCGGAAATGACGCTGCCCAGCGTTTCGAGGTCGTAGTAGCGGTAGCTGCGGTCGATGTAGTCGCCGTTTTCGTCGGTGCTCGATTCGCGCTGGGCTTCCTCGTATTGGGGGTAGCCGTACTGCTGCTCCTGGCGCAGCAGCTGCTGGATATTATTGGCGTACACCTTGGCGATGGTCACCTTCACCTTGCCCACCTGGTTGATGCGTAGCCCCAGGTTACGGGGCCCCAGTGCGCCGAGATACAGGGCCTTGTCGCCGCTGGCAAACGTGATGCTCGGGTCCTCATCGCCAAACGAAACGGCCTGCTGAAACGCATCGCGCAGGGTGCCGCCCAGCAGCCCGTGGGCGCCGGCGGCCAGCCCAATCTGGTAGCTTTTGCCCACCTCAAAGCCGCCGCGCAGCGCAAAACCGCTCTCCTGCGCCTCCACTGAAAACGCCACCGCGGGCGTCACGGTGAGGGCCTTTTGCACGTCGGCCACCGCAATGGGCTGGCTCAGGTTCACGGTTACCACGGGCTGGCCGTCGAGCAGGGCCCCGGTCAGCTCGCGCACCTCCAGGGTGCTCTGGTCGGGCACCTCGGCCTGGGCCACGAGCGGCGCAGTGGTGGCCTTGGTGCCGGCGGCGGGGCGCAGGCCGGGCGCAATTTCGAAGGTGATGGGGGCCCCGGGGTGCACATCCTGCGCGAAGCTCAGGCCCAGCGTCTGGTCGGGCTCGGCGCTGATAAGGTTCACAGCCAGCGGCTTGCCGTCCTGGCTAACTTTGAGGCGGCTGCGCACGTCGGCGGGCCGCACGGGGTAGTTGAATACCAGGTTGGCCCGTAGCTCGGCCGTACCCGTGGCCTTGGCCGAGCGGCCAAAGAACACCTGCGGGTCGCCCATGCGCAGGTACGGCGTGTGAAAGCGGCTGCGGTTGATGGCCAGTTTCTGCTTGCCGCTGGGCAGGGCCCCGGGCCGCAGGTCGGCCGAAAACACGGTGCTGGGCCGGAACGGCTCCAGGGGCGAAAACGTCAGCTCCCGGTCGCCGGTCCACTTGAATTTACCCCGCACGGCGGGCGTAAATTTTACGTATTGCGTGGTATCCCAGCGGTTTTGCTGGGCCTCGTCCACCACTTTCTCGTCGAAGGTGAACACCACGTTCGAATGCGGGTCCACCTCGTCGCCATCGGTCTGAGCCTGCGCGATGGCCTGCTCCTGGGCGGTTTTTTTGGAGCAGGAAAAAGTAGCCAACAGTAACGACAGCGGTAGAAAACGGAAGCGGGCCAGCATGGGAAGGAGAGGATAAAACCGGGCGGAAGGTAATACCTAAAATCTGCTATACTTCGGAGTTTGGGGGACAGGCTGCCGGCTTTTCCGCCGGCTGCCCGTGCCGTTTAAGTACCTTCGCCGCCATGCTTTCCCAGGCCCACGAAGTCTTCCTCGAAGTTGCCAAGCAGCTCAGTTTCACCAAGGCTGGGCAGGCGCTGTTCGTCAGCCAGTCGGCCGTCAGCAAGCAGGTGAAGGCCCTGGAAGAGCACTACCGGACTGGCTTGTTTGAGCGGCTGGGCAGCAGTATTCTGCTCACGCCGGCCGGGCAACGCCTCTACCAGAAGCTGCTGCAAGCCAAGCAGCTGCAATACGAGCTGCACCAGGAAATGAGTGCCCTGAGCCCGGACTTCGCGCCGGCGCTGCACCTGGTCATTGGGGCCAGCACCACCATTTCGCTCTACGTGCTGCCGCCCGTGGTGTCGGCCTATTTGCAGCGCCACCCCAACCGCCAGCTCAGCCTCAAAAACCGCAACTCCGACAACATCCTGCGGGCCCTGCTGGCCCACGAAATCGAGCTGGGCATCGTCGAAGGCATCCACAAAGTCAGCCACGTCACCTACACGCCGCTGCTGGCCGACGACGTGGTGGCGGTGTGCGCGGCCGGCAACCCGCTCGGCGCCCGCACCCTCGAAGCGCGCGACCTGCTCAGCATCCCGCTGGCGCTGCGCGAAGACGGCTCGGGCACGCTGGCCGTGCTGGAGGAAGCCCTGCGCCACCGGGGCCTCAAGCTGGCGGCCCTGCCGGTGCGCGTGCGCCTGGGCGGTACCGAGGCTCTCAAAAACTTCGTGCGCGTCGACAGCAGCCTGGCTTTTTTGCCTCGGCAGGCGGTGGTGAAAGAGCTGGCTTCGGGCGAGCTGGTGGAGGTGAAAATCAAGGATATGCCCATGCGGCGGCACTTCAATTTTATTCAGCGTAAAGGGACGGAAAACAACGAGCCGTACCGCGATTTTCTGCTCTTCACCAAGCACTACTATGCCGATAGGGCATAGGCTATTCCAAAATTCCATCTCGTTTCGGCATAGCTGGGCCCCCGGGCGCTAGTAATTTTGCCGGTACTATGCTGGTAGCCACCTCCTCCATTTCCCACCTGCGCGCCCTGCACTGCTCGGTCTGCGCCACCCCCTATTCGGCCTTCGAGCTCCAACGCGTGTCGGCCTGCTGCGCTGCCCCGCTGGTGGCCGACTACGACACATCGGAGTACCTGCCCCCAGCCGCCGTCATCAACGCCGCCGACAGCTCGATGTGGCGCTACGGGGCCCTGTTGCCGCTGCTCGACGAGCGCTACAAGGTAACGCTGGGCGAGGGCTTCACGCCCATCATACCACTCCCGCGCCTGGGCGGCGGCTACGGCCTAAACTCGCTGCTGCTCAAGGACGAAGGTCAGAACCCCACCGGCTCGTTCAAGGCCCGCGGGCTGAGCATGGCCGTGTCGAAGGCCCTGGAGCTGGGCGTGGCCGGCTGCATCATCCCCACGGCTGGTAATGCTGGGGTGGCCCTGGCCGCCTACTGCGCCCGCGCCGGCCTGCCAGCTACCGTGGTTATGCCGCGCCACACCCCCGACGCTTTCAAGGAAGAGTGCTACTGGTATGGGGCCGACGTGGAGCTCGTGGACGGCCTCATCAGCGACTGCGGGGCCCGGGTGCGCCAGCGCAACGCCAACGGGGCCCTGCTCGACGTGTCGACCCTCAAGGAGCCCTATCGCCTCGAAGGCAAGAAAACCATGGGCTACGAAATCGCTGAGCAGTTGAACTGGCAGCTGCCCGATGTGCTGCTGTACCCCGCCGGTGGCGGCACCGGCCTCATCGGTATCTGGAAGGCCTTCCGCGAAATGCAGGCCCTGGGCTGGCTCACCCCCGACGCCAAGCTGCCCCGCATGGTGGCAGTGCAGGCCGAAAACTGCTGCCCCCTGCTCGAAACCTACGAAGGCCGCCAGGCCAACTGCCACGCCTACCAGGGCCGCCCCACGCTGGCCAACGGCCTGGCCGTGCCCCATCCCCTGGGCGAGGCCCTGATGCTGCGCGTATTACGCGAATCAAACGGCACGGTGGTAGCCATCAGCGAGGAAGATATGCTGGCCGGCATGCGCGAGCTGGGCCAGCAGGAGGGCCTGTTTGTGGCCCCCGAAGGCGGCGCCGTCTGGATGGCTGCCCGCCGCCTCCTGGCCAGCGGCTGGCTCCAGCCCCACGAGCAAATTCTGCTCCTGAACACCGGGAGCGCCCAGAAATACCTCGATAACGTAATCGGCCGGAGCCAGGCGTAGGGCCTGGGAAGTGGCCCGGCCCGGGCTGCCGGCTTTTCGCCGGCTGCCCGGTAATCGTTGCGCCAGTTTGCACAGCAAGCAGGGGCCCCAGAACGGCCTGGGCAACAATTCGCCAACGATGCAGCGATTACCGGGCAGCCGGCGAAAAGCCGGCAGCCCGGACCAGGTTCAGTCGTTGCGCGCCGGCCCCCGACCGTTGCGCGCCGGCCCCCGACCTTTGCGCCCGATGCGCATCCTCCACGTTCTCTCCGCCGAGTTCTTCGCCGGCTCGGCGGCCTACGCCGTGGCCCTGGCCGAAGCCCACCGGGCCCAGGGCCACGCCGTGTGGCTGGTGTCCGACTCCGACCAGCTGCCCACCGGGGCCCCCCAGGTGAAAACGGCCGTCAGCAACCGCCGCTATGGGCAGCGGCTGCGCAACGCCCGCCTCATCCGCCAGCTGGTGCGCACCGAGCAAATCGATGTGGTGCACGCCCACTCGCGGGCCGCCAGCTGGGTGAGCTACGCCGCCTTGCGGGGCCTCAAAGTGCCCTTGGTGAGCACTGTGCACGGCCGCCAGCACCTGCACACCTCCACGTCGCTCTTCGATATTTACGGTGATAAAGTCATCGCCATTTGTGCCAATTTGCGGACGCACTTAATCGAAGAAGTGCAGATGGACCCCGTCAAAATTGTGGCCCTGCCCAACGGCGTGGCCTTCGGCAGTGAACAGTTAGCAACTAATAATTATCAATTGTTAGTTGACAATGAGCAGTTGACTGTTAACTACTCACTGTCGACTGATAATTGCCTACGTATCGCCTTCATCGGCCGCTTCAACGGCGGCAAAGGCGAGCGGGCAGCGGCGCTGTTGCAGCAGGTGTTCCCACCGCTGCTAGCCGAGTTTCCGGCGCTGCGCCTGGCCCTGATTGGCGGCGAGCTGGAGCAGTTGCCCGCGGCCGGTAAAGGGGCTCTGGCGCAGCTGCAAGCGCAGTTTGGCGAGCGGGTGGAAGTGGTGGGCTTCACCACCGATGTGGCCGGCTGGCTGGCCCGCACCACGCTCACCATCGGCGCGGGCCGGGTGGCCATTGAGGCCCTGGGGGCTGGCCATGCCGTGCTGGCCCTGGGCGAAGCCAGCTACGCGGGCCTCGTCACGGAAGCCAATTTTGCCACCGCCGCGGCCTCTAACTTCGGCGACATTGCGCCCCGCGTCACGCCGTCGGACGTGGATTTTGGGGCCCTGTTGGCCGACGCCCGGGCATTTCTGGCGCGGCCGCAAGCTGTGCCTGGGGCCCTGCAAGTGCAGGTGCGCGCGCACTACAACCTGGCCCGGGTAGCCGCCGAAGTGCTGGCCGTGTACCAGTCGGCGCGCATGAAGAAGGCCGTGCCCAACTTCCTGCCGGTGCTCATGTACCACAAAATCCCCGACGCGCCGCCGGCCACCAAGCACCAGACGTTCGTCACGAAAGACAACTTCGCCAAGCACCTGGCCTTCTTCAAAAGTCGCCGTTTCACGCTCATCACCTTCGCCGATTACCTGCAATTCGCCCGCGGCGAACGGCCCCTGGCCGAGTTTCCGCGGCGGCCGCTGGTGCTCACTTTCGACGACGGCTACTTCGATAACTATACCAACCTGCTGCCCCTTATGCAGCAGTACGGCTACCGCGGCGTGCTGTATTTGCTCGGCGATTTCGGCGTGCGCTACAACCAATGGGACCTCGCTGCCGACCCCACTGAGCCCCGCGCCGACCTCATGGACGAGGCCCAGAAGCGCGCCTTTGTAGCGGCCGGCTGGGAAATAGGGGCCCATACCATGTCGCACCCGCGCCTGCCCGCGCTGCCGCTGCCCGCCGCTACCGCCGAAATCCAGCGTAGCAAAGCCAGCTTGGAAACCGTGCTGCAAACCGAAGTCGTCAGCTTCGCCTACCCCTACGGCGACCTCAACGACGACCTGAAAGCGGCCGTGCACGCCGCCGGCTTCGCCTTCGGCGTAGCCACCGACACCGGTGGCTTGCACCTGGAGGACGATCGGTTCCAGGTGTTCCGCATCAACGTGTTCCCGCACGAAAACACGGCCAGCCTGTTCAAAAAAACCGCCTCTTGGTACCGCAAATACTACCGCCGCAAACGCGGTAAATAGCCACGCCGGGCGCCATCAAAAAGGCGTGGCCGCGGAGCCCGAACATTCAGCAGTACGCTGGGGGCCCTAGTTAGGCTGCACCTTGGATTGCTCTTCGAGGATAGGCTGGTGCTTTTCGCCGGTCGTGATGGCCTTGGGTAGGCAAACGCCCGCACGAGCCCGTTGCCCGGCGTGTCCCAATACTCGCCGTTTTCAATGGTCACCTTAATGAGGGTAATGTTGGGGTCTTCGGTGTCTTTGGGGAAGAAGCCGCGGAAATATTCGCGCCACAACTACTTGGTTTTGTGATGTTCATCCATTATTCCGGCTCTGCTGGCAATGGTCACGCAAGTTGCCTTGTTGGGGTCGGAATACCCCAGGCCTACCTGGTCATTGTGCCGAATCTCGGCGATTTTTTGGGCATTTTTCTCCGAGAAAAACCAGAGCGCCTCGTCGGTGTCCGACTCACAGGTATACATCGGCCGGCTGTGCAGCCGTGCAGCCATGCAGCCGTGCAGCCGGCTGCGGGCGTCGAGGGTGGTGTACTTTACTTCTTTGATCTTGTCCAGAAGCTTGTTAAGCACTCATGCAAAAGTAATCGTGTAGTGATTACCGACGTTTGCCAGCACGTGTTCGAGGCGTTGTAGCAAGGTTTGCTCCGTGGCGTAATCCTGGGGGCGAACCCAATAGTGCTTGCAGCGGTGCCAGAGCAGTTCGATGTGGTTGAGTTCGGGGCTGTAGGCGGGCAAGAAAAAGAGTGTCAGGCCGGCCGCTGCCCACTTGGCTTCACAAGCGCGCACCACGTGCGCTTTGTGAATGGAGGCATTGTCGAGTACGAGCACGGTAGGGCCGCTTAGACTGTGGCAGAATGCGTTGACGGCCAGCACAAATAAGTCGGCCGTCAGGCTGCCTTCCCGCACGTAGGCCTCCAGGGGCTGGTGCGGGGCGTGGGCCTGCCAGAAGCCCAGGACCGAATGCCCCCCGCGCCCCCGTACGGCGGGCAGGCCCACCGGGGGCTGCCCACGCCGTTGCCAGGCATAGGGCACGGGGGCTTGGCGCGAGAAGCGGCACTCATCGACGTAGACCACGGCCACCGCGCCGCGGGCTTCGGCTTGGTGCAACGTGTGCAGGTGCTGCTGGGCGGCGGCAAACAAGACCGGGTCGCGTTGCGCTTTCAGACTCCTGCGGCAGCGCTTCCAGCGGTAGCCGGCGCGGCGCGCCAGCCGGCGCAGCGTGCTCAGGCTGAGCTTGAGGCCCCAGCCTCGGCGGATGTCAGGAAGCCACGCGCGCAATTGCTGGGTGGCCGTACCCAGCCAGGTCGCTACTTTTTTTTACTGCTGGTGGGAGTTTCGGCGGGCGGCCCGACCGCTGGCCCTCGGCCAGCCCGGCCAAGCCCAGCTCCTGCCAGCGGCGCAGCCAGATACCGACCGTATTATAGCCCACGGCAAACAAAGTGGCCAATTGCTGAACGGTCGCCCCGCGGTGGTGTCCCAAAATAACTTGGGCACGCCGCCGCATTCGCGGGTGCGGGCCCTGAGCAGCAGCGGCCTCCAGGGTGGTGATTTCAGGAGCTGCGAGCGGAAGTGAAGCGAGTAGCATACGCCAAAATTAGCGCCTTCGCCCCACACGATTACTTGTGCATGGGTGCTTAATATCTTGGGTAACGGCAACTTGCTCAGCTATGGGAAGGAAGAAATGAGGGTGGAAGAATTGCTAGTGTTACGGGTGACCCCAAGGCTTGAGTTGTTGGCGGTGGTCTATTGGAGAGTGAAGCAGTAAATTAGGGCATGGTTTATACGCAACATTTGTGTGCCCGCTGCGGCAGCGAACACATCCGCCGCAACGGCACGCAGGGCGGCCAGCCCAAATACCAGTGCAAAGCGTGCGGGTACCAAGCGCGGTTTGTGCCGGCGGCGCTCGCCAAAGCGGCGCAGTACGCCCAGGTCGAAGCCTTGCTCACCGAACGGAATTCCCAGCGCAGCATCGTGCGCGCCACCGGCGTGGCGCGGATGACCATCGCCAGGCTAATAAAAAAAAGCGGCGCTGGCCGCGCCCCGGCTGCCGCGTCGCCGGACGAAAAAGGCCCAACGCCGGAAGCCGGAAGTCCTGGAACTTGACGAAATGTGGACCTTCGTCGGCCGGCGCAAACGCAAAGTTTGGCTGTGGCTGGCCGTCGAACGGGCCTCGCGCCGCATCGTGGCCTGGGTACTGGGCTGTCGGGGGGCCGCCACGGCCCGGCGGTTGTGGGCCGCGCTGCCGCCCCGCTACCAGCGCCACTGCCGCTACCACACCGACCAGTGGGAGGCCTACGCCAAGGTCCTGCCCGCGCCCCACCACCGGCCCCACCCGAAAGGTAGTGGCAGACCAACGTGGTCGAGGCCATCAATTGCTCCTTGCGCCAGCGCTGCGGCGTATTGGTCCGCAAATCCTGCTCGTTCAGCAAAAGTTTACGCATGCACACGGCACGAATTAAGATTGTAATTGATAATTATAACCTCACTCTTCAATAGACCACCACCAGGAATTTGGCGGTGGTCTAAACCGTGGTGATTTATTTATTATGGTTATCGATACATATTTTGATTCTTGCATGGTGCATGATCAATGATTTACTGAACGAACAGGATTTGCGAACCAAGACCCCGCAGCGGTGGCGGAGGGACCAGTTGAGGGCCTCCACGGTACTGGTTCGCCCGCTGCCTTTGGCGCTGGGCTGGTGCGCGTGGGTGGGCAACACCGTGGCATAGGCTTCCCAGGCATCCGTGTAGTACGTCGTATTGGTTTGCTAACGGGCGGGCAAGGCTTGAAAGAGCCGCCGCCCTGTGGCCGCTCCCCGGCAGCCCAATACCCCGGCCACGATGCGCCGGGAGGCCCGTTCGACTGCCAACCACCGCCATACTTTGCGCTTGCCGACAAAGGTCCATATTTCATCCAGTTCCAATACCGCTTCTTCCGGCTCAACTAATTCCGAATCAACTGCCTTCATTATGACTTTTTTTTATCCACCGCGCAATCGTCATGCGGGCAACACCCGTGACCCGCACCACGCTGCGTTGCGAGTTGCGCTCGACTAGCAACTTGAGCCCCTGCTTGTACTGAGCGGCCCGCTGCGGCGCGGCGGGGGCAAAAACCGCCTGATGGCCGCAGTCGTAGCAGTGATACTTGGCTTTGCCGCGACTCGACCCGTTTTTTTAGAGCCGTTGGCTTGCACACTTGGCACACGTTAGAATAGTTGAAATTATACATAAATATAATAAAGCTTATTCGGCGTAGTTAGCGAGTTTCGCGTGGACAGGTGCGCGATAGGCGCGGTGCGGGCTGCGCACGCGCAGGTTGTGCAGCCCACAGGCCACGACCATGACCGTATCGCGCACCCATTCGCCGCGCAAGCGGATAGTGCCCTGCACCATGTGCAGGCGCTTGATACCGCTGTGCGCGTGTTCGATAACGACGCGCAACGGACTCAGCAACTGGTTATACAGCTTTTGGGCAAACGTCAACTCCCGCTTCGGCGGCTTCTTGTGGGGCATCTCCACCACGACCCCGGTCGGGGCGTGGCCCAGCAAGCCCAAATCCTGCCGTAACACGCAGCCCGCCGGTAGGTGCAGCGCGTACTCGTCGGCCAGTTTTTTGTCGTGCGCTCGCCCGCTTTCCGTAGCCGAGAGAAAATGCACGTACTGCGTGGAATCGCATAAGGTCATGTTTTTCACGCGGTGCGCTTTTTTTTGGCGCTGTACTCCTCCGCCTGGGCCTCCCGGTCCGTGTTACGTGGTACGCCCCGCTCGACCCCGTCGTAGGCAAAGACCGGCTCCGGGTGGTTAGCCAGGCGCTGAGCCAACTCGCCGCCGTCGCGCACGGGCAGCAGCCCGCGCCGGGCCAGCACCTGGTTGAGCACGCCCAGCAGGGCGGTAGCCAAGTGGCTGACGCGCGCTTGCGAAATGCCAAAGCTGGCGGCCTGGTGCTCTTGCAAGGCGTTGCTTTTGAGGTAGGTGAGCAGAAAAAAGAGCTTTATATCGCTGCCCGCCAGCACGGCGTTGGCCCGCTCGCAGTGGGCGGGGAACGCCCGTTGGGTTCCTTCCAGGGTGTGGTAGCGGTGGTGGCGCTCCCAGGCCGGGGCAAAGTCGGTCAGCAAGTCGTCAAACTCCGCCGCTCGCAAGCTGGTTAGGGCCAGAAACTGGCGGGGCCGCTCGCGCAAACTCAGGTAATCCATAGCCAAATTTACGCCTCGCCTACGGGCAGTAACTTAACACACACTTCCGAATTAGCTTTAATAGCTCACCATGATTTAGACCACCGATAGGAATTAAAATGGCAAAGCCCCCGCGGGGCGACCCAACGGCTGGGTCGCCCCGCGGGGGCTTTTACTGGAAATAGGTAGACGATGCCGCCGGCGGGTTGCTGCGCCGGAGCTACGCAACGGCTTACTGCTAAAAGTTCAAAAAAATCTACCGCTGGCCCGGCGTGCCGTTGTAGAGGGAAATGGCCTGGCGCTGCGAATTGGCTTGCTTGCCTTGCAGCACGATGGGTACGATAAGGATGGGAATGCCCGCGTAGAGCAGTGGCGAGATGCTCTGCTGGCCGTTGGTGCCGCGCAGCGATTGTAGCACGCCGGCCAGCAGCAGGCCCCCGCCCACCACGTAGGCCGCCGTGATGGCCGTTTGGTAGTGGCGGCCCTGGGCCAGCATTTCCTGGGCCCCGGCATTGTCGCGGGTGGCCAGGGCCAGGTTGCGGTAGTTCAGGTTCTGGATGGGGCCGTTGTCTTTGCTGAAATACTCAGTTTTGGTGGTGCGGTAGCCGCCGTAGGGCGAGCCGTAGCCCCCGCCGGGGTAGCCGCCAAAGCCGCCCATGCCGTAACCGCCGTAGCCGAGGCCGCCCATACCGTAGCCGCCGTAGCCGGGGCTGTAGTTGCTGCTGAGGGTGGAGTACAGGCTGATGCGGCCGGTGCGGTCGCGCCGGAACGTGGTTTCGCGCGAGGAGCCGGGCAGCGACGTGCGTACGTAGTGGCCGCTTTCATCTTCGTAAAAGCCCACATCGGCAAAGTCAATCTTACGCTGGCCGTCGAGCAGCAGGTAGCTGTGCCCAAAAATGGGGCTGTGCTGCTCCACGTTGTACACGTTGTACACCATGCCGCTTTTCAGGCCCACCTGGAAGCGGGTGGGGCGCGTGGTGCCACCCGGCAGCTGGCCGGCGGGCGTGGGCGCGTACACCGGAGCGGGGGCTGCAATGGGGCCCGGCGCCGGGGCCGTGCCGGCGGGGGCGGGGTCAGCGGGCAGGGGTTGGCTCACTACCTGGCGGGCCGCGGTATCGGCGGCGGGGGCCATTGCGGGGGCAGGGGCCGGGCGGCGCAGGGCGGGGGCCGCGTTGGGCGGGGCCCCCAGCTGGCGCGGGCCATCGTCTTGGGCCTGGGCCCGGGCGGTAGCGCCCAGCACGAGCAGAGAAGCGAAGAAAACCGTAAGTTTCATGCGGCAAGAAGCAAAAGAAATGCGAGGGGCCCGCAGCCGGTGGGGTCCTGCGGGGCAAACCACGGCCCCGGGCCAGAAATTCCCGGGCCCCAGGCCAAGGCGGCCGGCCTTACTTTAGCAGGTGCTCCAGCAGGCTCAGGCTGTCGATGAGGTCGGAGCTGGTTTCGAAATCGAGGGGCTTGAGGATGTAGCCGTGCACGCCCAGGGCCTCGGTGGCGGCGCGGTCGGCGTCCATGCCCGAGGTGGTGGTGACGAACACCGGGATGTCGCGCAGCGCGGGGTCAGCGCGCAGTTCGGCCAGGAACTCGACGCCGTTCATGCGGGGCATGTTCAGGTCGAGCAAGATGACCTCGGGCAGGGGCCTTAGGGCGGTTTGGCCCTGGCGGCCCAGCAGTAGGTCGAGGGCCTCCTCGCCGTTGAAGGCCGTGTGCAGGGTGTGGGGCACGCTGAAGCGGGCGAAGGATTTCTGCGCCGTCATCGTGTCAAAAATATCGTCTTCAATCAGCAGTACGGAGCGCATGGCGGAGGAATTTTAAGGGAAAGAAAAAGCCAAACAATGGGGGCCCGATGAACCCGCCCGCTGGCTACAGCAGTTCTCAGGTTTATGTACACCTTCGGCAGTAATTAAAAATGATGGTGGTGGTCTAAAACGGGGTGATCCAGCAACTTTTTCCGTTGTCGAACCACTCTTATGATGACCCGGAGCTGCTGTTATTTGGCAAGAGTGGCCCTACGAAGCCCTTCGGGTAATTTGCCGTACCATCCTGTTTTATACCACCGCCATTATTTTTAATTGTATACGGAAACCGCCTAGGACGAGAGCACCGGGGCCGGGCACAGCGTTGCACCAGGCCCCGGCGGCCGGGCGGCCGGCGCGGGGGCCTCGGCTTCCTTGGGCCAGGTAAAAATAAAGGTTGCGCCCTGCCCCCGCGTCGATTCCACGCGCACGCTACCGGGCTGCTCCTCCACCAGCTTCTTCACGATGCTGAGGCCGATGCCGGTGCTTTCGGCGGCGGTGTGGCGCTCGCGCAGGGTTTGGAAGAGCTGGAAAATCTTCTGGTGGTGGGCCGCGGCAATGCCCGGGCCATCGTCGGTCACCGCAAACTCGTAGTGGTTGCCCGCGTCGCGGCTGTGCACGGTAATATGGCCCCCGGGGCCCTCGTGATGCTTCACGGCGTTGTCGAGCAGGTTGGTGAACACCTGCTGCAAGCCTAGCCGGTCGGTGCGGAAGGTGGGCAGGTCGGCGGGCAGGTCCAGCACGAAGCCGGGTGGCACCACCAGCTCGGCGGCTTCGCGCAGCAGGGCCCCCACGTCGGTGGGGGCCGGCACGCGGGCCACGCGCCCGGCCCGGGCGTAGGCTAGCAAGCCGCTGATGAGGTCTTCGAGGCGGCCCAGGCGGCCCTTCACCTGGTTGAAGTACGTGCGTACTTCGGGCGAAAATTCGGCCGCGTGCTCTTCTTCAAGCCACTTCACCAGCGTGGCAATGCCGCGCAGCGGGGCCCGCAGGTCGTGCGAGGCCACGTAGGCAAACTGGTCCAGCTCGCGGTTGCGCAGGGCTAGGGCCTCGAAGCTCTGGTCGAGGCTCTGGGTCATTTGGTTGAGCAGGGCAGCGAGGTCGCCGAGGCCGTCGGCGGCGGCGTCGGCAATCTTCACCGTGTAGTCGCCCCGCACCACCTGCTCGGCCAGGTCGCGGATGGCGCCGATGCGCCGGGCCACGTCGGCGTTCACGGCGGCCAGCTCAGCTTGCAGGCGGCGGTTATCGCGCAGCTCGCGGGTGATGCGCAACAGCAGCCAGCCCACTAGCCCCATGGCCAGCACACCCGCAGCACCCACCACCCGCGGCGCAGCCCGCTCAAACACCGACTGCGAGGCGCTGCGCTGGTCCAGGAGCCGCAACTCCTCGCCCTTCACCCGCCGGAAAATGATGCGTGCCGCCCGCATTGTGAGGCGGTCGGTATTGAGGGCCGTGAGCAGGTCGGCGTGGCTGAGGGCCGCGTCGGGGTTGGCCAGCGGCCGCAGTACCCGGAACTCCAGGTCCACCATGGCCCGTAGCGAGTCGAGGCGCGCTTGCTGGGTGGGGTGGCCCTGCGAGAGCCGCCGCACACCCGCCTGAAGGCCGGGCAGCTGGTGTACGGCCTTGTAGTAAGTGCGCAAAAAGGCCGTGTCGCCGGTGAGGCGGTAGCCGCGCACGCCGGCCTGGGCGTCGCGCAGCACGGCATTCACGGCGTCGGTTTCCTGCATCACCTGGTAGGTGTGCTGCACCTGCTGGGTTTGCTGCTGCAAGCCCTGGATGCTGAGTAGCGCCGCCATGCCGCTTAGCAGCAGTACCGCCAGGGCCCCGGCAAAGCCCAGGGCAAACTTAGTGTCGGGGCGAAGGGACATGCGGACGGGGCCGGGCGGGAAAGGGCCCGCCGGCGGCCCCACGGCGAAGGTACGCCTTACCTTCGCGCCATGCCGTTTGCCCCGCTCGACCGCCTTAGCAGCCTCCAAAATCCTCGCGTCAAGGCCCTGGCGCGCCTCCAGCAAAAAGCCGCCGAGCGCCGCGCCCAAGGCCTCACCCTGGTCGAAGGCCTGCGCGAGCTCACTATTGCCGTGGGCGCAGGCGTGGCCGTGGCTGCCCTTTACACCTGCCCCGAGCTGGCCGGCGCGCCCACCGCCAGGGCCTTGCAAGATCTGTTTGCCGCCGAAGCCGGCCGGCCCGAGTGGCTGGAACTTACGCGCCCGGTGTTCGAAAAGCTGGCTTACCGCGAGGGCTCCGACGGCGTGCTGGCCGTGCTGCACACGCCCACCCGTACCCTGGCCTCGCTGCGCCTACCGCCCAACCCGCTGGTGTTGGTGTTGGAAGCCGTGGAAAAGCCCGGTAACCTCGGCGCCATCCTGCGCACCGCCGACGCCGCCCCGGTCGACGCCGTGCTCATCGGTGACGCGCGCACCGATTTGTTCAACCCCAACGCCATCCGGGCCAGCATTGGCTGCGTGTTCACGGTGCCGCTGGTGGCCGCGCCGCTGGCAGATATTTTGGCATTTCTGAAAGACCAGGGCGTTCGCACCTACGCCGCCGCCCTCACGCTCCGGGCCCACGCCTATACCGAGTGCGATTTCCGGGGCCCCACCGCCCTGGTGCTCGGCACCGAAGCCGACGGCCTGACGCCCGCCGCCCAAGCCGCCTGCGACGACACCATCATCATCCCCATGATGGGTCGCATCGACTCTCTCAACGTGAGCGTAGCCGGGGCTGTGCTGGCCTTCGAGGTCGTGCGTCAGCGCCAGGAAAAGGCTTAAGAAGCTGTTTGAGTTAGTTATAAGCCCTTTTCGGCGGTCATGCTCATCTGGCGTCCACGTAGTGAACCATCACTTCCGCTTCATTAAATAGCCCCAGCGAAGCGGGAGAGATGCTTCACTACGTGGACGCCAGATGAGTATGACCGTTCTAACTCTACTTCTTAGGAGCTTGATGCCTCATTAGTGTCAATTGGCTTGGAGGCGTTGGTACCGGGCGGGTTGGAATGCTCGACGGACCGCGCGCAACCGTCTAGGGTTTTAATAAAGGCATCTACCTTCTTGGTCAAGTCGTCCCGCATCCTTTTCATCTCAGCCCGAAGCTCCTCGGGAGTAGCGGTACCCCAGTTTCGTTCTTTTTGCTGCGCGTCATTGAATTCTTCGCTCATGACGTCGTGATTAGGAGGTGAATTTAACTTCTGAATGCAGCAAGCTATGCCGGCTAGAATGCGCTTTAAGCGAAGCGCCACCGACCTAACCAATGATGGCCAAGTTACTACTAAGCGCCCTGCCGCTACCCGTACATCCTGCCTACCCTGCTTCTGCCTTCGCCGTTTTCAACTCCAAGCTACCGCTCTTCAGGCCCGCGCCGGTAGCCTTTAGCCGTAGGGCCCCGGCCCTGTCGCCGGCCTGCACGATGGCCATCACCTGGCCGCTAAAGGCTTTCATCTGGGGTTTCTGGAAGGGTTCGAGGTTAGTGGGGTCGCCGTTGCCCACGGCGCGGAAGGTGCCGGCGCCGCTCACGGTAAACTTCAGCTCGGTGGCGGCGGCGGGGCAGAGGTTACCCTGGGCGTCTTCCACGCGGGCCGTGACGTAGGCCAGGTCCTGGCCATCGGCGGCGAGGGTAGTACGGTCGGCCACCAAGCGGATATGGTCGGGTTTGCCGGCAGTGTGTACGGTTTCCTCGGCCACGGCTTTGCCCTGGGCATCGTAGGCCACTACTTTTAGGGCCCCGGGGGCGTACTTCACGTTGTTCCACATCAGGCGGTAGCGCGTTTGGGGCTGGTCGGAGGGCCCCTTGGTTTGGCGGCCCTGGCTCTGGCCGTTCACAAATAGCTCGGCTGAGGGGTAATTGGTGTAGCAGAACACGGGCGTAGGCTGGCCTTCGCGGCCGGGCCAGGTCCAGTGCGGCAGCAGGTGCAGGGTAACGGCGGCGGTGTTCCAGCGGGCGCGGTACAGGTAGAAGCGGTCCTTGGGCATGGTGGCCAGGTCCAGCATCCCGAACATGGAGCTGTGCGAAGGCCACTTCTCGTCGTAAGGCGTGGGCTCGCCGAGGTAGTCGAAGCCGGTCCACACGAACTCGCCCATCACGTAGGGCAACTCGTCCTGGGCCACGAATTCTTCGTCAGGCGTTTGCGACCAGTTGCAGGCCTCCAGGTCGTACGACGACGACTGGTTGTCGTCGTACTTCTTGTCTTTGCCCCTCACCACCGGGAATTTATATATGCCCCGCGAGCTGACTGTCGAAGCTGTTTCCGAGCCGAACAGAAAGCCCTGGGGCAGTTTGCCGAACGCTTCCGCGTAGCGGTGCGGCTTGTAGTTGAAGCCCGGCACGTCGAGTACCGAAGCAAAGTTGTTCTTGAAGTCGTCGTCGAAGCGGTCCATGCCCGCCATCACTAGGCGCGTGGGGTCCTCGCGGTGGCAAATATCTTGCAGGTGCTTGGCGATTTTGTTGCCGCCAGGCATGCTCTGGTCGGGCACTTCGTTGCCGATGCTCCACATAATCACCGAGGGGTGGTTGCGGTCGCGGTGCACCATGTTCACGATGTCACGCTCCGACCACTCGTCGAAATACTGGCTGTAGCCGTTCTTTACTTTCGGCGTTTTCCACTCGTCAAAGGCTTCCACCATCAGCATGAAGCCCATTTCGTCGCACAGGCTCACCAGCTCGGGGGCCGGCATATTGTGCGAGGTGCGGATGGCGTTGCAGCCCATGTCCTTCAGCAGTGTCAGCTGCCGGCGCAGGGCGGCCGTATTCACAGCCGCGCCCAGGGGCCCCAGGTCGTGGTGGTTGCACACGCCCTTGAACTTGCGCGGCTGCCCGTTCAGCGAGAACCCTTTATTAGCCTCGAACTTGAACGAGCGAATGCCAAACCGCGTGCTATACTCGTCCTTCAGCGCGTCGCCGGCGTAGAGTTTCGAGGAAGCGGTGTACAAAACTGGGGTTTCCGGGGCCCACAGCTTGGGCGTGGGCACCAGCAGGTTCTGGTCGAATTCCAGCCCGTTGGTGGCCGCCAGCATGGTAGTGGTGGTGGCCACTACCTGCCCGGCCGCGTCGCGGATTTCGGTTTGCAGCCGCAGCGGCTGGAAGGCTCCGTCAGGAGTTTCTACCTTGGTTTTGAGCCGCACTTTGGCCAGCTCCGCCGTGATTTCGGGCGTGGTGACGTACGTGCCCCACACCGGGATGTGCACGTCGTCGGTCACCACCAAGTGCACGTTGCGGTAGAGCCCGGCCCCCGGGTACCAGCGCGAGGCTTCTGGCTGGTTTTGCAGCCGCACGGCCAGCGTGTTGTTACCGTCGGGGCTCAAAAAAGACGTGATGTCGAACGAAAACGAGTTGTAGCCATAGGGCCAATAGCCCACTTCCTTACCGTTCACGAACACATGGGCGTTGCTCATGGCCCCGTCGAAGAGCAGCACCGCCCGCTGGCCGGCCCCGAACTGCGGCACCGCCAGCCGCCGCCGGTACCAGCCCGTACCGATGAACGGCAGGCCACCCGTGCGGCCTGCTTTCAGCGTTGCTTTGGCCTCGTTATTCTGCTCAACCTTAACGGCTTGCAAGTCGTTGTTGCCGTCGAAGGGCCCCGTAATGGCCCAGTCGTGGGGCACGCGCACCGTCTGCCATTTCGCGTCGCGGAAGGTGGGACTGGCGGCGCCGGGCACGTCGCCCTTCGTGAACTTCCAGTCGGCATCGAGCAAGTACTCGTGGCGGGCTTGCGCGGCGGCGGGCCGGGTGGCCAGCAGCAGCAGGGCGGCGGCCAGGGACTTCAGCAGGGGTACAGTGCGGGGCATATTAAACTAATTCGACCCGAAAGCTACGGCCTGCCTGCCGTTTGGCGCACCGGCTAATACGACTTGTAGGGCAAAAATTTACCACTTAGCACCACGTTCACCCGGTCGCCGTTGGGGTTGGGCTCGCGGGTGATGGCCATCGAAAAGTCGATGGCGCTCATGATACCGTCACCAAACTCCTCGCCAATCAGCTCCTTAATGGTGAGGCCGTACACGTTCACCAGCTCGTACCAGCGGTAGATGAGCGGGTCGGTGGGCACAGCCGTAGGTAGCGAGCCTTTGTAGGGCACAATCTGCAGCCACGCGGTTTCCTCGTCGTCGAGGCTAAACACGTGCTTGGCCACGGCGGCCTGGTCGGCGGTCAGCTTCATCTGGCCGAGTAGGGCGGCGGTGGCGTACTCCTTGCTCAGGCCCATTTGCTGGGCCACGTCGGCCCAGCGCAGGCCATTTTTTACTTTCGCAGAAATGATTTTCTCGGTGACAGTGGCGCGGTCCATGGCGGTAGTAAAGGGGGGGGGGCGTGAAATAAAAAAACGGGCCCCGCAGTACCGGGCCCGGTTCCTCAACCAGCTGCGCGGGGCCTTGTTTGGGCCCCCAGGCTTGGCCTTTAAGTTAATATACAACTACCCCAAAGCCCAGGGCCCCGGCCAACTGGCGGGCTACCTCCGCCTGCGCATCGGCCACTACGCCCAAAGGATACGAGTCGCTGTCGAGCGTAAACAGCACCAACGCCAGGCCCAGCGGCTCTAGCGCATCCTGCACGGCATCGAGCTGCTCAGGGCCCGCGCCGCGGTGGCTGGCCAGGGCCCCGGGGGCCAAGGCCAGGCCCTGGCCCTGCTGCGCCAGGATGTCGTTCAGGGCCTCCGCAAGCTCGGCGGGGGTATCTTGCTCGTCGCCTTCCCAGGCCAGGTCTTCGGCCAGCAGGGCGTCGAGCAGGGCCACGTCGCGCAGTTCCTGCGCGGGTAGGGCCCCGGCCATGCCCCGCTCGGCCAACTCCTCGATAAACTCTATTTGGTACGCTTCCGGGTCGGCTAGCACCAGGGCCAGCCGGGCGCTTACCCGCTCAGCGGCAGCGGCATTAGCGCCGGTAAAGTACTGAGCGAATTGGTGCAGCGGGGTGGGATTCATAAAACGAAAAGTAGCATCAGGAAAAATAAAAAGGGGCACGGCCAAAGCCGCGCCCCTTTCTTAAAAAAATGCTAGTGGCCTACTCGGCCGTTTTGGCGTAGCGCAGGCGCTCGTTTTCGTCGAGCAGAATCTTGCGCATCCGGATCGACTTCGGCGTCACTTCCAGGTACTCGTCCTTCTGGATGTATTCCATGGCTTCTTCCAGCGAGAACTGGCGCTTGGGCACAATCTTGGCGTTGTCGTCGGTGCCCGACGCGCGCATGTTGGTCAGCTTCTTGCCTTTCTGGATGTTCACGGTCAGGTCGTTCGGGCGGGTGTGCTCGCCGATTACCTGGCCGCCGTATACTTCCTCGCCCGGGTCAACGAAGAACGAGCCGCGGTCCTGCAATTTGTCAATCGTGTAAGCCGTGCCGGGGCCCGTCTCCAACGAAATCAGCGAGCCGGCGATGCGGCCGGGGATGGGCCCCTTGTGCTCCTCGTAATCCATGAAGCGGTGGTTCATGATGGCCTCGCCGCCGGTGGCGGTCAGTACGTTGTTGCGCAAGCCGATGAGGCCACGCGACGGGATGCTGAATTCTAAGTGCTGCAAGTCACCCTTGGGTTCCATGATGGTCATTTCGCCCTTGCGCATGCTCACCAGTTCAATCACCTTGCCGGCCGACTCCTCGGGCACGTCCACCACTAGCAATTCGATGGGCTCGGTACGCTTACCTTTTTCGTCTTCTTTGAACAGCACTTGGGGCTGGCCCACCTGCATTTCGTAGCCTTCGCGGCGCATGGTTTCAATCAGCACCGACAAGTGCAGGATGCCGCGGCCGAACACTAGGAAAGTGTCTTCTTTGTCGGTGGCTTCCACGCGCAGGGCCAAGTTCTTCTCGGTTTCCTTGAACAGCCGATCGCGCAAGTGGCGCGAGGTCACGAACTTACCTTCCTTGCCGAAAAACGGCGAGTTGTTGATGGTGAAGAGCATGTTCATCGTCGGCTCGTCGATGCTGATGCGCTCGAGGGCCTCCGGGTTGTCGGCGTCGGCCAGCGTATCACCAATGTCGAAGCCTTCGATGCCCGATACGGCGCAGATTTCGCCGCTGCTCACTTCGTCCACTTTCACGCGGCCGAGGCCTTCGAACACGTGCAGCTCGCGGATTTTCACCTTCTTGATGGTACCGTCGGCCTTCATCAGGCTCATGTTGGTGCCTTCTTTCAAAGTGCCGCGGTGCACGCGGCCGATAGCGATGCGGCCCACGAACGACGAGTAGTCGAGCGAGGTAATCTGCATCTGGGGCGTGCCTTCCAGTACCGGCGCGGGCGGAATGGAGGCCACTACGGCGTCGAGCAGCGGAATCAGGTTGTCGGTCTTGTGCTTCCAGTCGGTGCTCATCCAGCCCTGCTTGGAGGAGCCGTACAGCGTCACGAAGTCGAGCTGGTCCTCGGTAGCGCCGAGGTTGAACATCAGATCGAACACCTGCTCGTGCACCTCGTCGGGCCGGCAGTTTTCTTTGTCCACTTTGTTCACCACCACGATGGGCTTCAGGCCCAGGTCGATGGCTTTGCCGAGCACGAAGCGCGTCTGCGGCATGGTCCCTTCAAAGGCATCCACGAGTAGCAGTACGCCATCGGCCAGCTTCAGCACCCGCTCCACCTCGCCGCCGAAGTCGGCGTGACCCGGGGTGTCGATGATGTTGATTTTGACATCTTTGTAGCGCACCGACACGTTTTTGGAAACGATGGTGATGCCCCGCTCGCGCTCCAGGTCGTTGTTGTCGAGGATGAGGTCGTCGAAGTGCTGGTGGGCGTCGAAAACTTTGGAGGCGTGGATAATCTTATCTACCAGCGTAGTCTTGCCGTGGTCAACGTGGGCAATGATGGCGATATTGCGAATGTTCTGGGCCATGAAATTAGGTTTTTGCGGGGGCAAAGGTACGGAAAAAAAGACGGCAAATCCTTGTGGTAATCAAGTCTTAACCCCCAGCCGTCGCCGCAAGCGGCCGCGCAGCCAAGGTGGCAGCTTTAAATTGATTAACTGAGGCGGAAGGTTCCCGGCCCGTTTGCCATCGCCCCCACCGACCGAACCGGGACCGAACTCCGTATGTTGAGCCGTTCAAGCTTCACCCGTTAAAATCAATCCTCCTTTCCCATGCGCTCCGCATTATTGTTTTTCGTCGTTTCCGCCCTCACCCTCAACGCGGCCTGCTCGCAGCAGCGGCCCGGCGCCGTGGCTCTGGCCACGCCCAAGGGCCAAACGGCGGCCCCCGGCACCTACCCCAGGCCCGCCGCTGCCACGGGCAAGCCCGGCGAGTACCCCATCCAAAAAACCGACGCCGAATGGCGCAAGCAACTCACGCCCGACCAGTACTACATTCTGCGGGAAGGGGGTACCGAGCGGCCGTTCACGGGCAAGTACCACGACAACCACGCCGCTGGCACCTACTACTGCGCCGCCGACCACAACCTGCTGTTCAACTCGGCCACTAAGTTTGACTCGGGAACCGGCTGGCCCAGCTTTTGGGCCCCGGCCACCAATGCCAGCTTGAAGGTGAAGTCGGACGAGAGCTTTGGCATGAGCCGCGACGAGATTGTGTGCGCCAAGTGCGGCGGCCACCTCGGCCACGTGTTCAGCGACGGCCCCAAGCCCACTGGCGAGCGGTACTGCATGGATGGCAACGCGATGGTATTCGAGAAAAAGTAGCTTTTTGAGCCGTTCCTTTAGCTTGCCGTAAAAGCCGTTTCTGCCCACTGCGCAGGGGCGGATTTTGCATAGGCCCGCCGGGGCCCAGGTAAACAATTAGGGCCCCCGGCGGGATTTTACAACCCTAAGTCATCCATTTTATTCGCTGCTATCCATGTCGCCTAATCCCAATACCACCGAAGCCTTGCAAGCCGGCTTACTGCCCACCCGCCAGCGCCTGCTGGCCCACGGCCTCTACCACCAAATTCAGTCCCTCGACGACTTGCAGTTGTTCATGTCGCACCACGTGTTTGCGGTGTGGGATTTCATGTCGCTGCTGAAAGCTTTGCAGCGTGACCTGACCTGCGTGACGCTGCCCTGGTTCCCCACGGCCAACCCCGCAACCCGCCGCCTCATCAACTCGATTGTGCTGGAGGAAGAATCGGACGTGGACCCGCAGGGCCGCCCTACTAGCCACTTCGAGTTGTACCTGCAAGCCATGCGCGATTGCGGGGCTGACACCGCGCCCATCGAGCGGCTGCTGGCCGCGCTGGCCACCGGCCAGTCGGTGGCTGCCGCCCTGGACGCCGCCGGGGCCCCCGCGTCGGTACAGCAGTTTGTGAACACCACTTTTGACATCATCGGGGCCGGTCAGCCGCACGCGGTGGCCGCCGCCTTTACCTACGGCCGCGAAGACCTGATTCCCGACATGTTCCGGCAACTGGTGGGGCAGTTGCAAACCCAGTTTCCCGGCCAGCTTGACACGTTCGTTTACTACCTCGACCGCCATATTCAGCTCGACGAGGAGGTGCACACGCCCCTGGCTCAGCAGATGGTGCGCGAGCTGTGCGCCGATGATTCGCTGCGCTGGCAAGCCGCCCAAAACGTGGCCCAGCGCAGCTTGGAGGCCCGCCTAGCCCTGTGGGACGGCGTGCTGGGGGCCATGGTCCCGGTAGCCGCGTAGCCGGGGCCCAACCCCTTGGTCCCGCGCCGCGTTTGAAGCAACGGCCGCCCAGCTCTGGGCGGCCGTCTTGCGTCATCCTGGAATTATGAAACTACTTCGACTGCTTGTGTGCCTGGGCGCCGCGGCCGGCCTGGGGGCCTGCACCGCCACCGAGCAAACCTCCGAACTGGCTACGCCCCGCGTGACGCCCACCGTCGTTAACTCCGACGCCGACCGCCGCGCCATCTACAACAGCAACGGTGGGTACGGCGCCTCGGGCGGGGCCGTGCCCGACGCCACGCTCGGCCGCGTGCACCTGGGCGAGCAGGCCGCCGACATCAACTCCCGCCAGCGCATCGAAACCCTGGGCACTAACTCGGCTAACACCACCACGCCCGAAACCCGCATCCGCCGTATCCGCTACGAGGGCGACACGCTGGGCCGCCAGCCGTAGCCAAGCCGGGGCCCCCGCCCGCCAAAAAGCCGGCCCGCCGCTTCGCAAGGGAAGCAGCGGGCCGGCTTTTTGGCGGGCAATGCCGGGCGCTTATTTACTAACCTCGCCAGTGCTGGCGCCGTTCGACGAGTTCAGCAGGTCTGTAGCTTTCGGCTCGGGGGCGGCTTGCTCGGCGCGGGGCTTGGGGCCGCGCTTGGCGCCGGTGGCCGGCGTGCCGGGCTTGGGGCCCCGCTTCTTTGGAGCGGGCGCGGCGGCGGCTTTGGGGCCACGCTTGGCGGCGGGAGTGGCAACTGCGGCGGCGGGCTTGGGACCCCGCTTCTTTGGAGCGGGCGCGGCGGCTACTGGTGCGGTTTCGGTTGCTTCGGTAGGGGTAGCGGCCGCAGGCGCGGCGGCCGTGCTGGCGGGCGACTTGCGCGGCGCGGCATCTTTGCTCACCTTGCTGCTTTTGCTATCCTTGCTGTTCTTTTTGAGGGTAGCGGGGGCCCCGGCAGTGGCGTCGCCGGTGGGCGCGGGGGCATCGTAGTGTTGCATGATGGTGTGCAGCGCCTGCTCAAACATGCGCTCCGTGTCGCCGTCTAGGCGGCGGGTGGCTTCGCGCACCACTTCCTTCAGCTTGGCTTTCGTTTCTTTGCGGATGCGGGCCACTACTTCGTTCATCCGGCCGTCGAGTTCTTTCTGCAACTGCTTAGCGGCAGAGCGCAGTGACTTTTTCTGGTTGGCTTTTTTATCCGCCCGGTCGTCGGTCAGTTCGGCGCTGGCTTTGCTAGCGGCTTTTTCTGATTTTTGCTGGGTTTTTTCGGCCGGCGTGCGTTTGGTTTTTTTTTCCGCTTTAACGGATGGAGCAGGTTTTTTCATGATGAAAAAAGAGTGAATGAAATGTGCGCCCGCACCAAACAGGGTAGAAGCTTCGGTGTTTTGCCACTAATTGAGGCCAAATATAAAATTTAAATACCGGCATAAATAGTTTTGTTAAAGTTTTTAATTGAATTCACTCCCATTTTTTTTGTGCTGCTTAGTTAATCGTTTGTCCTTGCGCCTTGGAAATTAATATTTCCTGCCTGCAACGCAGTTCAATTGCTATTTTCAACCTTTGCTTTTATGGCTGTTCTTCCTCAGCGCTACACTGTTACGGCAGCTTTGCCTTACGCCAACGGGCCTGTACACATCGGCCATCTGGCCGGCGTATACCTTCCCGCCGACATTTACGTGCGCTACCTGCGGGCGGCGGGGCGCGACGTGAAATTTATTTGCGGTTCCGACGAACACGGAGTTCCCATCACCATTCGGGCCCAAAAAGAAGGCATTACGCCCCAGCAGGTAGTTGATAAATACCACACGCTTATTCGTGACTCGTTTCGTGATTTCAACGTATCGTTTGATGTGTATTCGCGCACCTCTTCGGCCACGCACGCCGCCGTCAGCAGCGACTTTTTTCTCAAACTTTACCGCGACGGCAAGTTTATTGAGCAAACCACGCAGCAATATTTCGACGAGCAAGCCCAACAGTTTTTGGCCGACCGCTACATTGTGGGTACTTGCCCCAACTGCGGCAACGAAAACGCCTACGGCGACCAGTGCGAGCGGTGCGGCACGTCGCTCAGCCCCACCGAATTAATTAATCCGCGCAGCATGCTCAGCGGGGCACAGCCGGTGCTGCGCGATACGAAGCACTGGTTTTTGCCGCTCAACGAGTACGAGCCCTGGCTGCGTGAATGGATTATTGAGGGCCACAAAAACGATTGGAAGACCAACGTGTACGGCCAGTGCAAGTCGTGGATCGACCAAGGTTTGCACCCGCGCGCCGTAACGCGCGACCTCAATTGGGGCGTGCCCGTGCCGCTACCCGGGGCCGAGGGCAAGGTGCTGTACGTGTGGTTCGATGCGCCCATCGGCTACATTTCGGCCACTAAAGAGGCGTTTCCCGACGAGTGGGAAACATATTGGAAAGACGCGGGCAGTAAGCTGGTGCACTTTATTGGCAAGGACAACATTGTGTTCCACTGCATTATTTTTCCAGCCATGTTGAAGGCGCACGGCGGCTATATTTTGCCCGACAACGTGCCCGCCAATGAATTCCTGAATTTGGAAGGCGACAAAATCAGCACGTCGCGTAACTGGGCGGTGTGGCTGCACGAATACTTGCAGGATTTCCCCGGCCAGGCCGATGTGCTGCGTTACGTGCTGTGCGCCAACGCGCCTGAAACTAAGGACAACGACTTCACATGGAAGGACTTCCAGGCGCGCAACAACAACGAGTTGGTGGCCACGCTGGGCAATTTTGTGAACCGGGCGGTGGTGCTCACGCACAAATTCTTTGAAGGCCAGGTGCCGGCTGCAGGTGAATTTTTGGAGATTGACCAGGATGCGTTGCGGCAACTGGCGGCATTTCCAGCCAAAATTGGCGAATTAATTGAAAATTACCGCTTCCGCGACGCGCTGGCCGAGGTAATGAATCTGGCTCGCCTCGGCAATAAATACCTGGCCGATACCCAGCCCTGGCACCTAATTAAAACCGATGTGGCCCGCACCGGTACCGTGCTGCACGTGGCCCTGCAAATTGCGGCTGCCCTGGTGCCCGTGCTGGGGCCCTTCCTGCCCGAATCGGCGGAGAAATTGGGCGCCATGCTCGGCCTTGAGGCCGGGCCCTGGGCCACTGCGGGCCGCCCCAACGCGCTGGTGGCCGGCCACCAGTTACGCGAGCCGGCCCTGCTGTTTGCCAAAATTGAGGACGCTACGGTGGAAGCGCAGGTGCAAAAGCTGCTCGATACCAAGCAAGCCAACTTGCTGGCTAACTCGTTGGTAGCAGAGGCCAAGCCCGAGGTTAGCTTCGACGATTTCCAGAAAATGGACCTGCGCGTGGGCACCGTGGTAGCGGCCGAGAAGGTAGCCAAAACCAAGAAATTGCTCAAGCTTATCGTCGATGTGGGCCTGGAGCAGCGCACCATTGTGAGCGGCATCGCCGAGCATTTCACGCCCGAAGAATTAATTGGCCAGCAGGTGCAGGTATTGCTTAATTTGCTGCCCCGTGAACTCAAAGGCATTCAAAGTCAGGGCATGTTGCTGATGGCCGAAAATGCCGACGGCAGCCTGGCGCTGATGCAGCCCGGCAAACCGGTGCGCAACGGCAGCGGCATCAATTAATAGGATAATTTAACAAATAACGAATGGGGCCCCCACGGTGCGCAACTGCGTACCGTGGGGGCCCCATTCGTTATTTCACGTTCACCGCATTCATGGCGCGCTCCAGGCCCAGGGCCCCAAAAGCCAGTACGGCATCGGCGGCCTTCTCGATGTGCGTGGGCAGCTCGATGCGTTCGTCGCTACTGAACGGGTCGAGCACGTAATCAACCTGCCGGCCCTTGGGGAAGTTGGCATCGACGCCGAAGCGCAGGCGCGCGTACACGTCGGTGCCGAGCGTGGCTTGAATGTCCTTCAGGCCGTTGTGGCCCCCGGCCGAGCCCTGGCCCTTGAGACGCAGCTTGCCGAAGGGCAGGGCCAGGTCGTCGGTGACGACGATCATGTTCTCTGCCGGAACTTTCAAGGTGCTGAGCCAGTGTGCGGCGGCTTTGCCGCTCAGGTTCATGAAGGTGGTGGGCTTGACGAGGGCGTAGGTGTGGCCCTTGCTTTTAATTTCGGTGGTGAAGGCGTGGCGGCCCACTTCAAACCGCGGCGCGTCGAATTTTGCGGCCAAGTAATCGGCCACCATGAACCCGATGTTGTGGCGCGTGTGGGCGTATTCGGGGCCAATGTTGCCCAGGGCAAGGACTAGGATTTTCATCGCTGATTAAACGGATTAACCGTGATTTTGCTGGTTGGCCGCGGAAGAGGAGAAAAAGGGAATAATTGGCAAAGAAAAAGGCGCTTCCGGAGAAGCGCCTTTTTCGGATGATTTTATGATCCCGCTGGAAACAGCGGAATCGCGGCAAATCAGTTTAAATCAGTAATTTACTTGCCAGCGGCCAGCTCGCCTTTCAGGGCGCGCGGGATGGCGATGGTGGCAATCGGAGCCAGGGGGTTGGTAAGGATCGCGAAGTTGTTGGTCTCCACGGCCGACACTTTAATGGATTTGCCCAGCTCCATACCGCTGATGTTCACCTCCACGTAGTCGGGCAGGTTCTCAGCCGTAGCGCGCACTTTCAGCTTGCGCAGCACGCTCACCAGCTTGCCGCCGGCCAGCACGCCCGGCGACACGCCTACGTACTTGATCGGAATATCCATTTTCACTTCTTTGCCGTCTTCCAGCTCCAGGAAATCGACGTGCAGCAGCATTTCGTTCACCGGGTGGAACTGCGCATCTTGCACGATGGCGCGGTATATGGCGCCTTCCACGTTCAGGTCCACGATGTGGGCCTCGGGGGTATACAACAATTCGCGGAACAGGATGGCGGGCACCGAAAAGTGCACCGTTTCGGCACCGCCATACAACACACACGGCACTTGCGAATCCAGGCGCAGGGCCTTGGCATCCGTCTTACCGAGATTCGCTCTTTTAAACCCTACAATCTCGAGGCTTTTCATAAAAAAAGTTTTTGGGAACAAAAAATAAGAAACCCGCCCAGGCTGACAATCAGCCCCAAACGGGGCGCAAAGGTACGGAATCGCTGCTGGATTTGCTACCTCGGGGCCACATATAAATGGAGGCCCTACCTGTGGGGCCCTGTGGCTACCCGCAAGGAGTTGACTGTATTTTTCGCCATTAACACCTTGACCATGAATAGATTTACTTTTATCGCTTGGCTGCTGGGGCCGGGCAGCGGCCCGCTTGGCCCAGGCCCCGCCGGCGGCCACCCACGTCCAGGCGCACTGCATCAAGCAAGCAGGAGGTGTACGTGGCCAGGCGCGCCGGCACGCAGCTGTTCACAGCCATCTGCACGCCCAAGGGTGCCAGCGCGGGCAAGAAATACCCCATCCCGACGCAGCGCACCCGCTACAGCGCCGCACCCTACGGCCCCACCAGGTCTCCGGCCTGCCCGGGGCCCTCCGAAACCGTGGTGAAGTAGGGCTAGCCATCTGTGGACCAGTGTGTGCGAGGCTGCTGGGACGCGCCATGGCACTTGGACGAACATGACGTCCGTTAGCGGCAAGGAGATGGATAAAAAGGAAGTGGGCTAGTCGATGGCATCACAGGGACGGATCAGCGTGCGCCTGAACAGGTATGCCATTGCGGCACCCAGAAGGCCGATTTCTGAGGTTGCTGGTCGCCGTAGCTTTCTGGGGGTAGGGAGGCAGCCTGCGTAACAACCCGCAAAAAACCGGCTGGTAGTGATTTAACTAAAATTTAAGCATAGCATAGCTATTCTTAAGCTGCAAGGTCGTTTGACGGCGTCATCTGGTCCGTGGTCAGATCTATAATCCAGCCCCTTGCGCGAGTGGTGGCTACAACAGCCCAAGGGCTCACAGCCGCGTGGCGGCCGGTTGGCAGGTACAGTGCCGATTCTGCGGGCTTCTTAATGCCTCCCTTTTTTCTTCCTAATACTTTTCTTCTGCCTAATAAATGATATATGTGAAGGCACAACCAGTCACAAAGGAGCGGGCATCGCGAGAAGGTTTGGTAAGAATGAACAAGAAGAAAGCGCCTTTTTTGTGTTATACATGCATAAGAATTAGTGAGTCAAAGGGCAGAACAGTTAAGCCAAGACCCGCGTTTGGCTAGCAGTATTTAATTTCAAAAAAAGCCATAATGCACAGCATAAGCAGCGATAAAACCGACACCAAAACATTTGAAATGGCCGGCAAGTGCCCCTTCGGCGGCGACAGCATCGGTGGTGTGGAAGGAACGCCACCCACATTGTCCGACTGGTATCCTAATCGGTTAAGGGTTGAGCTACTTCACCATAACGGCCCGCGGGCCAATCCGCTCGGCGAAAGCTTTGACTACGCCAAAGCCTTCAATGCTATCGATCTAGCTGTGCTGAAGCAGGAAATTAATACCTTGCTGACCACCTCGGTCGCCTGGTGGCCTTCTGATTACGGCAATTATGGCCCGCAGATGGTTCGGATGGCTTGGCACTCCGCCGGCACCTACCGCATCGCCGACGGCCGAGGCGGCGCTGGTGAGGGGCTGATGCGCTTCGCGCCCATCAACAGCTGGTGGGACAATGGTAACACCGATAAGTCGCGCCGCCTAATATGGCCCATTAAGCAGAAGTACGGCAGCGCTCTTTCCTGGGCCGACCTGATTGTACTGACCGGCAACTGTGCCATGGAAATCATGGGCTTCCCCACCTACGGTTTCGCCGGGGGGCGTCACGACGCTTGGGAGGCCGATAACTCCACTTATTGGGGCCCTGAGGTGTGGGATGCCAAAAATGTGACCTCGTACGACAGCATGGTCATGCGCGACAAGCGGTGGCGCGGCCAAAATGGCGACGCGGACTATGACCTCGAAAACCCGCTGGCAGCCTCCCACTCGTCCATTATTTACGTGAACCCCGAAGGCCCCTACGGCAAGGGCGATGCAATGGGCTCGGCGCGTGATATCCGCATTACGTTCTCGCGCATGGCCATGAACGACGAGGAGACCGTAGCCCTGATTGCCGGCGGTCATGCCTTCGGCAAGAGCCACGGCATGGTTAAGTCGTCCGAAATCGGAGCCCCGCCCGAGATTGCGCCGATGGAGGCAATGGGATTTGGCTGGCACAACCCCGTGGGTACGGGCAACGCTGAATTTACGATGACCAACGGCATCGAGGGCAGTTGGACGCCAAACCCGACCCAGTGGGACAACGACTATCTTATAAACCTATTCAAGTTCGATTGGGAGCAGACTAGGAGCCCAGCCGGTGCGCTACAATGGACCCCGACCGACAAGAGCGCGCCCAAAACACCCGATGCCCACATCCCAGGCCAGATGAATGCCCTGATGATGATGACCACCGACATCGCCTTGAAAGTGGACCCCGACTACCGCCGGGTCTGCGAGAAATTCCTCAACGACTTCGATACATTCACCCTGGCCTTCGCCAAGGCCTGGTACAAGCTGACCCACCGCGACATGGGGCCGCGGGAGCGCTACCTCGGCTCTGAGAAGGTTAACTTAAATGACTTGCTCTGGCAGGACCCCATTCCGGTGTCCAATTATGCCTTGGTCGACGCGGCGGACATCACAGTGCTTAAGAAGTCAGTTTTGGCATCGGATATTTCAGTTTCCGACCTAGTCTTCACCGCCTTTTCCGCCGCAGTAACCTTTCGTGGCAGCGACAAGCGGGGCGGCGCCAATGGCGGGCGGCTCGCGCTGGCCCCCCAAAAGGATTGGTCGGTCAATCGCCGGACGGTACCGGTAATCGCGGCATTACGTACAGTAATGGAGGAGTTCAATGGCCAACACACGGGCGGTAAAAAAGTATCGCTCGCCGACCTCATCGTGTTAGGGGGCTGCGCTGCGCTCGAGAAAGCGGCAGCTGATGCGGGCTTAACAATTACTGTTCCCTTCACGCCAGGCCGGCGCGACACCACTCAGGAGCTCACCGATATCGAGATGTTCACGTGGCTAAAGCCCGTGGCCGACGGGTTTCGCAACTACCTCGATGAAGGGTTCGAGCAGATTTCGCAGGGAGTGGCCCCGGAGGAGTTTTTCCTCGATAAAGCGCAGCTCCTCTCGCTTACCTCACCGGAGTGGGTGGCACTAATGGGTGGCCTGAAGGCCATGAATGCCAACTACGACGGCTCTGCGCACGGCATTTTCACCGACCGCGTCGGCGTGCTGACTAACGACTTCTTTACCGTACTCACAAGTATGGACTTCGAGTGGAAGAAAACGGACGCGAAGGGACTGACCTTTTCGCTCGACGACCGCACGACGGGCGCGCAACGCTTTACAGCAACGCGTTCTGACCTTGTGTTCGGATCCAACAGTCATTTACGCGCGGTCGCGGAAGTTTATGCCGGCAGTGATGGGCATGAGCGCTTCGTGAATGCTTTTGTGAAGGCGTGGGACAAGGTGATGATGCTCGACCGCTATGACGTGAAAGTCTGAGGATAACACGGCTTGTTTTTAGCTAATTGAAAAGGCCGCCCAACGTTGCATTGGGCGGCCTTTTGTGTTGGCGCCGGTGGGGCCGGTGGGGCCGCTGGAGGCGGTAGCCCGCACAATATCAAAAGAATAAGGGCCCTAGCGCGGTTATTCACCGGCTGGGGCCCTACGCGTTGGTTTATTACACAAACAGCGAGCTGATGCTCTCATGCGTGACCACGTTGCGGATGGCGTGGGCGAACAAATTGGCTACCGAAATCACCCGGATTCTCTCGTTGGGTTCGCGCAGCGGAATTGTATCCGTTACTACCAGCTCAGTGAGGGCGCTGGCGCGGATGCGCGCGTGGGCCGGGCCGCTGAGCAGCGGGTGCGTGATGACGGCGCGCACCGACAGGGCCCCGCGCTCCATCAGAAGGTCGGCGGCTTTGCAAATGGTGCCGGCCGTGTCCACCATGTCGTCCACCAGCACCACGTTCATGCCCGTTACGTCGCCAATTACCTGCATCGAGGCAATCTCGTTGGCCCGCAGGCGCATCTTGTCGCACACCACAATCTCGGCCCCGAATTTTTTGGCGAACGCCCGGGTGCGCACCACGCCGCCCACGTCGGGCGAGGCAAAGATGAGGTTCTCCAGGTTGAGCGACTTGATGTAGGGCGCCGTCACGGTGGCCCCGTCGAGGTGGTCCACCGGGATGTCAAAAAAGCCCTGGATCTGGCCTGCGTGCAGCTCGCAGGTCATCATTCGGTCGGTGCCCACGCTCTGGACGATGTTGGCCACCACCTTAGCCCCAATGCTCACGCGCGGCTTGTCCTTGCGGTCTTGCCGGGCGTAGCCCATGTAGGGCATCACGATGTTCACCTTGTGGGCCGAGGCACGCTTGGCCGCGTCCACCATCAGCATCAGCTCCATCAGGTTTTCGGCCGGCGGAAACGTGCTTTGAATCAAGAACACCTCGCAGCCTCGCACGCTCTCGTTGAAGCTGGGCCCCATCTCGGTATCGGCAAAGCGCTGGATGCTAAGGTCGCCCAGCGGCTGGCCGTAGGCGGCGGCGATGCCGGCGGCCAACTCGCACGAGGCGCTGCCGGCAAAAATTCTTACTTGCTTCATGGACATGGGGGACGGCGTAAAGAAGTGGTTGTATACGGGGAAGGCGGGAAGCGCGCGCGTCCGGCGGGGCGGGAGGTAAAAAGCGAAAGGCGCCGACCTCTCTAAAAAGAGAAGCCAGCGCCTTTCGCTTGTGTTACGTGAGCTTTGTCGTTGTCCGACCAGGGCTCGAACCTGGACTTTCTTGAATCAAAATCAAGCGTGTTGCCGGTTACACCATCGGACAGTTTCCCCGTGGGCCGGGGCTGTTTGGGACTACAAATGTACGAGCCATTCGATTCTAAGCAAGTTTTTGCCAAAAAAAATCTTGCCTGCTTTGGGAGGTGCCTTTTGCGAAAGGTGGGTGCCCTGGGCCTACCAGCTGATTTTCAGCTTGCCGGCGCGGCTCCTCGGGCCAAAACCAGGGCCCCCAGCGCCCGTGTGCGGGGTTGGAAAAGCGGCGGCGCTGGCGTAATTTTGCGGCCTGAAAACTCGCGGCTTCATCTCTTCTATATAAAAAACACAATGGCGAACACCGGCAAAATCACCCAAATTATCGGCCCCGTCGTGGACGTAAGCTTCGCTGGGGAGGGCACCAAGCTCCCGAATATCTTCGACGCGATGGAAGTGACGAAAGAAAACGGCCAGGTGGTGGTGCTCGAATGCCAGCAGCACTTGGGCGAAGACCGAGTCCGCACCATTGCCATGGACTCGACCGAGGGCCTGGCCCGCGGCACCGAGGTACGCGACTTGGGGGCCCCTATTTCGATGCCTACCGGCGACGGCGTGAAAGGCCGCCTGTTCAACGTTATTGGCTACGCCATCGACGGCATTCCCCAGCCCAAGAGCGACGCCCGCCTGCCCATCCACCGCAACGCCCCGGCGTTCGAGGACCTGGCCACCACGTCGGAGGTGTTCTTCACCGGCATCAAAGTAATCGACCTGCTGGCCCCCTACGTGAAGGGCGGCAAAATTGGCCTGTTCGGCGGCGCCGGTGTGGGCAAAACCGTTCTCATCCAGGAGCTTATCAACAACATCGCCAAGGCCTACTCGGGCCTGTCGGTGTTTGCCGGCGTGGGCGAGCGCACCCGCGAGGGCAACGACTTGTTGCGCGAATTCATCGAGTCGGACATCATCCGCTACGGCGCTGATTTCAAGCACTCAATGGAGGAAGGTGGCTGGGATTTGAGCAAGGTGGACATGGCCGAAATGGAAAAATCGCAGGCCACCCTGGTGTTCGGCCAGATGAACGAGCCCCCCGGAGCCCGCGCCCGCGTGGCCTTGTCGGGCCTGACCATCGCCGAGAGCTTCCGCGACGGCGACGGCACCGGTGCCGGCCGCGACATTCTGTTCTTCATCGATAACATTTTCCGCTTCACGCAGGCCGGCTCGGAGCTGTCGGCGCTGCTGGGCCGCATGCCGTCGGCCGTGGGCTACCAGCCCACGCTGGCCACCGAAATGGGCGCCATGCAGGAGCGCATCACCTCTACCAAGCGCGGCTCCATCACCTCGGTGCAGGCCGTGTACGTGCCGGCCGATGACTTGACCGACCCGGCCCCGGCCAACACCTTTGCCCACTTGGACGCCACGACGACGCTGAGCCGCAAAATTGCCGAGCTGGGCATCTACCCCGCCGTGGACCCGCTGGACTCGACCTCGCGCATCCTCTCGGCCGACGTGCTCGGCGACGAGCATTACAACACCGCCCAGCGCGTGAAGGAGCTGCTCCAGCGCTACAAGGAGCTGCAAGACATCATCGCCATTCTCGGCATGGACGAGCTGAGCGAGGAGGACAAGCAGACCGTGAACCGCGCCCGCCGCGTGCAGCGCTTCCTCTCGCAGCCGTTCTTCGTGGCCGAGCAGTTCACCGGCCTGCCCGGCGTGCTCGTGGACATCAAGGATACCATCCGCGGCTTCAACGAAATCATCGACGGTAAGTACGACCACCTGCCCGAGGCCGCCTTCAACCTGGTGGGCACCATTGAGGACGCCGTGGTGAAAGGCGAGCGCCTCATCGCCGAAGCCAAATAAATAACAAACGTCAAGCGGAACGTCATGCTGAGCTTGTCGAAGCATCTCTCCCGCGCAAGTAATATTGATTGCTGCTGCGGGAGAGATGCTTCGACAAGCTCAGCACGACGTTTTTCTTCCAGTTTGACAATACATTCATTGCTTATGCATTTAGAAATCATCACCCCTGACCGCAAGGTGTTCGAAGGCGAAGTGATATCGGCCAACTTTCCGGGGGCCGACGGCTCGTTTGAAGTGCTGAACAACCACGCCCCGCTGATTGCCGCCCTGAAGGCCGGCGACGTGACGCTAACCGGCGCTGCCGGCCGCGACACGTTCCGTATAGAGGGCGGCGTGGTGGAAGTGCTGCGCAACAGCGTGATTGTGCTGGCCGAAGGCGCCAGCGCCTAGGGCCCCCAGGGCCCTTGCAACGGGTAACGCCCGCCCTGGCTTTGGCCGGGGCGGGCGTTGTTATTTTCGGCCTCGCTGGCCTGTTTTTCCGTAAGGGGCCCCAGTAGATTTAACCCAGGCTTCATTTACTTTCCGGCACCTCATGGCCCTAAATCCCACGGAAACTAATATCTACACGCCGCGCCAGCGCTTCATTCTGCTTATTGTGACGCTGGTGGTGCTGGGCTGGCTGGCCCTGTTCGGACTGCTGCAATACCTGACGGCGTTTCTGGGGGCGGGCATTCTGTACGTGGTGCTGCGGCCGTGGTTCACGGCCTTGGTGCACAAGCGCCAGTGGAACCGCACCCTCGTAACGGTGCTGCTGCTGGTGTTTGCGGTGGTAGTGCTGGTGATTCCGTTCTTCGCCCTTACCTCGCTGCTCATTAACCGCATCCAGACCCTGGCCCAGAACACTGATCAGATTTTGCTGGTGGTGCAGCGCATCGAGCGCAAAGTGGGCATGCAGGTGACGCAGGAAAACAACGTGCGCCAGCTTTTGCAGCAGGGGGCAGCCCGCGTGAGCCAGTGGATTCCGACGCTGGCCAGCAGCGTGCTCAACGTCGTCGTAATCGTGGGCCTGATGCTGTTTACGCTCTACTACCTCTTCATGCAGGAGGATGCCTTTTTGGCGGGACTGCACCGCTACCTGCCCTTCCGCGAGAAGACCTTGGACGAGCTGAGCAATTCGCTGCGCAATAACGTGAATGCCAACGTGCTGGGCTCGGGCCTGGTGGCGCTGGTGCAGGGCCTGCTGACGGGCGCGACGCTCTGGATGTTTGGGGTGCCCCAGCCCTTATTCTGGACGGTTATCGCCTTTTTCGTGGCCTTTATTCCGGTGTTGGGCACGCCGCTGGTGTGGGGGCCGGCCGCGCTCTACCAGTTTGCGCAGGGCCAAACCACGCAGGGTATTGGTATCTTGCTGGTAGGAGCTATCGTTATCATCAACATCGACAACCTGTTGCGTATTTGGCTGGCCAAGGGCATGGGCGATATTCACCCCTGGGTAACGCTGGTGGGCCTCACGCTGGGCGTGGGCATTTTTGGCATTGTGGGGCTGGTGATAGGGCCCCTGCTGCTCTCGTACTTCATCGTGCTGATGCAGGTATTTGCTCGCGAAAACCGGGCTCGGGCCCACGTCAGCAACGCGGCCGCCGAGGCCATGAAACGCCTGGCCGCCACTGAAGATCAGTAACCCGCAGCCCTGAGCTAACCACCAAAAGGGGCCACCCAACGCAGTTGGGTGGCCCCTTTTTAGTAATCCGTTTTAGTAGCCGCGCAAAAGTAGATTGATTGTCAGTTGGTAGCCAACGATTTAAAAAACCACTAACAACTGCGAGTCAATCACTAACAGCTTAGTAGTCATAGCGCACTATTCTACCACCACGCGGCGCGAGTACAACTGGCCGTCGGCCGTCTGGCACAGCACAGTGTAGAGGCCGGCAGCCAGGGGGGCGTCCAGGCTGCGGCGGGTGGCGGCGGTGGCGCTTAGGGCCACGGTGCTCTGCCAGGCGGTGCGGCCTAGAGCGTCAACCAAGCGCAGGGCGGCGGTGCCGGAGCCCAGGGGCAGTGCCAGCGTGAGGCCGCGGCCGCCAGCCACCGGGTTGGGGTACACTTGTAGTGCTGGTGAGTCGGCTAAGGCCTTGGTGGCCAGCACGGTGTTACCTATCTGCACATTCGAGAGGTACAGGTGGTTGCCGTATTGATTGAAGGCCACAAAGCGCAGGTACACTTGCTGGTTGAGGTAGGTGGCCAGGTCGATGTTCTCGGTGCGCCACTGGCTGGTGGCCGTGGGGGTGTAGGCCGCCTGGCGGAACAGCGTGGTGGGCAGGCCGTTGGCGGCCGACTTCAGGTACACGCGGCCTAGGCGGGTGTTGGTGCAGGCTGTGTACACGTCCACGGCCAGCGAATCGTTGTTGTCAGCGGCCACGGGTCCTGCCGCGGCGTAGGCCACGTCGAAGCGCAGGAAAGCGCGGGGTTGGGTCAGGTTAAAGGCCGGGGTTTGCAGCGTGTCGCGCTGGCCCACTTTGGGGCCGTAGTCGTAGAAGTTCATGTCGGCCGCCGAGCCCCGGGTGCCGTCCTTGAGCAGGATGTTAGTAGCCGTAGCCCAGGTGATGTCGTTGTCGGGGTTGATGACGCCCCAGGTGGCGGGAATGCCGGCCGCCAGCGTTTCCACGTAAGGAATGGCCAGGGCCGTGCTCTGCACCTGCACCGGAATATCCTTGGTGGTGCTGCCGTTGGTGTTGGTGGCCGTGAGCGTGGCGGTATAGTTGCCGGCTGTGGCGTAGGTCACCACGGGGCTTTGGGCGGTGCTGGTGGCTGGTGTGCCGCCGGGAAAGCTCCAGCTGATGCTACCTACGCACTGCGTGGAGGTATTGGTGAAGCCGATTTTGCCGCCGGGGCAAATCAGGGCCTGGCGGGCCGTGAAGCTAGCTACCGGTAGGGCCGCCGATACGGTCACCACCGCGCTTGTGGTGGTGCTGGCCGTGCCGGTGGCGTTGGTCACGTTCAGGGTGGCGGCGTAGGTGCCGGCTGTGCTGTAGGTCACCACGGGGTTCTGGGCGGTGCTGGTGGCGGGCGTGCCGCCGGGGAAGCTCCAGTCCCAGGCCGTGGGCGTCAGCAGCGAAGCATCGGTGAACTGCACCGTGGAGCCGGGGCACAGGGCCTCGGCGGTAGCCGACGAGGTGAAAAAGGCCACCGGGGCCCCTGTGCCACCCGACACGGTTACGTCATCGAAGGCGCGGCCCCCGCGGCGGGTGGCTACGGCGGCATCTACTTGCAGGCTGGCGCCGTAGCGCTGGAAGCGCACGCGCACGTCGGCGCCCAGGGTCAGGTTGTTGGCGGTGGCAAACTGGGTCAGGTTCACGCTCACCGTTTTATAGGCAGCCGTGGCGTTGGCGCCGGTCAAGTCGGCCAGGCGGAGCCAGTTAGCGCCGCCGTCCACGCTCAGGGCCACGCCATCGGTGGGGCTGGTGGTGGCGAAGGTGGCGGGCATGGCTTCATCCACTTCGCCCAGAATCTTTTTGTGCTTGAACGTCAGCACGTAGCTCGGGGCGGGCGCGGCGCTCAGGTTGAGGCGCAGCGTGGCTTCGCTGGTGCCCGCCCCGATGGTGAAGGTCGGAATGAAGTTGTCGAGCACGAGCTGGCCGGGAGCCGAGGCGGGCGCGAAGTCGGTGCGCACCAGGCTGCGGCCGGCGCCGTGGCCCTCTATTTGCCAGGCGCGGGAAAGGCCGGTATTATCGAAGGTTTCGACGAACGGGGCGGTGGCCGCCAGGGGCAGCCCAAACACCGCCGCGTAGGCGTTGATGAGGCCGGCGCCGGTCAGGGCATCGTAGCCGGGGGTCAGTAGGTCGGTGGCCGTGGCCTTCAGCCGGTCGTTGAGCTGGGCCTGGGTGAGGGTGGGCTGGGCCTGCCAGAGCAGCGCGGCCACGGCCGCCGCGTTGGGCGCCGCCGCCGACGTGCCCGAGAAGAATAAGCCGTCGGCTGGGTCGGGCGTGGCGTTGCCGCCAAAGAACGTGGTGCTCACGAAGTCAATCGACGTAAAGTCGGGCTTGAGGCGCACTACCGGGGCCGCCAGGGGCGCGCCCAGGGGCCCAAACAAGTACGTAGGGTTGCCCTTCGAGGTGAAGGATTCGGGCGCGAGGCGGTTGAACGATGGCGCGGCCGACACGGACATGCTGCTCGTGGAGGCGTGGTGGCCCGTGACGGTGCCGCTGCGCGTCCAGTATTTGGTAGGCGTGAACGAGGCGCCGTAGCTGATGTACTTCACGCGGGCGGGGTCGGCGGTGCCGGCCCGGCGGTTCAGCACCAGGTTGAAGGCTGTGTTGGTGGCCGCTGCGGGGTTGGTGTAGCTGATGATTTCGCCGGGCGTCTGGTTGGCGAGGTTATTGGTGGCGGCGCGGGCCACGGTGTCGCCCTTGATGGGGGCCCCGGCGTGAGCCACCACGAGGTAGGCGTCGAGGTCGGTTTTCACCCCGTCGACGGTGTAAAACGGGTCGCTCCACTGAATGGCCAACTTGAACGCGCCCGATGCGGCGATGGTGAACGGCTGGCGCGTGTCGGTCGTCACGCCGGTCGAGAGGCCAAAGTCCAAATCGGCCGCCCCGCCGGTGGTGGCGGTGAAGGTGGGCGCCGCGTACTCCGACGACTTGTCGGCGTAGTTGCCGGCCGACGAGTAGTAGGCCAAGCCGCGGGTTGCCACCACTTCCTCCACGGCCTGGGCAATTACCCCGTCCTGGAACATCGGCTCGGTGAGGTAGCTGATGTCGTCGACGATGATTTTGCAGTTGCCCAGCGTGGGGTCGGCCAGCTTGTAAATCTGGTCGGCGAAGTTGGCCTCACCTAAGTAGACGCTGCTGAAGGCCTTGCCCGCCCCGGGGGCGATGTCGTGGATCAGCTCAATCATGGCGCGGCCCTCGTCGGTGCCCGTGGCGGCGTCTTGTATTACCTGCACGTTAGCGGGCAAGTCGCCGGAAGCTACGCCCGCCGCCGCGCCGCCCAGCACGTTGTACGAGTCGCTCAATACGCCGATGCGCACGCCCGTACCGTCATAGCCGGTGGGGCGGGTACCCCGCACGCGGGCCGCTTCCAGCACGAAATCGGCCTGGTTCAGCACTTTGCCCGCGCTGTTGATGGGGTCAAACACCGGTAGCACGCCCAGCAGGCCCTGCGCCGCCAGGGCGCTGATGCCGGCCGTGCCGGGGGCCAGCTGGCCCACCGGCAGGCGGCCCTCGATGAAGTGAAACTTGCTTTGGTCGGACACCACCACGAAGCCGCGGGCCAGCAGCGCCGGGCGCAGTGCGGCCACATCCTTCGCCGTGATGCGCACCAGCACCGCGTTGCCGTCCGCCAGCGTCAGCTCGGGGAAGGCGGCGGCCAGCTGGGGGCCCTGGCCGCGGGCGGCGGTATTCCACAGCCGGTACAGCTGCTGCAACTCGCCGCCGATGCGCGAGTTGGGGTCGGCCACCGGGCGGGGTTCGGCCGTCAGGCCGGTGGCCGGGGCCTCCAGGCGCGGGAACAGCGGCACAGCGGCCAGGCAGGTTCCCAGGCCCAAAAGAGTAATGATACTGCGCATAAAGACGGGTAAAGTGGGTAGAAAGATTGTAGAAAGAATCTCAGGGCAAGATAGGTCCAATAAATAACTTTCATCTAATATTTAGGCAATATTCTGCTGATAGTTAATTCCCTACAGCAACTTTCAAGTCAGTGTACAGCCAATGCGGAAGGATTGTAGAACGGCGTGGCACTTCGTTTGGCGTTCGCACGGAAACGGAGTGCCACGCCGTTCTACAGCACCGGGTACACCGACTCAAAACTGCGCTAAGCCAAAAAAGGCCGGCGTTGCGGCCGGCCTTTTGAAAGCTATTGAGAATAGATTAATTACTATTCCACTACCACGCGGCGGGAGTAGAGCTGGCCATCGGCGGCCTGGCAGAGGACGGTGTAGAGGCCGGCGGCCAGGGGGGCGTCGAGGGTGCGGCGGGCGGCGGCAGCGGGGCTAAGTGCGGCCGTGCCGTACCAGGTAGTGCGGCCCAGGGCATCGATGAGGCGCAGGGTGGCGGTGCCGGTGCCCAGGGGCAGGGCGAGGGCCAGGGCGCTGCCACTGCCCACGGGGTTGGGGTACACTTGCAGCGCCGGCGAGTCGGCCAGGGCCCGGGTGGCCGTGGCCACCGAGTTTTCCACCCGCACATTCGAGAGGTACAGGTTGTTGCCGTACTCGTTGAAAGCCGTAAAGCGGAAGTACACCTGCTGGCCGGTGAAGGCCGTCAGGTCCACGCTCTCGGTGCGCCACTGGGCGGCGGCGGTGGGCGCGAAGGCCGAGGCCTGGACCGCGGTGGTGCCCAGGCCCGTAGCCGCCGACTGTAAGTACACGCGGCCGAGGCGCGTGGCGGTGCAGGCCGTGTACACGTCCACGGCCAGCGAGTCGTTGTTGGCTGCGGGCGCCGCCGATACCGCGGCGTAGGCTAAATCAAAGCGCAGGAACGGCTTGGCCTGGCCGCGTAAATCCACGGCGGGCGTGCGCAGAGTATCGCGTTGGGCCCGGGCCGAGTAGTTGTAGAATTTGATGGCGGCCACCGTGCCGGTGGTGCCGTCCTTGCGCACCACGTTGTTGGCGGGGCCCCAGGTGAGGGCGTTGTCGGGATTGGTCACCGTCCAGGTAGCGGGGATGCCGCTGGCCAGGGACTCGGCGTAGGGCAGGGCCAAGCCGCTGCCCTGCACGACCACCGTGGCGGTGGCGGCGGCGCTGCTGCCGTTGCCGTTGCCCACCACCAGCGTGGCGGTGTAGGCCCCGGCGGTGGCGTAGGTCACCACGGGGTTGGCGGCGGTGCTACTGCTGGGCGTGCCGCCCGGGAAGCTCCAGGCGTAGGTGCTGGGGCAGGGCCCCGATGTGCTGGTGAACGCAACGGCCCCACCCGCGCATACCGGCGAGGGCTTCACCGTGAAGCTGGCCACGGGCACGGCGCCCGATACCACCACGGCGCCCGTGGTCGTGCGGGTGGCGGTGCCGTTGGCGTTGGTCACAGTTAGGGTCGCGTCGTAGGTGCCACCGCGGGCATAGGTCACCACGGGGTTCTGGGCGGTGCTGCTGGCGGGCGTGCCGCCGGGGAAGCTCCAGCTCCAGGCCGTGGGGCCCAGCAGCGAGGCATCGGTGAACTGCACGGCAGTGCCCGGGCACACGGCCGCCGCGGCGCCGGCCGAAACGTTGAACAAGGCCACCGGGGCGGCGCTGGTGCCGGTCACAGCGATATCGTCGAAGGCCCGGCCGCCGCGTTGGGTGCTCGCGGCCGCGTCAACCTGCGTGGTGCCGGTGCGCTGGAAGCGGATGCGCACGTCGGCGCCCAGCGCCAAGCCGTTGGCGGCGGCAAACTGAGTCAGGTTTACGCTTACCGTTTGGTAGTTGATGGTGGCGTTGGTGCCCGTGATGCTCGCCAGGCTGTACCAGGTGGTGCCGCCGTCCACGCTCAGGGCTACGCCGTCGGTGTCGCTGCTGCCGCTGAAGGTGGCGGGCATCACTTGGTCGATTTCGCCCAGGATCTTCTTGTGCCGGAACGTTAGCAGCACGCCGCCGGCTGGGGCGTTGGCTAGGTTCAGGTGCAGGTCGGCCTGGGCCACCCGGGCCCCAGTGTAGCTGTTAAAGCTATAGTACGGGAAAAACGAATCCAGCACCAGGTGGCCGGGGCTGGAGGCGGGCGAGAAATCCGAGCGGATGGCTACCCGGGCCGCGCCGCGGCTTGTGACGCTCCAGTTGGGCCCCAGGGCCGTGCCGTCGAACACGTCCACGAAGGGCACCGCGGCCGCGGTGGGCGGCCCGTACACGGCCGCGTAGGCGTTGATGAGGCCGGCGCCGGTTACATTGTCGAAGCCCGGCGTATTCAAATCGAGCGCCGTGGCCTTGAGCTGGGCGTTGAGCTGAGCGGGCGTGCTGGTGGGGCGCGCTTGCAGCAGCAGTGCGGCCACGGCCGCCGCGTTGGGCGCCGCCGCCGAGGTACCGGCGAAAATGAACCCATCGGCCGGGTCGGGAAACACCGTGCCCGAAAAGAACGTGGTGCTCACATAGTCAATCGACGTGAAGTCGGGTTTTTGGCGCGTGGCCGGGGCCCCCAGCGCCGAGCCGTCGGGGTTGAAGAGGATGGTGGGGGTGCCAATCGACGAGTACGACTCGGCCACGAGGCGGTTGAACGACGGCGCCGCAGCCACGGCCATGGCGCTGGCCGCCGCCGCGTGGCCCGTGATGGTACTGCTGTGCGTCCAGTATTTGGTGGGCACAAACGTGTCGCCGAACGAGGCGTACTTCACGCGGGCTGGGGTGGCGGTGCCCGCCCGGCGGTTGATGATCAGGTTGTACGCCGTGTTGATGCTGGCCGCGCCGTTGGTGAAGCTCAGGATTTCGTAGGGCGTTTGGTTGGTGATGTTGTTGTTGGCGGCCGTGGCCACGGTGTCGCCCTTGAGGGTGGCGCCGGTGCGGGCAATGACCAGGTAAGCGTCGAGGTCGGTTTTCACGCCGGCGATGGTGTAAAACGGGTCGCTCCACTGCAAGCTGATGGTGAACTTGCCCGACACTGGAATCGTGAACGGCTGGCGCGTGTCGGTAGGCCCCCCGGTGGAGAGGCCAAAGTCCAAATCGGCTCCTTTCGCCGCGTTGGTGAACGTGGGGGCGACGTACTCCGAGGCCTCGTCGGCCTGGTTGCCGGCCGCCGAGTAGTAGGCTGCCCCGCCGGCCACGGCCTTTTCGATGGCCTGGGCAATCACGCCGTCCTGGTACAGAGGCTCAGCAAAGTAGCCGATGTCATCGACCAGAATTTTGCAGTTGCCCCCCGTGGGGCTGGCCAGCCGGGTAATCTGGGTGGCAAAATCGGCCTCGCCAAATTCCACCGAGCTGAAAGCCTTGCTCGCCCCGGGGGCGATGTCGTGGATCAGCTCAATCATGGCGCGGCCCTCGTCGGTGCCGCCCGAATACTCCTGTAGTATCTGCACGTTGGCGGGCAAATCGCCGGAGGCTACGCCCGCCGTCGCGCCGTTCAGGGCGTTGTACGAGTCGCTCAACACGCCGATGCGCACGCCCGTGCCGTCGTAGCCGGTGGGGCGGGTGCCCCGTACGCGGGCTGCCTCCAGCACGAAATCGGCCTGGTTCAGCACTTTGCCCGCGCGGCCGGCCGGCAGGTAAACGGGCAGTACGCCCAGCAGGCCCTGTGCCGCCAGGGCGCTGATGCCGGCCGTGCCGGGAGCCAGCTGGCTCACTGGCAGGCGGCCCTCGATGAAGTGAAACTTGCTTTGGTCGGATACCACCACGAAGCCGCGGGCCAGCAGCGCCGGAAGCAGTGCGGCCACATCCTTCGCCGTGATGCGCACCAGTACCGCGTCGTCGGTGGAGGCCACGTGCAGTTGGGGGAACGCGGTGGCCAGCTGCCCGGCCCCGCCCTTCCTGGCGGCGGCGCCGCCCGTGTGCCACTGCTGGTACAGCTGCTGCAACTCGCCGCCAATGCGCGAGTTGGGGTCGGTGGCCGCGCAGGGCCCCACGGGGGCCCCCGCGGCGGTGCGCGGAGCGTGTGCCGGGGCCGGCCCCACTTGCGCTAATAGCGGCGCGGCGGCCAGGCACAAGCCCAACAGCGCAATTTTGTAATGCATAAAAGAGGAGGGAAGAATGGGGAAGGAAAGATACGTCAGGGCCCCTAACGAGCCAGGAATTCGGCGTTACTTTGGCGCATTCTTTTCGTCCGCCCCGGGCCCCTTGCCATGAACCTGACCAATATCCACCCCAAAGTCACCCCCATTTACCAAACGTCGGTCTTCAAATTCGCCTCCCTGGCCGAGCTGGAAGAGTACTATACGGCCCCCGGGCGCGGCGGTCGCTACGGCTACTCGCGCTCCGAACACCCCAACACCGAGGAGCTGGTGGCCGCCGTGGCCCGGCTCGAAGGCGTGGCCGGCGGGGCCCTGGCCGGCGTGGCCACCGGCGCGGGCCTGAGCGGGCTGCTGGCCGCCGTGCTGGCCACCTGCCGGGCCGGCGACCACGTGCTCTGCCCCGCCGAGCTGTACGGCGGCTCGGTGGTGCTGCTCTCCAACGAGCTGAGCCGGCTGGGCATTGAAACCAGCTATGTGCCCCTGGCCGACCTCTACGACCTGGCCCGCCACGCCCGCCCTAACACCAAGCTGGTGCTGGCCGAAATCCTCAGCAACCCGCTGCTAACCGTGCTCGACGGGCCCCGGCTGGCCGCCGCCTGCCAAGCCGAAGGCGTGCTCTTACTGATTGACAACACGTTCGCCTCGCCCGCTATCAGCCAGCCCTTCAGCTGGGGGGCCGATATGGTGTGGCACTCGGCCACCAAGTACCTCGGCGGGCACTCAGACGTAACTGCCGGCCTGGTGCTGGCCCGCGACCCGGCCGTGGCCCAGCGCCTACGCCAGGTGGGCGGCAGCCTGGGCCTCACCTTGGCCCCGCTGGAAAGCTGGCTGACCCTGCGTGGCACCAAAACCTTGCGCCTGCGCATGCGCCAGCACTCCGAAAATGCTCTGGCCGTGGCCCAGTTCCTAGCCCGGCACCCAGCCGTGGGGCAGGTGTTCTACCCCGGCCTGCCCCTTGACCCCGGCCACGCCCTGGCGGCTGCCCAGCTGCGCGGCGGCCAGTTCGGCGGTATGCTCTCGTTCCGGCTGGCCGACGATACCGCGGCGGCCGTCGATGCTTTTGTTCAGAAGAGCCAGCTGTTTCCGCTGGCCCCGTCGCTGGCCGGCGTCGATTCGTCGTGCTCGTACCCGCTGGCCACTTCGCACCGCTACATTCCCGACGAGCGCCGCCGGGCCCTGGGCATCACCCCGGGCCTCATCCGCCTCAGCGTGGGTATCGAGGAAGCGGGCGATCTGCTCGCCGACCTGTCCCAGGCCCTGGGCTAGGGCCGAGGTTGGGGCCCTACAAAAAACAACAGTTATGCTGAGCGCAGCGGAGCCGAAGCATTTCTACCGCGTAACTGACCTAATTGGGTAAGCTGCTTATGCGGTAGAGATGCTTCGACTTCGCTCCGCTGCGCTCAGCATGACCGTTAATCCCTAATGGTTTAGGGGCCCCGGCTACAGTTTGTCCGATACCTGGTCGGAGATCTGGCGGGCGGTGCGCAGGGCCTGAAATTCGGCCTGCTGCGAGCGGATGGTCACCTTGTCGTCGAGTACGAAGTCGGACCGCACCTGCTCGTAGCGGCCGTTGAGGCTGCTGAGCACGGCGGCGGCGTTTGCCCAGCTGGCCGAGTTCCAGCCACGGCGGTCGGCGCGCACTTTCTCGATGAAGCGGCTGTAGGCGTCGAGCAGGGCGGGGGCCGTCAGGGCCCCCACGGTGGTTTTTTCGCGGAAGAAATCCGACACCTGCGAGTCGGCGGCCCGGCCATCGGCGGCCACGGTGCTACTGCCGGGCAGCGGGGTGCCGGCCGGCAGGGTGGTGGTGCGGGTGGTGCGGCGGATGACCTTGCCCGTGGCCGGGTCCAGGTCCTCGGTTACTTCGGTTACCTGCTCGGTGGCGGGCTTGGCCGCGGTAGTGGTTTTGGTGGCGGGCTTGGTTTGGGCGCGGGCGGCCACGGGCAGCGCCAGCAGCAGCACAGCGAGGAATCGGGAATTATTCATAGATGAAAAAAGATTGGCTGGGCCTTTAACGGCAGAGCGGGGCCCCGCGGGGGAACCAAGGCAATAAAGGGGCCAGGCTGCGTGGCACGGCCTTCAGCGCAAAGCCTCCGCCAGGGCCTCGGCCACGCGGCGCAGGTCGCTATCAGTCAGGGCGGTGCCGCTAGGCAGGCACAGGCCCCGGGCAAACAGGTCGGCGCACACCGCGCCGCCGTACATCGGCGCCTCGGCGAAGAGCGGCTGCAAGTGCATAGGCTTCCAGAGCGGGCGGCTCTCGACGTTGCGGGTTTCGAGGGCCAGGCGCAGGGTTTCGGGCGTGGCGGGCGGGGCATCAGCGTCAGCTGGGTCGGGCGGGGCGAGCAGCACGGTGGTGAGCCAGCGGTTGGACAGGGCCCCGGGCGGCTCGGCGGCAGGGGCCACGGCTAGGCCGGGCAGCGCGGCAAGGTGCCCCTGGTACCACCGGAAAATCTCGCGGCGGCGCTTCACCCGGTCGGCCAGCAGCTCCATCTGGCCGCGGCCGATGCCGGCCAGGATGTTGCTCAGCCGGTAGTTGTAGCCCACCTCCGAGTGCTGGTAGTAGGGGGCCGCGTCCTTGGCCTGGGTGGCCAGGTAGCGGGCGCGTGCAGCCAGGGTCGGGTCGTGGGTCACGAGGGCCCCACCACCGCTGGTGGTCAGTATCTTATTGCCATTAAACGAGAACACGCCCACCCGCCCGAAGCTGCCCAGCGGCTGCTGCTGCCAGGTGCTGCCCAGGGCCTCGGCCGCGTCCTCCAGGATAGGAATGTCGAATTCCTCGGCCAGGGCCCCGATTTCCGCCAGCTGGGCCGGCATGCCGTAGAGGTGCACCAGCAGCAGGGCCCGTGGCTTGTGGCCCCGCCGCAGCCGGTCCTCGATGGCCTCGCGCAGGCGCACGGGGCAAATGTTCCAGGTAGCGGCCTCGCTGTCAACGAATACCGGCGTGGCCCCGCAGTAGCGGATGGCGTTGGCCGTGGCCACGAACGTGAACGAGGGACACAGCACTTCGTCGCCGGGGCCCACGCCCAGCAGCAGCAGGCCCAGGTGCAGGGCGGCCGTGCCCGAGTTTAGGGCCACGCAAAACGGTACGCCCGCCGCCGCGCAAATATCGGCCTCGAAGCCTACCAGGTTGGGCCCCACGGGCGCCACCCAGTTGTCCTCAATGGCCTTGTGCACGTAGTTCAGCTCGTGGCGGCCGAGGTGGGGCGGGGAGAGGAAAATCCGGTCGTGGTCTTGGCTGCGCAATTGAATAGTTAACAGTTACCAGTGAACAGTTATTAGTTAATAATTAGCCGTGAAGCTGTTGGTAATTAACGGTTTGGAAATTAAAAATCATCCGTCATGCTCATCTGACGTCCGCGCAGCCGAAGCATCTCTACCGCGTCGCTGAACGATTGACTTAATGAGCGGTAGAGATGCTTCGACAAGCTCAGCATGACGGTCTGACGGCTGCACAAATAGCGCTAGTGTTCATTTGCTAATAATTCACTATCAACTACTTAATTACCCGGGCCGGCACGCCCACGGCCGTGGTGCGGGGTGGCAAGTCGCGCACTACCACGGCCCCGGCTCCCACGGTGGTGTACTCGCCCACGGCCACGCCCTGGATGACGGTGGCCCCAGTGCCGAGGTACACGCCGGGGGCCAGCCGGGCAGCGCCGCCCACGTTGGCGCGCGGCATCAGCGAGCAGAATTCACCCAGCACGGCGTCGTGACCCACGGTGCAGCCCAGGTTGAGCAGCACGAAGCGGTCGAGGGCAATGTCGCAGGTTAACATGCAGCCCTGCTGGATGATGCAGCCCTCGCGCAGGCTGATGCGCTGGGCCAGGCCCAGCACCACGCCCGGGTGCACCAGCGCCGGAAATGCTAGCTGCGCCGAGGTGAGGCGGCCCACCACGGCGGCCCGGCCGGCGCTGCTGCCCACGGCCACGGCCACGGCCAGCGGCTCGGCGGTGGCGTTGAGGTCGGCGCTGGTGCCCAGGTAGGGCAGGCCGGCCACGGTGGGCGCGGCGGGCGCCACGTCGTCGTAGAAGCCGCGTACCTCCCAGGCGGGGGCCCCGTCGGGGCCCGGAGGCAGCTGCTGCACCAGGCTCAGCACCTCGCGCCCCAGCCCGCCGGCCCCAAAAATGACGAGCGGCCGGCCGGTGCCGGGCCCGGCGTAATAATCCGAAAAGAACAGTTGAGTCATGCGACGGGCGGCGCGGGGTGAGGGGCAAGTGAGCCGCAAAGGTCGGCCCGAGGCCCCATACCGCCTACGCTGGGCCCCGAAAAGCCTCGTTGGTGGCCTGGCCCGGGGCCGCCACGCCCGCGCTGCCCAGCACGCGGCCTACCGTGCGCCACAGGATTTTCAGGTCCAGCGCCAGCGAAAGGTGGTCGACGTACCACGTATCAAAGGCAAATTTTTCTTCCCAGGCCAGGGCATTGCGCCCGTTCACCTGGGCCCAGCCCGTGAGGCCGGGGCGCACCAGGTGCCGCCGCGCCTGTGCCGGCGAGTACAGCGGCAGGTACTGCGGCAGCAGCGGCCGGGGCCCCACCAGGCTCAGGTCGCCGCGCAGGATGTTCCAAAGCTGGGGTAGCTCGTCGAGGGAAGTGCCTCGTAGCCAGTGGCCCAGGCGCGGCAGGCGCTGGGCGTCGGGCAGCAGCTGGCCGCGGGCATCGCGGGCGCTGGTCATGGTTTGGAGCTTGTAGAGCGTGAAGAGCTGCCCGCCCCGCCCCGGCCGCGCCTGCCGAAACAGCCAGGGGCCCCGGTTTTGGGCGGCGGCCAGCAGGGCCCCCAGCGCCAGCAGTGGCAGGGCCGGGGGCAGCAGCGCCAGGGCCCCGGCCACGTCGAGCCAGCGCTTGCCGCGGCGCACGTAGAAACTTTGGGCGGGGAATGCTGAATTTTGGGCGGCCGCGGGCATGAACAAAAATAGGCCGCCGGCCCGGGCTGCTGGCTTTTTCGCCGGCTGCCCGGTAATCCCCGGGGCCCCCAGGGCTTTGGGTTGCCACTGCATCGTTGCACCATTGCACCGATTCAACGATTAGCGGGCAGCCGGCGAAAAAGCCGGCAGCCCGCACCGCCCACCGGCTCGCTACTCATTTTTTCAAAACTACTCGCCTTGCTCACCTTCCCCAACGCCAAGCTCAACCTGGGCCTGTACGTCACGGCCCGCCGCCCCGATGGTTTCCACACCCTCGAAACTGTGTTTGTGCCCCTGCCCTGGACCGATGCACTGGAGCTGCTGCCCGCCGCCCCGGGCCAGCCCACCAGCCTGGGCCTCAGCGGCCGCCCCATCCCCGGGGCCCCGGAAACGAACCTGTGCGTGCGGGCCTACGCCCTGCTCCAGGCCGATTTCCCGCAGCTGCCGCCCGTGCAGCTGCACCTGCACAAAGTGGTACCCATCGGGGCGGGCCTGGGCGGTGGCTCGGCCGATGCAGCTTTTGCCCTGAAGGCGGCTAATGAGCTGTTTGGTTTGAACTTACCAACGGATGCGCTGGAAGGCTATGCCCGCCGCCTGGGAGCCGACTGCGCTTTTTTTATTCAGAACAAGCCCGTGCTGGCCCGCGAAAAGGGCGACGTGTTCGAACCCATCAGCCTCGATCTGGCCGGTACCGCCTGCGCCGTGGTGTACCCCGGCCTGCACATCAGCACGGCCGAAGCCTACGCCCGCATCGTGCCGCACGCGCCCGCCCACCCGCTGCGCGAAGCTCTGGGGGGGGCCATCGGCACCTGGCGCCACACTGTGGCCAACGACTTCGAAACCGCCCTGACGCCCACCTACCCGGTGCTGGCCGCCATCAAGCAGCAGCTCTACGCCGCCGGAGCGGCCTACGCCAGCTTGTCGGGTTCGGGCTCGGCTGTGTACGGCCTGTGGCTCGGCCAGCCCGAGGCCCCGGCGCTGCCCTGGCCCGCCGAGTACCTGGTGTGGCGCGGGCAGCTTTAGGGCCCCGGGGCGGCCGGCTGTGCTCATCGCAAAGTAAAATGCGGTAACACCGTAGTAGGGTGCGGGGCTTGCCCCCGCCCGCCGTTTGCACCGTTTCTACGATTCAGTGCAACGACGGGCGGGGCCAAGCCCCGCACCCCACGGCGCCACGCGAGTACACAAAAAACATTTTAGACTTAAAAACAACGACTTACGCCAACCAGGTGCGCACATACTGGCCCTGCGGGTCGTAGCGCTTGGCCTGTTGGGCCACATCGAAGGCGGTATCGCGCACGTCGGTGCCGGTGCCGGCGATGTACTTCCAGTTGCCCCAGTTCGAGGCCGCGTCGTGGTCGATGAGCTGGTGCTCGAAGTAGGCCGCGCCCCAGCGCCAGTCCTGGTGCAGGTCGTGGATGAGGTAGCTGGCCACGTTCTGCCGGCCGCGGTTGCTCATGAAGCTGGTGGCGTTTAGCTCGCGCATGTTGGCGTCTACAAAGGCGTTGCCGGTACGGCCAGCGGCCCAGGCGTCGAACACGGTTTTTTCGGGCTGAATGGGCTTGGGAAGCTGGTCGCGCAGGCCGCGCCAGCGGAAGAAATCCGGCCCGGCTTTCTGGGCCAACAGGCGGAAATAGTCGCGCCACAGCAGCTCCAGCCGCAATTGCAGGGCCCCCTTGCTACGGGCCCCGTGGGCATCGTCGTAGCCATCAATGGCCGCCCACACCTGCCGGGCCGACAAGCTCCCGTTGGCCAGCCAGGGCGAAAGCTTAGTGCTGAAGGCCTCGCCCAGCAGCTGGTTGCGGGTGTCGTCGTAACGGCCAATGAGGTGGCGCTCAATGGCGTAATCGTGCAGGCGGGCCAGGCCGGTGGTTTCGCCCCCGCCCAGCGCGGGCAGGGCCGAGCGCCGGTCGGGCCGAACGCGCACCAGCGACGGCTGCCCCAGTTCAGCGGCAATTAAATCGGCATTGGGCAGTGGCGCGGGTGCGAAGCCCGCCGGCAGCGGCGGCAGCCGGCGCGGGGCGGGTAGCGGTGGCCGCACCGTCATCTTCGAAAAAACATCAAACCGAAACTTGCTGAAGGAAAAGGGCAGGTTGCGCACGGGAATGGGCAGGTCGGCGGGGTGCAGCAGCGTCAGGGTTTCGAAGCGGCGCAGCGGAATTTGGGGCCCCAGCGCGGCGGTAAGGGCATCTTCGGCCTCCTCTTCCTCAGTGGTATGCTCGGTGCTGGCGTGCACGGCCTGCGCGCCCAGCTGCCGGGCCAGGGCGGGCAGCACGTCCTCGGGGCGGCCCACCGCGAAGTGAATGCCAGAGCCCAGCGCGGCGTAGCGCCGCTGCAAGTCGGCCAGGGCTTCGAGCAGGAAGGCCAGGCGGTGCGGGCCGGTGCGCGGCAGGCCCAGGTAGGCATCGGGCCCCAGGGCCACGGGGTCGAAGCAGTACACCGGCAGTAGGGCCGTGGCGCCGGGCGGCAGGGCGGCCAGCACTTCGTTGTCGTGCATGCGCAGGTCGTTGCGCAGCCAGTACAGGATAGTCATGAATCGAGAAGAGGCGGGTTCGGCCTCTTAACAGCGCAACTCGGCAAACCTCTTTAGGGCCCCCAGCGTGTAGCGCGGACTTTGTAGTCCGCGGCTCTGCACGGTCGCCCAACGATTAATCGGCAGGACGAAGCGAGCGCCGCGGACTACAAAGTCCACGCTACAAACCGTGCTACACCACCGCGTCCAGGGCCTGGGCGCGGCGGGTGCGGCGGCGGTTCCACTGCTCGATTACTGGGTGGATGAGCACGCTGGCCAGGATGATAATCGTGCCCAGGTAGAAGCCGCCTGCCATGCGCTCCTGCCCGAAGCCCTGCACCCGCAGCCAGTACAGCAATTGCGCCAGCAAAATGCCATATACCGGCTCCAGGTTGATGGTGAGGTTGACGACGAAGGCCGACAGGCGCTTCATCAATTCCACCGACGATGAGAAGGCGTACACCGTGCACACGCCTGCCAGCACGGCCATCCACAGCCAGCCGTAGCCGTGCAATGCCAGCTGCACGCCCGCGCCCTGGGTGAAGTAGCGCCCATAAAACGGCAGGAAAATGGCGATGCTCAGGCAGGCCCCCGCCATTTCATAGAAGGTGAGCCTGACCGGCGCGTGGCGCTTCACAAGTTGCGAATTGAGCACGCTGAACAGGGCCGAGAGCCCCGCCGAGCCCACCGCCACCAGTAGGCCCGTGAGCTGGTTCAGTTCAGCCTGCGAAATCAAATACAGGCCCAGCATGGCCCCCAGGCCCAGGGCCACCTCGTAGGGCCGCACCCGCCGCCACAGCAGCAGCGGCTCCAGCAGCGAGGTCCAAAGGGCCAGCGTCGCCATGCCCGCCAGGCACACGCTCACGGACGAGAGGCGCGCGGCCAGGAAAAATGTAATCCAGTGGGCGGCCACCAGCGTGCCCACGCCCAGCAGCTTCAGGGCCTCGCGCCATGGCAGGCGCCAGCCCAGGCCCCGCGCTGCCAGCAGCAGCCCCAGCCCGCTGCTGGCCAGCAGCGTGCGCCAAAACACCAGTTCTACGGCCGGCGTGGGGGCTAGCAGCTTGCCCAATATGGCCGTGAAGCCCCACAGCAGCACAATGAAATGAAGGCGGAGGTAGTCTTTTAACACCGATTAATTCTAATGTGAGAAATGTGCGGGATGTGGAAATGTGAAAGCGAGGAGCAGGTGGCAATGTGAGAGTGAAGGAAAAGGCCGTCATGCTGAACGCAGTGAAGCACCTCTCCCGCTGACTAAATCATGGATTACTGCTGCAGTAGAGATACTTCACTGCGTTCAGCATGACGGCCTTTCTCTCTACAAAGCAGCCCGATTTACTTCGGTACGAAGCGGTACAGCGCCAGACCAATAACCAGAAAAATGGAGTTGGGGACCCAGGCGGCTACCAGCGGGGCGAGGGTGCCTACCTGGGCCAGGTTGCGGCTCAGCATCACGAAGATGATGAACACGAAGGCTAGCACGAAGCCCAGCGCAATTTGTCCGCCCACCCCGGCCCGCGACTTCCGGGCGCTGAGCGACACTCCGATGAGGGTGAGGATGAGCGTGGCGAAGGGGTAGGAGTAGCGCTCGTACTTGGCGCTCATGTAGGTGGCCGTGTCGTCGGCGCCGCGGTCTACCTTCTCCCGGATGAAGGCGTTGAGCTGCGGCAGGGTCAGGGTTTCTTCCTCGTGGTAGTGGCTGGCGAAGTCCTTGGGCGTGAGGCGCAGCGTAGTATCGCGGGCGGGCACGGTCAGCAGCGTCTCGTCCTGGGGCCCCCGGAAGGTGCGAATGAGCTGCGGCGACATGTGCCAGACCTGCTTGGTCGAGTCCCAGCTGATGGCGTCGGATGTCATCCGCCGGTGCAGAATGGTGCTGTCAATCGTCTCTAAGGCAAAGCGGTAGCCTACGTTGCGCTGGCTGTCGTAGCTCTGCATGTACACGTAGCTGCGGGGCCCGATGCGGATGTGCACGTCGTGCCCCTTAAAGGTGTAGGGCAGCTTCACGTAGGCCCGCTCGAAGCGCACGCGCTGCTTATTCGCCAGCGGCAGCACCCAGCCCGTAAGCGCAAAAATGAACAACCCCACTAGCGCTGCCGCCGCCAGATACGGCGTTAGCAACCGCTTGAAGCTCACGCCGCTGGCCATGATGGCCACAATTTCGGTGCGCGAGGCCAGCTGGGCCGTCACGAACACCACGGCAATGAAAATGGTAATCGGGGCCAGCAGGTTGGAGAAGTACGGAAACAGGAACACGTAGTACTCGAATACAATCTGCTTCATCGTCAGCTTGTGCTGGATGAAATCGTCGTTCTTCTCGGTAAAGTCAATCACGCAAATCACCGACACGATGATGAGCACCGTGAAGACGAACGCCGTGAGGAATTTCTTGATAATGTATTTATCGAGGATTTTCACAATAGACGAGCGCTAAGTAGGTAAGCGGTGAGCAGTTAAAATGGGTCATGCTGAGCTTGTCGAAGCATCTCTACTGCTCAACTAATCATGATTTACTGCCGCAGTAGAGATGCTTCGATAAGCTCAGCATGACGGCCCAACTCATGATTTTTAATTACAATCTGGTCATTACCTGCTGCACCATGCGGTCTTTCCAGGGCCCAAACGTGCCGGCCACAATTTGCGTGCGGGCTTCGCGTACCAGCCACAAATAGAAGGCCAAGTTGTGGGCCGAGGCAATTTGGGGGCCCAGCAGCTCCTTGCACTGGAACAAGTGCCGCAGGTAGGCCCGCGAGTAGAAGGTGCTGGCCACGCCGGGCAGGCTGGGGTCGATGGGTGTGAAGTCCGTCGCCCACTTCTTGTTGGTGATGTTGACGATGCCCTGCGTGGTGAACAGCATGCCGTTGCGGGCGTTGCGGGTCGGCATCACGCAGTCGAACATGTCCACGCCCAAGGCAATGTTTTCTAGGATGTTGGCCGGCGTGCCCACGCCCATCAGGTAGCGCGGCTTGTCGGCGGGCAGGATGTCGCAGACCAGCTCTGTCATCTCGTACATCAGCTCGGCGGGCTCGCCCACGCTCAGGCCCCCAATGGCGTTGCCGGCCCGCCCTTGGGCTGCCACAAACTCGGCCGACTGCACCCGCAGGTCCTTAAAGGTGCTGCCCTGCACGATGGGAAACAGGTTCTGCTCAAACCCGTAGAGGCCCTCGGTAGCGTCGAAGCGTTGGATGCAGCGTTGCAGCCAGCGGTGCGTCAGGTCGAGCGAGCGGCGGGCGTAGTCGTACTCGCAGGGCCAGGGCGTGCACTCGTCGAAGGCCATGATGATGTCGGCCCCAATTACGCGCTGGATGTCCATCACGCCCTCCGGCGTAAACAGGTGCTTCGAGCCGTCGACGTGCGAGCGGAACGTGACGCCCTCCTCCTTGATTTTGCGGGTGTTGCTGAGCGAAAATACCTGGTAGCCGCCCGAGTCCGTGAGGATGGGCCCGTCCCAGCCGTTGAAGCGGTGCAGGCCCCCAGCGGCTTGCAGTACCTCCAGGCCCGGGCGCAGGTACAAGTGGTAGGTGTTGCCGAGGATGATCTGGGCCTGCACGTCGGTGCGCAGCACCTGCTGGCTCACCGCCTTCACGGTGCCGGCCGTGCCCACGGGCATAAAAATGGGCGTTTCGATGGCCCCGTGGGCCGTGTGCAGCAGCCCGGCGCGGGCCTTGGTGGCGGGGTCGCGGGCAAGAAGGTCAAAGGTCATAAGCGGCCGCAAAGGTAGCCCCGCCGGCCCGGGGCCCCTACCTTTGCCCGCTCATTTGCGTTGCCTGCCGTTGCCTCCGTATTTACCTAAGTCCCCCGTTTTCTGGTTGCTGGTGGCCTGTGTGCTGGTGCAGTTCTATTACTGGTTCTACTACTTCGGGCCTTTCGCTCGCCGCCCCGCCGAGGCCCCGGCCGACGCCCCGGGGCCCGACGACGAGCCGGTGTCGGTCGTCGTCTGCGCCCGCAACGAGCTGGAAAACCTGCGCCGCCTACTGCCCCTTTTGCTGAAGCAAGACTACCCGGCAGGCTTCGAAATCGTCCTCATCGACGATCGCAGCTACGACGAAACCCAGGACTACGCCCAGCAGCTGGGCCAATACTACGCCGGCCGCTTCCGCCTCGTCACGGTGAAGCGCACGCCCGACGGCTTCGCCCCCAAAAAGTACGCCCTCACCCTGGGCATCAAGGCCGCCCGCCACGCCCGCCTGCTCTTCACCGACGCCGACTGCATTCCGGCCACCAACCAGTGGCTGCGCCTGATGCAGCGCGGCTTTGGGGCCCCCGGGGCCCCGGCCGGCCTCGTGCTGGGCTTCTCGGGCTACGCCGAGGGCCCCGGGCTGCTCAATCGCCTCATCCGCTACGAAACGCTGCTGACGGCCGCCCAATACCTCAGCTTTGCCTGGCGCGGGCGGCCCTACATGGGCGTGGGCCGCAACCTGGGCTACACCCGGGCCACGTTTGCGGCCACCAAGGGCTTCGCTAGCCACATTCGCCGCCTCAGCGGCGACGACGACCTACTGGTGCAAGACGCAGTGGCCCAGGGCCTGCGCGCCGCCGTGGTAGCCGATGGCCCCGCCCAAACCCTGAGCGAGCCGGCCGCCACCTGGGGAGCTTGGTGGACGCAGAAGCGCCGCCACCTCTCGGCCGGCAGCCGCTACCGCCTGGCCGACCGCGTCCGCATCGGTACCTTCGTGCTGGCCAACGTGCTGGCCTACGCCCTTACCGTAGGGCTGGTATTCTCGCCCGAACATTGGGTACCTTTGGCGGTTATTTGGGTCCTGCGAACCTTTGCCCTGGCCTCCGTGTACGGCATCCTGGGCCGGCGTTTGGAACAAAATTTGCCGACCGCGTGGCTACCGCTGCTCGACGGCCTCTACTTCGCCCAATACGTCACCATCAGCCTTTCCTTGCTATTCAAGCGTTCCCTTCGATGGAAGTAAATAATAACCAAGATATTCAGAAGCAATTTTCTGCCAAGGCCAAGCACGACTTCAAGCTTATCCGCGCCGCCGTGGACCACGGTGACGAGAAGGCCTACGCCGAGCTGATGCAGATTTATAAGAAGCCCGTGTACCACGTGGTGCTGAAAATGGTGCGCAACCAGGACGACGCCGAGGACCTCACCATCGAGGCCTTCGCCAAAGCCTTCAAAAACCTGCACAAGTTCAACCCCGAGTACGCCTTTAGCACCTGGCTGTTCCGCATCGCCACCAACAACTGCATCGATTTCATTCGCAAGAATAAAATCAAAACGATGTCGATTGATTCGGCCATTAAGGTGGACAACGGCGACGAAATCACCATCGATTTCCGCGACAACGACCTGAACCCGGCCGAGCACGCTGTGCGCAACCAGAAAATCGAAATCATGCGCCACGTCGTGTCGCGCCTGCCTGACAAGTACCAGCGCCTCGTGAGCCTGCGCTACTTCGACGAGCTGAGCTACGAGGAAATCGCCACCGAGCTCAAAGCCCCCCTCGGCACCGTGAAAGCCCAGCTGCACCGCGCCCGCGAGCTGCTCTACGACATGATGAAGCACACCAAGCAGATTATCTAGCCATAAAAAAAGCCCCGTAAGTCGGGGCTTTTTTTATGGCCGCTGGGGCCCCCAGCGTTCGGGTGCTATCCGAGTAGGAGAGAAAGAGTAGGCGGTCATGCTGAGCTTGTCGAAGCATCTCTCCCGCGGCAGCAATCAATGGTTACTGCCGCGGGAGAGATGCTTCGATAAGCTCAGCATGACCGCCTATCTGGATAGTCCCTCATTCCCCATCGGCTCCCGGGCGTAGGTCGGCTGGGTCGGGGCCGTGTTCCAGCAAGTCGCCCGGCTGGCAGTCCAGGGCCTGGCAAATGGCGGCCAGCGTGCTGAAGCGCACGGCCTTGGCCTTGCCGCTTTTCAGAATGGACAAGTTGGCCAGCGTAATGCCTACGGCCTCAGCTAGGGCGCTGAGCGTCATCTTGCGCCGGGCCAGCATCACGTCGAGGTTCACGATGATTGGCATCAGATAACGAGTTCGGCCTCCTGGCTTAGTTCCACGCCGCGCCGGTACACAATGGCAATAACGGTCAGCCCAACGCCCACCCACACATTCGGTAGCGTATTTTCGGTGTTCAGGCTCACGTAATGATTGAGGGTTTCGGCCAACCCCGGGGCCCTAAAAGCGGGTACCAGCGCCCGAACCAGTATGTAAGCCACTTTCTCCCAAATGAACGAGCCGAGTACTAGCAGCGCCAGCTGGCTCAGCCGCCGGGCGTTGGCAAAAGTGAACGGTGTGGCAGGCGTCACGTCGCGTAGCAGCCGCCACAGCAAGTGGCTGCCGATGGCTAGGAAAAGTAGCCAAGGCAATGAAAATAAGCTTTCGGAAGCCCCCAGATAAAACAAGGCCACCCGTTTCCAAGGCGTGGGCTCGCGGTAGCGGAGCAGCGGTTCGCGCGGGTCGGCTGCCAGTTCAAAGCCCCCGGCAGCAGCTTGCAGAGCGGGTAGGGGCCCCCGGTCCTCGCGCATGGGACGGCCTTGCCAACCGTCGTCAAACCCCGCCTTAGTGTCGTGCAGTGCTGGGAAAAGATTAGGCGAAAAAGTGTTCAGCACCAGCCGCACCTCGGGGCCCCCGGTGGCAATGTCATAGGTTCGTCCGATTGACTGGATTGAAAACACGAAGGCGCCAAACAGCAGTAGTCCAACGACTACCCGACTGAGGAGTAGCATACTTTTCAAACCAAACCAATTCTTTAGCTTTCCTTTTTGCATGACGAATAAGAATTAATTGCCGCCAGCAAAGGAACACATATTTATTGATATTCAATAAATATGTGTTGATAAAAAATAAATTTATATCGTAAAGCAATTAAGTATAAAATCCTGATTCTGTCAAACGGCCGTACTAGGTGTGGGGCCCCGGCGGCGGCACAGAAGCCGCCGAACCGTGCAACTTTGCGCCCATGAACCTCCTCCAGCAGCACTTCCCCGCGTTCACGCCCGCGCAGCTCCGGCTTTTCCAGCAGCTCGAAGCCGAATTCCGCGTCATCAACGAGCAGGTGAACCTGGTGTCGCGCGCCGACATGGACAACTTCACGGAGCGGCACGTTTTGCACTCGCTGGGCCTGGCCAAGGTGGTGCAGTTCCCGAAGGGCAGCGCTGTGCTCGACGTGGGCACCGGCGGGGGCCTGCCCGGCCTGCCGCTGGCCATTGCGTTCCCGGAGGTGCACTTCCACTTGGTGGACAGCATCGGGAAGAAAATCCGGGCGGTGCAGTTCCTGGCCGGGGCCCTGGGCCTCGACAACGTGACGGCCGAGCACACCCGCGCCGAGCAACTGCGCCCCAAATACGACTTCGTGGTGAGCCGCGCCGTAGCCCGGCTGGCTACTTTCCACCCGTGGATAGCCCACTTATTCAAACCCAAGGGCCTGCGCGAGAGCGGCTTGTATTGCCTGAAGGGCGGCGACCTGACCGAGGAAATTGCCGAATCTGGCCTGGTGGCTACCGTCACCGATTTGGCGCAATTTTTCCCCGAGGAATTCTACGAAACCAAGAAAGTCGTGTTCGTGCCCGCCAACTCGCGGGTGCGCTAGCCGCGGGCAATCAGGTCGGCAGGGCCCCCAGCAAAAACTCCACCGCCCGCCGCTCCGAGTAGTACGCGCCGTCGGGGTTCCCCTCGCCAAAGCCCACGTGCCCGCCCTCGGGCGGCGTTTCGAGGTACACGAAGGCGGAGGCCTCCGCCACGGCGCGTGGAAAGCACGAGGGCGGCAGAAACGGGTCATTCTCCGCGTTCACCAGCAGCGTGGGCACTTGAATGTCAGCTAAATACTGCCCCGAGCTAGCGTAGGCGTAGTAAGCGTCGGCCGAGGCAAAGCCGTGCATGGGGGCCGTGTAGCGCTCATCAAACTGCGGAAAATCGCGCAGCTCGTCGAGCCCGGTCAGGTCCACCTCGCCGGGCAGCAGCACCGCCTTATCGCGGATTTTCTGGCGCAGCGTTTTAAGGAAGCGCCGCATGTACACCGTGTTTTGGGGCCGGCCGATGTGCAGGGAGCTGGCCCGCAAATCGGTGGGCACCGAAAACACGGCGGCGCGTTTTACTTCAGCTGGTACTCGGCCTGGGGCCTCGCCCAAGTACTTGAGCGTCACGTTACCGCCCGCCGAAAAGCCCGTCAGGTACGCGTGCCGGTAGCGGCCGGTGGCCAGGGCATGGCGGAGCACTAGGTCCAAATCCTCCGTATCGCCGAGGTGGTAGGAGCGGAGCAGGCGGTTCATCTCGCCGCCGCAGCTGCGGTAGTTCCAGGCCAGCGCGTCGAGGCCAGCGCGGTTGAGGGCCCGCACCATACCGCGCACGTAGGCCCGGTCGCTGCTGCCCTCCAGGCCGTGCGAGACCACCGCGAGGCCGTTGGCGGGGCCCCCGGCTGGCAGCCGGCTCCAGTCCAGGTCGAGGAAGTCGCCGTCGGCCAATTCCAGCCGCTCGCGCTCGTAGGCCACGTCGGGCACCGAGCGCCACAGGCTGGGCACAATGGTCTGCACGTGGCCGTTGAACAGGTAGCGGGGCGGCTGGTAGGCCGAATGCGAAACAAGGGGCATGGCAGTAAGCAGGAGCCCGGCCGTAAGCGGGTGGGACTTTCCCAAAGATGGGAAGTAATCAGCGTGCTTACCACGTTTTCATTAAACGCTCATTGAGGTGAAGCTCCAGTAAATTTCTTAAAGATCAGGTTTGCTGGTTCAGGATAATTCCTTACCTTTGCTCTCCCAAACGCAAAAATCCTCGGCTCAACGGTCGAATTTTATAGTTTTTCTTGTCATGGCAAACCACAAGTCGGCTCTCAAGCGCATCCGCAGCAACGAAGCCAAGCGCGTACTGAACCGCTACCAGCACAAATCGACCCGTACAGCTATCAAAAAGCTACGCGCCATCACCGACAAAACGGCCGCTCAGGACCTGTTGAAGAAAGTGTCGTCGATGCTGGACCGTCTGGCCAAGAAGAGCATCATCCACAAAAACAAAGCTGCTAACAATAAGAGCAAGCTCACGAAGTTCGTTAATGCGCTTGGCGCGTAACGAATAGGAGGGCCGAACTGCGCCGCCCCAAGGTTCGGTCCTCCGCTCTCTACCAAGAGGCCCCGTTTCCAGCTGGAAACGGGGCCTCTTGTGCGTTACAGGCCAACCAGAATCAGCAGGTGCTCAGTCGTGGTGGGAGTCGACGACGCCACGGGGACCCCAGCCACGTTGCATCATTGGCACCTGCGTGCCCAGGGCTATGATGCGTGCTTGGTTGGGGCCTTAAAAAAAACGCCCCGGCTGCTAATAGTCGGGGCGTTTTTGTTGGCAAGTAAAGGTGCGGGGGAGCCGAAAAGTCCGGCAGTCCCCGCCATTTGAAGCTTAAGCTACGGTGACCTTTACCATGTTGGCCTTGCCTTTTTCCTGCATGGGCATCGAGCCAGTGGTGATGAACACGTCGCCGGTGGCAAGATAGCCGGTGCTGGTGAGCACCGAGCGGATGTCGGATACGGTGCTGTCGGTGCTGATGTAGCGGTCGTAGTAGAAGCAGCGTACGCCCCAGACGAGGCTCAGGGCCGTGAGCAGGGAGCGGTTGCCGGTGAAGATGAAGATACTGGCTTTAGGGCGGTACTTAGCAATCTGGAAGGCCGTGTAGCCTTTGTAAGTAAGGCCGGTAATGACCTTGGCGTCCGTATTTTTGGCCAGGTGGCAGGCAGCCGATAAAATACTGTTGGCCATGAAGGAAGGGCTGGCGGGGTCGATGGTGCGCCAGCGGTAAAACAGGTGGGGGCTCTGGGTTTCCACGCTCATGATGGTGCCCACCATGGAGCGAATCACCTCGGCCGGGTAGGCCCCCACGGCGGTTTCGGCCGAGAGCATCACGGCGTCGGCCCCGTCGAGCACAGCGTTGGCCACGTCGCTGGTTTCGGCGCGGGTGGGGCGCGGGGCCGTAATCATCGACTCCATCATCTGGGTAGCCACGATGACGGGCTTGCCCGCCGCGTTGCACTTGGCAATGATCATTTTCTGGGCCATCGGTACCTCCTCCATCTTCACTTCCACGCCGAGGTCGCCGCGGGCCACCATCACGGCATCGGTGACGGCAATGATTTCGTCGAGGTTTTCCAGGCCTTCGGGCGTCTCAATCTTGGCCACCACGCGGATGTCCTTGCCGGCTTCGGCGATGAGCTGCTTGATGAAGCGGATGTCCTCGGCGCGGCGTGCGAAGCTCAGCGCAATCCAGTCCACGTCGTTAGCGAGGCCAAACTTGAGGTCCTCGATGTCTTTCTCCGTCATGCTCGGGGCCGATACCTTCGAGTCGGGCAGGTTGATGCCCTTGCGGGGCTTTACCAGGCCGCCGTAGATAACCTCCACATCCACCTCGGCCTCGCGGTCGGTGGCCAGCACCCTCAGCTCAATCTTGCCATCGTCGATAAGGATCATGTCGCCGGGCTTCACGTCGCGGGCCAGGCCCAGGTAAATCGTGCTCAGGCGGGTGGCCGTGCTGATTTCCTTTTCGCCGCACACAAGCTTGATTTTGTCGCCGCGCTTAATTTCCACGCCGCCGCCCTCCACGTCGCCGAGCCGAATTTTGGGGCCCTGTAAGTCCTGGAGCAGGCCCACGTTGGTGCGCAGGTCCTTGTTGAGGCGGCGCACCGTATTGATGACCGCCAGGTGCTCCTCGTGGGCCCCGTGCGAGAAGTTGAGCCGAAACACGTCCACGCCCTCGCGGATGAGCATGCCGAGGCGCTCGTAGGTATTGGAGGCGGGCCCTACGGTGGCCACAATTTTGGTTTTATTGAAGTTGGGTCGGTTTTCCATTAACGGGGAGAAGGGTTCGGGCTGTAAGTTTAAGAAAAAGGAGCTGGCCGGTGCCGATCTTCGGGGCCCTACAAAATCAAATTCTCTTTGTATTTAAGCGTACTGGGGTCAAATTGGGTCGCGTGCTGCACCGCAGTCAGGGCAGCGAGGCGGGCCACCAGGGCAGCGCCGGCCAGCTCATCGCCGCCGTTCGTCACGGCCAGCAAGTAGTCGTACTCCTTAAAGTCGGGGGCCAGAAAAGGCTTTGGGAAGGCCGACAGTACCAGGGACCGGTTGCGAAACAAGCGCAGCGTAAGCACCTCCGTGGCGTACAAATAATGGCTGAACATAAGCTGCTCGCGCCCGGGCATTGGAAGCAGCAGATCGGGCTGCCGGCGCAGGCGCAGGCGCAGGGCCTGGTTGAGGGCCCAGGCCAGCGAGTAGTCGCGGGCGCTGGACACGAGCCCGAACAGGTCGAAATCGCAGGCCAGCTCCACATCCAGGGTAAAAGTCTTCGTCACGGCGGCGGGCGGCCGCCACACTGGGCTGCCGGGGCAAAGCTACGGGCGATTGGGGCCCCAAACACAGGCCCTGGCCACAATCTTACACCCGCGTTTTGGGCCCTAATACCAGGCTTGGTTAGAAAATCTCTCGTTACTTTGCGCAGTAATCTTCTTTAAACCCCACGGAAATGTCTGAAATCGCAGAAAAAGTAAAAGCCATCATTATTGATAAATTAGGGGTGGAAGCCTCGGAAGTGACCCCGGAAGCCAGCTTTACCAACGACTTGGGCGCCGATTCGCTCGACACTGTGGAGCTGATTATGGAATTCGAAAAGGAGTTCAACGTGAGCATTCCCGACGACCAGGCCGAGAACATTCAGACCGTGGGCCAGGCCGTTAGCTACCTCGAAGAGCACGCCAAGTAGTCTCTACGCTTTATAGTTGCCATGACCGGCCGGCTCGCCGCCGGCCGGTTTCATGGTTTTAGTCTGCTCCTTTTTTGCGCCGCTGGCGCTTGCTTATGTCGTCCATCCGACGCGTTGTCGTTACCGGCCTCGGGGCCATCACGCCGATTGGCAGCACCGTTCCAACCTACTGGGAAGGCCTGAAAAACGGCGTGAGTGGCGCCGCCCTCATCACCCGTTTCCCCGCCGCCAAGTTTAAAACCCGCTTTGCCTGCGAGGTGAAGGACTACAACCCCGACACTTACTTCGACCGCAAGGAGGGCCGCAAAATGGACCTCTTCACGCAGTTTGCCGTCATTGCTTCCGACGAAGCCATCGCCGACGCCGGCCTGCTGGAAGGCGTCGACAAGGACCGTGTAGGCGTGATTTGGGGCTCGGGCATCGGCGGGCTGCGCTCGCTGCAAGAAGAGTGCTTCCAGTTTGAGCGCGGCGACGGTACGCCGCGCTACTCGCCCTTCTTCATCCCGCGCATGATTGCCGACTCCTCGTCGGGCAATATTTCCATCAAAAACGGCTTCCGGGGCCCCAACTTCGTTACCACTTCGGCCTGCGCCTCGTCGAACGATGCGCTGATTGCCGCCTTTAACAACATCCGCCTGGGCCTGGCCGACGCCATCGTGACCGGCGGCTCCGAGGCGGCCATCACCGAGTCGGGCGTGGGCGGCTTCAACGCCCTCAAGGCCATGAGCGAGCGCAACGACGACCCCGCTTCCGCCTCGCGGCCCTACGATAAGGACCGCGACGGCTTCGTGCTGGGCGAGGGCGCCGGGGCCCTGGTGCTCGAAGAGTACGAGCACGCTAAAGCCCGCAGCGCCAAGATGTACGCCGAGGTTATCGGCGGCGGCATGTCGTCGGACGCCTACCATATCACCGCCCCCGACCCCTCGGGCTCCGGCGTGGTGCTGGTGATGCGCAACGCCCTGCGCGACGCCGGCATTGCCCCCGAGGACGTGGACTACATCAACACCCACGGCACGAGCACGCCGCTCGGCGACGGGGCCGAAATCAAGGCCATCGAAACCGTGTTCGGGGCCCACGCCGCGGTCCTGAACATTTCCTCGACCAAGAGCATGACCGGGCACCTGCTAGGCGGGGCCGGTGGCATTGAGGCGGTGGCGTGCATTTTTGCCATGCAGAACAGCTTGGTGCCGCCCACTATCAACCTGCACACGCCCGACCCGGAAATCAACCAGGCCCTGAACTTCACTCCCAACGTGGCCCAGGCCCGCGAAGTGAACGTGGCCATGAGCAACACCTTCGGCTTCGGGGGCCACAACACGTCGGTAATTTTCCGCAAGCTTTAATCGCAGATTAAGCAGATTTTAAAAGAATTGCGCTGCTTTAATTGTTGGCTAGGTAAGTGCTTGCAGCGGTTGGGATTGCTGGAGAGCAACGATTGTTGGACCAGTAAAACACGGCTAATTAGTCAAAATCAGAGATTAGGCCTGCGTAATCTCTTTAAATCTGCATAATCTGCGATTGTGGTAAGTTTCGTTTCGCGGCTGTTTGGTTCGGATAAGGCTTTTCGCAAGGCTGTAGGCACGGTCACCGGCCAGGCCCCTGGTAACGCCCGGCTGTACCGGCTGGCCTTCACACACTCGTCGGCGGTGCGGGCGCAGCCCGAGAAGGGCCGCCACCAGACCAACGAGCGGCTGGAGTTTCTGGGTGACGCCATTCTGGGGGCTGTGGTGGCCGAATACCTGTTCCAGAAGTACCCTTACGAGCAGGAAGGCTTCCTGACGGAGGTGCGCTCGCGCATTGTCAACCGCGAGAGCCTGAACGGCATTGCGTTGAAGCTGGGGCTGGACAAGCTGGTGCAGCTCGACGCGGCTCAGGGCCGCGGGGCCCGCTCGCGCTCCGTGAACGGTAACGCGCTGGAGGCCCTGGTGGGGGCCGTATACCTGGATTTGGGCTACCAAGCGGCCCGCAAATTCATTCTCACCCGCCTCGTGAAGGGCTTCGTGGACGTGCACACGCTCACTACCACCACGGCCAATTTCAAGAGCAAGCTGGTGGAATGGGCCCAGCGCCAGGGTAAAAACCTGCGCTACGACCTCAGCGGCGAGGCACGGTTGAGCGGCACCATGGAGTTCACCGCCACGGTGCTGCTGGACGACGAGGTAGTGGCTACCGGCATGGGCCTGAGCAAAAAGCAGGCGGAGCAGCTGGCCGCCGAGCGGGCCCTGGCAGCGCTGGGGGTAGCCTGACAATTATCAGTTATCAATTGACATTTGCCGGCATAAGCTGGCCGCTGCTTTGGAGCGGTGCCGTTTAACGAGCCCGGACGTAGCCCGGGCTACATTTTCCTCGGTAAATTGTTGATTGCTCATTGCTAACTGTTCACTGAATACTATGCGTATCGCCGGCGCCGCCCTCAACCAAATCCCGTTTGACTGGGAAAATAATTTGCGCACCATCCGCGCGGCCATTGAGCAGGCCAAGGCAGCGGGCGTGGAACTGCTGTGCCTGCCCGAGCTGTGCCTGACCGGCTACGGCTGCGAAGACCTGTTTCTGAACGACTGGCTGCCGGCAGAGGCCCTGGCGCGCTTGCAGGATATTCGGCCCTGGACGGATGGGATTTGCGTGTGCGTGGGCCTGCCCGTGCGCTTGCAAGGCCGCACCTACAACACGGCGGCGGTGCTGCGCGACGGCCAGATTCTGGGCTTCGCGGCCAAGCAGTTTCTGGCCAACGAGGGGGTGCACTACGAGCCGCGCTTTTTCGTGGCGTGGCCCGCAGGCGAAACCACGACGGTGGAGTTGGGTGGCGAAACCTGGCTGCTGGGCGACCTCATCTTTGAGCACCGTGGGGTGAAGTTTGGCTTCGAGATTTGCGAAGATGCGTGGCGGGCCGACGACGTACGGCCGGCCTGCCGGCTGCGCGGCAAGGTGGATCTGATTGTGAATCCCTCGGCCAGCCACTTCGCCATGAGCAAAACCGATGTGCGCTACCAGCTGGTGCTGAAGGCCTCGCGCAATTTCCACTGCACCTACGTCTACGCCAACCTGCTGGGCAACGAGGCGGGGCGCATCATCTATGACGGCGAAATATTGGTGGCTCGCAACGGCCACCTGCTCAAGCGCAACCAGCTGCTGAGCTTCAAGGAAGTGGACCTGGAGTGGGTGGATGTGGACTTCGGCTACGACTTGGCCCCGGCGGCGGAAATCGTGCCGCTGCCCGCGCCTGATGAGTACAAGGAACTCAACCAAGCCATGAGCCTGGCCCTGTTTGACTACCTGCGCAAGGCCCGCAGCCGCGGCTTCGTGCTGAGCCTGAGCGGCGGAGCCGATTCGTGCTTTTGCGCCGTGGGCGTGGCCGAGATGGTACGCCTGGGCGTGGAAGAGCTGGGCGTGGCGGAGTTCAAGCGCCGTAGCGGCTGCTTCGACGGGGCCCCGGTGGCCGTGCAAACGGGCGCTGGCGGTGAGGCCACCCAAACCCTGCAAGACATGCCCGGCGCGCCAGGGGCCCCTGTGCCGCCGGCGCTGAGCGATAACCAGCAGCTCGTCAACGCGCTGCTAACCTGCGCCTACCAGGGCACGGTGAATTCGTCCGACGATACGTTTGAGTCGGCCCAGGAGCTGGCCGATAGTCTGGGGGCCCGGTTTTTCCACTGGACCATCGACGACGAGGTGGCTGGCTACGTGGGCAAAATATCCGGGGCCCTGGGGCGCAAGCTGGCCTGGGATACCGACGATTTGGCCCTGCAAAACATCCAGGCGCGGGTGCGGGCCCCCGGTATCTGGCTGCTGGCCAACGTGCAGAATTGCCTGCTCCTCACCACGTCTAACCGCTCGGAGGCCAGCGTAGGCTACTGCACGATGGATGGTGACACGGCCGGCAGCATTTCGCCCATTGCGGGCGTCGACAAGGCCTTCGTGAAGCAGTGGCTACGCTGGGCCGAAACCGAGTTGGGCTACGGGGCCCTGCGCCACGTCAACGCCCTGCAACCCACCGCCGAGCTGCGCCCGCTGGCCGACGGGCAAACCGACGAGCGCGACCTGATGCCCTACCCGCTGCTCAACCGCATCGAGCGGCTGGCGTTCTACGAGCGGCTGGCGCCCGCCGCCGTGCTGGCCCAGCTGGTGGCCGAAACCCCTGACGCCGACGCCGAGCAGCTCCGCACTTACGTGCGCCGTTTCTACACCCTGTGGAGCCGCAACCAGTGGAAGCGCGAGCGCTACGCCCCCAGCTTCCACCTCGACGACTACAACGTGGACCCGCGCTCGTGGCTGCGCTTCCCCATCCTCAGCGGCGGCTTCGGGGCCGAACTGGCGGCGCTGTAGGGCCCCGGGCCCAACCCGTTTGCGCGGGGCAACGGGCCGGAAGTCAGGGGCCCTATTTGTAAAATTCGGGTTGTTAATCAGGGCGTTGTAAAATATAATCAGGGGCCTGCGCAAGTTTTCGGAGCCGAAGGAGCCTAATCTTGTGCAACGGCAGTTACCGCCGTTGCGGGCCGGCGCTAAGCGGGCATTCTGCCGGACTTTCAGCTTTTATTTTTGTGGCTCACCCCGTTCCGTTGCCCGTGGCCAGCAGTTGCCCAACCCGGGTGCGGGCAAGCGCGCCGGCGGCCGATGCCGACCTGGTGGCGCAGTTGCAGCTGGGCAGCGAGGCCGCTTTTCGCATTCTGGTGGCGCGCTACCAGGACCGCATCTACCAGACAGTGCTGGCCTTGCTGCGCTCGCCCGAGGAAGCCGAAGACGTTGCCCAGGAAGTGTTTGTGGAAGTGTACCAGACCGTGGCCCGCTTCCGGGGCGAAGCGGCGTTCAGCACCTGGCTCTACCGGCTGGCCACCTCGCGGGCCCTGAAAAACCGCCGGCAGGCCCGCGCCAAGAAGCGCTTTGCCTACCTCACCAGCCTGTTGGGCTTCGACAATGACGTGCTGCACGAGGTGCCCGACCACGCGCACCCGCTGGCCCTGCTCGAAGGCCAGCAGCAGCTGCGCCTGCTGCTCGACCACGTGGCCCGCCTGCCCGACGCCCAGCAAGTGGCCTTCACCCTGCGCCACGAGCAGGAGCTGAGCTACGAGGAAATCGCGGCCGTGCTTAGCACCAGCGTCGCCGCCGTGGAATCCCTGCTGTTCCGGGCCCGGCAAACCCTTCGCAAACACTTGCCCCCTTCGTTTCGCCATGCCTGACCCTACCGTTCGCCCCACCCCCGACGAGGAATGGGAAGACCTGATGCACCAGCTGCGCCAGCGCCCGCAAGCCCTGCCCCGCCCATTTTTCTACCCGCGGGTGCGCGCCCGGCTGGCCGCCGGCCCGGCCGCCGAACGCCCCGCCCTGCCCGGCTGGTTGCGCCGGCCCGCCTACGCGGTGCTGTGCGGGGCCGTGGTGCTGGTCCTCAGCGGCGACGGCGCGGCGGAGCGGCCGGCCGCCGGGGCCCCGCGCGGCGCAAGTGGCCTCAGCGGTTCGCCCACGCGGCCACTGCCGCGCTAGTTTTCTCCCCCCAATCGGGCCAGGTGCCGCGCGGCGGGCAACGCCCGGGCCCGGGGACCGTGAGTACCTTTGAAACCATCTTCCTTTTTTGCTGCTTATGCTGCCTTCCCTCGCGAGTATTTTCTGGAACGTGGACCCCACCATCTTCACCGCGGGGCCCTGGCACGTGTTTGGGCTGGAGCTGGGGCCCCTCACGCCGCGCTGGTACGGGCTGCTGTTCATGGCGCCGTTCGTGCTGGGCACCTTCGTGCTGGCCCACATCTATAAGTCGGAGAAAACTTCCCCCGCCTGGGTCGACGTCATCACCGTGTACATGCTGGTGGGCACCATCGTGGGGGCCCGGCTGGGGCACGTGCTGTTTTACGAGCCTTCGCTTTTAACCACGCCGGACATATTTGAAGTGTTCCGCATTTGGCACGGCGGGCTGGCCAGCCACGGCGCCACCATCGGTATCTTGCTGGCCGTGTGGCTGTTCGCGCGCAACAACAAGTTCGACTACCTCTGGACGCTCGACCGCATCGTGATTGTGGTGGCCCTGGGCGGCGCCTGCATTCGGATGGGTAACCTGATGAACTCCGAAATCGTGGGCAAGCCCACTGACGCCCCGTGGGCCTTCACCTTTCCGCGCGATGTGGAGCACCTGGTGCCCGTGACGCGCCCGCTGCCCGCCGGGGCAGTGCAGGTTGCCGCCGTGCCCGTGCAGCTGGTCGACGGCACCAGCAGCTACCGCTTGCTACCCGCCGGCACGCCCGTGGCCCCCGACGCGCCGATGGCCGTGCCGCGCCACCCCACCCAGATTTACGAGTCGCTGTTTTGCGTGTTCCTGCTCGTGCTGCTCTACGCCATGTGGAACCGTACCCGGGAAAAAACGCCGCGCGGGCAGCTCTTCGGACTCTTTGTGGTGCTGCTCTTCACCTTCCGCATCCTGGTCGAGTACCTGAAGGAAAACCAGGTTTCGTTTGAGAAAGGCAACTTTATGAACCAGGGCCAGCTGCTCAGCATTCCGTTCATCCTCATCGGCATCTGGGTGCTGCTGCGCGCCGGCAAAGACCCCAACAACCCCTACGGCTACGCCCCGCGCGACCTCGACGCCGCCGAAGCTGCCGCCGCTGGGGGCCCTACGATTGCGCCGGTGGCTGGCCGCAAATAGCGCCCCGCACCGCACCCAAACGAAACGACAGGGCCCCCACGGTTGCGTAACCGTGGGGGCCCTGTCGTTAGGTGTGCGTATAGCTCGGACTACAAAGTCCAAGCTACACGCACACTTAAAACGGTAGCTTGAACTCGTAAAAGCTGCCTTGCTCAGTGCTGATGAGCAGCGTGTTGGCGTCTTTGAACACGGCGCCTTCGGTTTGGCCGGCGCCGGTCAGGCTCACCTGGCGGGGCGGGGCTTTCAGAATTTCTTCCCACGAGTTGCCGTCGAGCACGAACAGCTCGCCGCGGCCCAGCAGCACGAGGCGGTGGCCGTCGGGGCGCAGGGCGGCGTCGGTCACCTGGCCGGGAATAGCTAGCTTCGTGACGAGCTGGGCGGTGTAGCTGCCGGGCTGGTCGGGCACGCTATATACCTTGCTGGTGGCATCGGCGCCGCGGTCTTTGCTGAACAGCCACACCCGGCTGCCGTGCCACAAGCTGGCCTCGCAGTCGAAGTTGCGGGCCTTTTTCTTCTCGGGCGGAAACTCGGTTTGGTCGGGGTATTTGAATTTGATGTCGGCCACCTGCCGGGGCTGGTCGGGGCGGAAGCGGTGGATGACCAGGTTGCGGCGGTCGTTGTCGTTGTTGCCGCAGTCGCCCACGAAGTAGTTGCCCTGGTCGTCGCGGGTCAGGCTTTCCCAGTCGGTGTTGGTGGTGCCCAGGGCCAAAGTGCCCCGCAGCTGGCCCGTGGCGCTGAGGCGGTACAGCGTGGCGTCGTTGCCCTCGTCGCCGAAGCTGAAGTAGGTGCCGGGCTGGTCGGCCGGGCACAGGCCCGAGCTTTCGGGCACTACTCCTTTGATGGAACCCACTTGGCGCAGGCCCGGGATTTGGGCCGCGGCGGCCTTGTCTTTGTGGCGGTCGCCGCCCTTGCCTTTTTTGCCTTTGCCCGGAGCCGTCTCCGGTTGCTGCCGGGCGCGGTTTTGGAAAGCAGACTGATCGTTTTGGGCTTGCGAACAGGCCGCCGCCGTTATCAGCAGGGCAATGCTTGCGGGTAGGAAAAAAGAAAGGCGCATAAACGGAAATAAAGCCGAAAGCCTGCTTATACGGGCGGCGGCGGGCTTATGGTACGGGGTCGTAGCCGTGGCCGCCCCAGGGGTGGCAGCGCCCGATGCGCCGCAGCGCCAGCCGCCCGCCCCGCCAGGGCCCGTGTTTGGTAATGGCCTCGGCGGCGTAGGCCGAGCAGGTGGGCGTGTAGCGGCAGCTGGGCGGCGTGAGCGGCGAAACCAGGTGCCGGTAGAGCCAGATGAGGGCCAGAAAAAACGAGCGGGTCAGCGAGCGAACCATATCTTAAAGGTACGGCGGGGGCGAAGCCCCGGGGGCTTACCAGTTCCGGTGCTTTCTTTGGCAGTTAACCAAAAGTTAGGCTGGCTTCGATGCACGAGATTTTACTGGATATTCAGCAGCGGCTGAAAGCAGGCGACTACAAAAACGAGGAGCACGTGCGCCTCTCGCTGGTGGCGCGGGTGGTGCAGGTGCTGGGCTGGGACGTGTGGAACCCCACGGAGGTGTACACCGAATTCAAGGCCACCAAGATGGAGGACCACACGCGGGTCGACGTGGCCTTGCTCACCCACGGCTTCGAGGCCACCGCCGTCTTTATCGAGTGCAAGGCCGTGGGCGCGTTCGCGGCCGATTTGGCGGCGGTGGAGCGGCAGCTACGCGACTACAACCGCGACCATACGGCGCTCTTCACCGTCATCACCGACGGCCGGCACTGGCGGTTCTACTTCTCCTTCACCAGCGGCGAATTCAAGGATAAGCTGTTCTGCAAGTTCGACTTGCAGGACGACGCGCTGGACGAAATAGCCGGCTACCTCGACACGTTCCTGCTCCGCGACCATATCCTGGACCATTCCGCCCGCCGTAAAGCCGAAGCCTACCTGATGCTGGGCAAAAAGGAGCGCGCCATGCAGGACGTGCTGCCCGACGCCCAGAAACTGGTGTCGCAGCCGCCGTTTCCGTCGTTGCCCGCCGCCCTGGTGCAGCTGCTGGCCGCCAAAGTGCTGACCATTACTCCGGCTGAAGCCCAGGCGTTTTTGATGGGCATGGCGCTGGCTGCTGCCGGGGCCCCCACGCCGCCTACGGCCGCCGCCGGGGCCCCCGCCAGGCGCCCGGCCCCAAAGAAGCAAGCCGTTGCGCCGCCGCCCGCGGTTGTCCCAGGGCCCGCCCCGGCTGACGAAGTACCCGCAGGGGAGCGGTTCGTGCTGAAGCAGGGTGCAGCGCACGCCACCGCGCACTTGCAGCCCGATGGGGCCCTGCTGGTGCTGGCCGGCTCGATGGCCGCAGCTACGGAGGCGGCAAGTCTATCGCCCGGTGGGATTTCGCTGCGGCAGAAATTATTGGTAAGCGGGGTATTGAAGCCGCATGGCGAGCAATTAATTTTTACCAGTGATTATTCATTTGAGTCAGCTAACGCAGCAGCCATCGTGCTGGTAGCCCGTTCTGTTAACGCCCAAACGGCCTGGCAGCACGCCAGTGGCAAGCAGGTGCGCGACTTTATCAAATAGCTCATAAGCAGCTATCTCGGCAGCGCGTTCAGCCGCTGCTTCCACAGCTCCCAGTCGGGCAGCAGGCGGGTTTGCAGGGCGTAGAAGGCGGGCGAGTGGTCGGGTACTTTGAGGTGGCAGCACTCGTGCAGCAGCACGTAGTCGAGGCAGCCGGGGGTGGCGCGCACCAGGTCGGGGGTGAGGCGGATGCGGGCCGTGGTGGGCGTGCAGCTGCCCCAGCGCGTGCGCATGTGCCGCACAAACAGCGTGGGCTGGCGCAGCTCCAGCCCCGCGAACGCCGGCCACACGCGAGCTAAGGCTTCGGCAAACAGCGCCGGGGCCTGCCGGGCGTACCAGGCCAGCAACAGGGCCTCGGTGCGGGCGGGCGCGTGGGGCGCGGGGTAGGTAATGACCAGCTCGTGGCCGGCCGCGGCCACGGCGGACCGGGGCCCCTCGGTCAGGCGCAAGGCCAGGGGCCGCCCCAGGTAGTGGTGCGCCGCCCCGGCGTGGTAGCTCCGGGCGGGCGCGGGCGGCGGGCGGCGGGCAAACGCTGCCAAGTGCTGCCGGATCCAGTCGGCCCGCTTCAGCACCTGCTGGGCCACCCAAGTGGCCGGCACCCCGGCCGGGGCCGACACGTGCACGCTACCGTCGGGCCGCACGGCGAAGCCCAGGGTGCGCCGCGCCCGAAACACGAGCGTGTAGTCGAGCGGCTGGCCCTGGTGAAGGACGGTTTCGCGGCGCGGGGCCGCAACGGGGGAGCGGGGCATGGGGCCGCAAGTTCGGCAGTAGGCACGGAACGGGGCCGGGTGGGGGCAGTCAGCTTCACGCAACGCCCATGTTTGTGCCGGGGGCCCTATCTTGTACCCTGACTATCTATATCAGTTATTATATGCTCCAACGGCTACTTATATTTGTATTATTAGAGGTTTTATTAGGGTGGGGAATAGGCGTTAGCGCGCAGGCCCAAGGCAACGGCCCCGGGGTGCGCGGGGCCCGTGCCACCGCTCTCGGCAGCGCCGCCGTGGCCCTCGACGGCGACGCCTGGGCGGTGGCCAACAACCCCGCCGGCCTAGGCAGCCTGGCCCGGCCCACGGTGGGCTTCTACGCCCAAAACCGCTACTTCAGCACTGCCCTCAACGTGGGCGCAGCCGTGGTGGCGCTGCCGCTGGGGCCCCCCGGGGGCCCCGAAACGGCAGCTGAGGAGCCCGGCGCCGCGCCCGTGGGGGCCCCGGCCGGCCCGCGTGCCTGGGCCCGCCGCGGCGTAGTGGCGCTGGAGGCGCAGCGCTTTGGTGGCCAGCTGTATAACGAAACGCGGGTGGGCGCGGGCTACGGCTACCGGCTGGGACAAATCAGCGTGGGCGGGCGCCTGGAAATGCTGCAAATCAGCATCGAAGGGCTGGGCAGCCGGCGCGTGGCGCTGGCCTCGCTGGGCGGGCAGGTGGAGGTGCTGCCCGGCAAGCTCACGCTCGGCGTGTACGGCTACAACCTGGGCCAGGCCCGTCTGGCCAGCTACCAGGACGAGCGGGTGCCCACCGTGCTGCGGGCCGGCCTGGCCTACCGCCCCACGGCGCAGGTACTGCTGGCCCTCGAAACCGAAAAAGATGTGGAGCGCCCTGCCAACTTCAAGGCCGGGGTGGAGTACCGGCCCGTGGGGGCCCTAGCGGCCCGCGTAGGCGTGGCTTCGCTCAGCGAGGAAATTAGCGCCGGCATCGGCGTGCGCCTGCGCGATTTTGGGCTGGACTACGCGGCGGCGTTTCAGGCGGCGCTCGGCTTCAGCCAGCACCTGAGCGTGACGAAAAGCTGGGGGGGTAAGCAGTGAGCAGTTATCAGTTAGTAGTGAGCAGCGCGTGTGCGCTGGGCGCTGGTTATCAAGTAATAAGTGCTTGGGCTAATTGGCTGGTACGGCGCGTCTGGCTGATTTTCGTGGGCATTGTTATTAATTGTTCACTGCTAACTGTTAATTGCGTCTGCGCCCAGGACTACCCGCGCCGCCCGCCCGATCTCGACCGGCTGACGCAGGAGCTGTTCGCCGAAATCCAGAGCGACCAAGTGCCGGTGGAGGATATCTACGAAACGCTGCTCAACTACTACCAGGCCCCGCTCAACCTCAACGCCGCCGGCCGCGAAGACCTACGAGCCTTGCTGCTGCTTTCCGAAACGCAGATTACCAACCTGCTGCGCCACCGCGAAGCCAACGGCTTGCTGCTGAGCGTGTACGAGTTGCAAAGCATTGAGAGGTTTGATTTGCGCACTATTGGCCGCATCCTGCCGTTTGTGGCGGTGGCCGGGGGCGACGGGCGCGCCGCCCGGGGCCCCCTGTGGCAGCGCATCCTGCACGAAGACAACAACTACGCGCTGCTGCGCTACGAGCGGGTGCTGCAAGCCCGCCAGGGCTACACCCCCGCCACGCTCTACCAGGGGCGGCCCACACTGCGCTACCTCGGGGGGCCCGACAAGCTGGCCCTGCGCTACCGGGCCAGCCACAGCCAGGATTTCAGCGTCGGGTTTTCGCTCGAAAAAGACGCCGGCGAGCCCTGGGCCTGGCAGCCGGGCCAGGGCCGGTTGGGGTTCGATTACTTCTCGGCCCACCTGGTGCTGCAAGCGCGCGGCCGCTGGAAAACTATCGCCCTGGGCGACTACCAGCTGCAATTCGGGCAGGGGCTGCTGCTCTCGTCGGGCTTCGCGGTGGGCAAAGGGGCGGAGGTGATTACCACCGTGCGGCGCTCGTCGGTGGGCGTGCGGCCCTACGCGGGGCTGCTGGAGAATTCGTTTTTCCGGGGCGGGGCCGCTACCTACCAGCTGGGACCCCGGTGGGACGCCACGGCTTTCGCCTCGCACCGCAACGCCGATGCTAACCTGCGCCAAACCCAGGATTCGCTGGCCGCCTACGACGAGTTTAGCTCGGGTTTGATTTACACCGGTCTGCACCGCACGGCCACCGAGCTGGCCAACCGCCACCGCCTGGCCGAAACCGTAGGCGGCGGCCACCTCGGCTACGCCACCGCCAACGGCGACCTGGCCGTGGGCCTCATCGCCGTGGGCACGCACTACGGCACGGCTCTGCTCAAGCGGCCCGAAACCTATAATCTGTTCGAGTTCAGCGGGAAGAACAACCTGGCCCTGGGCCTGCACTATAGCTACGTGTGGCGCAACCTGCTGCTGTTTGGCGAAACGGCGCGCACCACCGGCGGGGCCCTGGGCACCGTGAACGGCCTGCTCGCCAGCCTGGGCTCAGCCGTAGACGCGGCCGTGCTGCTGCGTCATTACCCCGCTGATTTCCACTCGCTCTACGGCAACGCGTTTGGCGAGAACTACCGTAACATCAACGAGAGCGGCGTGTACTTCGGGCTGAAAATCCGGCCCGCGCCGCGCTGGGAAGTCGCCACGTACTACGACCAGTTCAGCTTTCCGTGGCTGCGCTACCGCGTGGGGGCCCCCAGCCGCGGCCACGACGCGCTGCTGCGCCTGGCCTACACGCCCAGCAAAACCACCATTCTCTCGGCCCAGCTTCGCCAGCGCCTCAAGCCCCGCGACTTGCCCACGAGCCCCGATTTCCCGGTGCCGCTGCCCGGCAATTACTTACAGCAAAGCCTGTTGCTGTACTACGATGCGGCCCTGAGCCCGGCCCTGGAAGTGCGCACCCGCCTGCAAGCCTCGCGCCTGCGCCTCGACGACGACCAGGCCTGGCGGACCGGCTACGTGCTGGCCCAGGACGTGGCCTACCGCTTCGGCCGGGCCCTGAAACTGACGGCCCGCTACGCCGTGTTCGACGCCGATAACTACGACGTGCGCCAGTACGTGTACGAGTCGGACGTGTGGTTGGCCGTTTCAGTACCAGCCCTCTATGGGCAGGGTACGCGGGCCTACGCGCTGGCCGAAATCCGCCTGGGCAAGCCCCTTACGCTGTGGCTGCGCTACGCCGAAACCCGCTACCGCCACCAAGCCACCGTCGGCACCGGCCTGGAAGCCATCGAGGGCGCAGTGCGCGGCGAAGTGAAGGCGCAGCTGCGGTACAAGTTTTAGTGGGATATAGAATGAACCAACTAATTTTTTTACATACTGTAAACGACCGTGGCTGTTGCAGAACGCGTATCCGGGATGGGCCGTATTTCATAGCAGGAGCATGCAAGGCAAGAAGCAGTATCTCGATAAATAGGTGGCCCGCTTTCGGCTCTCCGAACGGGTTCCGCCGCACAACCTCTACCGACGGCTGGCCGAAGTGGTGGATTGGACCTTTCTCTACGACGAAACCCGAGCCCTTTACAGCCACACGGGCCAGCCCTCGCTCGACCCAGTGGTCTTCTTCAAGCTCCTGCTGGTGGGCCGGCTGGAAAACCTGGTCAGCGACCGGCGCTTGGTCGAGCACTGCGCCCTGCGGCTGGATGCCCTGCTTTTTCTGGGTTACGAAGTAGACGAAGAGTTACCGTGGCACTCGACGGTGAGCCGGACCCGCCAGCTCTTTCCCGCAACGGTCTTCGAACGCTTATTTGACCACGTGTTCGGCCAGTGTGTGGCCCAGGGGCTGGTAGCCGGTGACCGGCAAGCCGTGGACTCGGCCCCGGTCAAAGCCAATGCGTCGTTGGAAAGTGTGCTGGAGAAGCAACCGCTGGAGGCCTTTGCCTCCCCGCTCACCGTCGCTGGCCAATCCCGCACCATGCCCGTGCTGCCGCACCCGGCCGCGGTGCTTTCGGCCCCGGCCCATCAGTTGCGCCGAGAGGCCGCGCGACAAGCCAAGCGCCAGACCGAACCGGGAGCCTTAGGTGCACCGCACGAAAAGGCTCGTTTGGTGAGCAATAAAACGCATTACAGCCCGACCGACCCGGATGCGCGCATTTGGGTCAAGCCTGGCAAAGTGCGGGCTCTGAACTACCTCTGTAGCTCGTCCGTCGATACGGCTCAAGGCGTCATCAGCCACGTGCAAGCGGATTTAGCCGACCAGTCGCGACAGTTTGCATTTGCCCCGATTGCTGACCGGTTTGCAACAGCGCTTGCGCACGCACCAACTTTCCCTACGCGACTTGCTGGCCGACGCCGGCTACGCCAACGGCCCGAACTACGCCTTGTTAGAAGCCCAGGGCGTGACGGCCTGGATTCCGGTCTTCGGTCACTACAAACCCGAAGTCGCGGGCTTTGTCTACGACCAGGGTGCCGACCAGTACACCTGCCCGGCGGGTAAGCCGCTGCCCTTCCAGAAATACGCCACGAATCAGGACGGTGGGTGGCATAAGCTGTATTTGGCCGCCTACCGCGATTGCCAGCAATGCCCCTTAAAGGCCACCTGCATCCCCAAATCCCAGTGCAAAAAAATCGCCAAAACGATTTACGACGCGGCCTATCGCCGGGCCTGGCAACGCCAGCAGACGCGCCGGGGCCAGCGCCTACGGCGCGTCCGGCAAAGCACGGTGGAACCCGTGTTTGGCAATCTGATTCACCACTACGGTCTGCGCCGGATGAACGTGCGCGGCTTAGCCGGGGCCCACAAGACCATGCTACTCACGTCCGTCGCTTTTAATCTTAAGAAACTGCTCCGTTATCGGCACCAGCTCCACCAGAGTGCCGTTATCGCCTTGCCCCGGCCCCTGGCAGCTGCGGATACACGCTTTTGCCTGCGTAGCCGCTGGGCTAGGAAGCAGAACCTGCCTTTACGCAAGTAGCCGTCCAGAAGTGGTGCTACCCGAATGGAGTTCTGCAACAGCCACGACCGTTCACAACATGTAAAAGGAGAGAGTAGCACAGGTGATAATATCCTGGACGACTTAAATAATTACTTTTTTGCCTCTGCGATAGGCAAGGCGGAAAAGTGTAGGGCACGGGCGGTCCGAAGTAACATGGCGCGAATGGAGGGAAGGCTTTCCCCGTTCAGTTTTGCTGAGCCGAGCCCCATGATAAAGTCTCCTTGCATAAACGTTAAAAACACCTGCTGCTTTGTCTGTCCCGGCGTTTCGGTGGGAACGGCGTAGCCCCACCAGGTGCCCACTTGCGAGGGACTCACCTGCACCGCGTCAATTCGGGGCGTAAGAGGAATTCCCATTGCCTGACTGGCGAAAGCTGCCTCGGCGGTGATGTACGCCCGTAAAGTTGCTGCAGCGGTACTTTTGCGATAGGGAGCCGCTTTAACGGCAATAAGCTGCAGCATCAGGTCATCGACAAAAAAGACCGTGGGGCGTTCGGTGGCGGTGGCGTACGCACGGCCAAAATTGAGTTGGAAGTTCAACCCCATGCCTTTGTAGTCATTAAAGACGGCGGCACTACCGGTGGAGGTGTGCAAGATGCCGCCTTCCCGCACCCGGACAAACGACGTTGCTTGGCTCCAACCGGTCTGGGTGAGGCCAAGCAGGAGGTTAGTGGCCAGGAAAAACAGGCGCATCAGGGAAGGCGTAAATAAACAGGGAACCATCTAATCAATAAAAAAGGAAAGGGGGAGGGATGCTTTCACACGTGAAAGATACGAGCTGGCTGAATCCTCTCTCGCAGCAGTGATTGAGAAAATTATGCGGTGGCCCCCAGTAGTATCCTGCTCCTAAAGTACCACACGGGCAGCACCCCACGTCGGACAGCCAAAACCACCACTATTCCGAGGCGGCGCTTATAACTAATGTTATCCTATGTTCACGCACCTGCGGTAATTTGGATGAATAAGAAGGAAAAGGATGGAATAAGATTCCCATGTTATGGGGCGTTTGAGCCCGTTTTACATGACAATCCCCATTCTTTTCTAGGGCCACTTTGAACAGTTCCATGAGGCCTGAGAGCCTGTATCAGGATAGCTAAAGATTCCCTGGAAGTCCTTTTTACGCGTTTTCTCCTTTTCACCTTACCCCCTATGGATTCTACCCTACCCCTACCAGTCGTTGGCATCGACGTGAGCAGAGCCACGCTCGCCGTCTGTTACCAGGTCAATGAGCAGGCTAAGCACTTAGAAGTCAGCAATAACAAGGCCGTATTTCAGGAATTAGCCAAGGCTTGTGGGGCGCACTGCCAGTTTGTGATGTAAGCGACCGGTACTTATAACCTGGCCCTGGCCTATTACCTGCATGAGCAGGGAGGACAGGTGTCAGTACTCAATCCACTGGTTATTAAGCGCTTCATTCAGATGCATTTAAGCAAGGGCAAAAGTGACCGCAAAGATGCCCAGTGGCTTTTGCGTTACGGTCAGCAACAAGTGTTGAAAATCTGGCAACCGGCCGAGACAGTGCTGGTCGAGTGTCGGCAGCTTGAACAGGTGAACGAGCAGCTAATCAAGCAGAAAACCATGCTTAGTAATTCGTTGGAAGCCTTACAGCAGCAACCTATTGTGAGCAAACTCGCCTTGAAACGCCTCCAGCAGTTGCGCAAGACTTTAACCCAGCAAGTAGCCGCGGTTGAAGCCGAACTATTGATCCTGTTGGAACAGCGTTTTGCCGCGGAAATGACGCTGCTGTGCTCCATTCGAGGTATCGGCCGCAAGACCGCCGGCATGTTGCTACTCTTTGCCGACGGCTTTACGCGCTTGGATAATTACAGGCAATTAATTGCGATGGCTGGCTTGTCGCCCCGCGAGCATACCTCCGGTACCAGCATCCGGGGTAGGGTGCGTATTACGAAAATGGGTGGCGGCTTGATTCGGGGCAAACTCTTCATGTGTAGCTTCTCGGCTAAAAGGTCAAATGCAGCCTGTTCCGCCCTCTTTGACCACCTCGTAGCTAAGGGCAAGAACAAGAAATTAGCGCTCATTGCCGTGTGCAACAAGCTTTTGAAACAGGCCTTTGCCATCATCAAATCAGGCGTTCCTTATCAAGCTGATTTCATCAGCTCTCTCACTTAAAGCTCGGCCATTCAACACAGTTCATGTAAAGAGACAATTCCCAGATGACAGCGGGAGTAGTTGCACTTCCCCACTGCCCCTAAAATCTTGTTTGCCCAGACCCGGGAAAGCACCTGGTGGCGAGTCTGCGAAACTCATCCCTTCGGCGAGTCTCGTAAACTTTGAATCGTAGACGAGTTTCTTAAACTCCTCCAGCCCTGCAGTGGCCCATCGGCACCTGGTGCCGGGCAGCTGCGAGGGGTTTACCCAAAGGAGGAATTAGCCTAGACGGCGTACATTTCGGCCTGCTTTGTCATGGCATCACACAGCAAGAACCTTCCACTAAACAGGCCCAGTAATTAATTTTCTAACCTCACCCCACGTACTACTATGAAGTTATCCTTCTTGCAAAAGCTCCTATTTGCCTTACCTGGGTTCGGGCTTTTATTCGTGGACAAAAACATCGCGTTTGTTTATCTAATCGTTCTTTTTTCAATCTTGACTTTTTTGGAATACGGTCCGTGGAAAGCCAAATAAAGAAGAAGCGGCTACTCTCAAAAGGTTAAGTCCTGTTCAAGAAAACGGTGATTTAAACAGCCAGCATATTTTCGGGACTTCACGCCGTTCGCCGCTTTTCTCCACGTTTTCTCGGCCATCTCGTGAACTCTTGGGATTGTTGGTAAAGAGCTAGGTAATGGGCTACCGCTTGGTGATGAGGTACTCCTTGGACCTCCTACAGCCCGTGCTCCAATAGGCAAGGTGTCCAATCCTGCCTTGTTAGCGTCGGTGAGGTCGACGGCGAAGGTATCCGTGGACGGAGCGCCTGTGTGGCCGGCCGGTGCAGCAACGGGCGCCTCCCGGCGAACGAGGGGTTCGGCCCCCGGTACTCGGCGAATGGACACCTCGATTTCGAGCCGTTCGTGGGCGCTGTCAAGGCCCGCCACCCGGGTGACGACGTGCGCAATGGTGTGGGCTTCGGTTTGCATGTAGGGGTTGCGTTAGTAATCGGACCAAGAATTATGATAAGCAGATAAATGCCAGATAATCAATATGCTTACTTGGATGATGGAACGCTGGCTTTCTGTTATTAGACCCGTTAGAAGAAGGGAAAATGTGCCAAAATCTATTGCAAACAGACATTTTGTAGCCGCCGATTTGCTTAGCGTAATTCTTGGTCCGATTACTAATGCAACCCCTTTCTGCGGGGGTGGGGCCACGTGGTGGGCCTGGCTCTGGGACCAGTAGCCGCCGCTAGTGCCGGAGCCGGTGCCACAGCCGGCGCAGCTCGCCCAGGTAGCGCGATGATACCAGGTACAATGTTCCTACCCAGGCGCCGGTTGCCAGCCAACCCGCCAGCACATCGGACGGGTAGTGCGCGGCCAGGTACAAGCGCGCCCACGACACGCCCAGCGCAAACAACAGCCCCGCCCCCCAGGCCAACCAGCGCCAGCGCGTATGCCAGCACACAATGCCCAGCGTGCTGGCCAGCGCCACCGAGGCCATCGTGTGGCCGCTGGGAAAGCTCGGGTCGGGCAGCTGCTGCGCGGTTTCGTGGCATATCCGGTGGTAAAAGTCGGGCCGCAGGCGGTCGAAGTGATACTTGGCCAGCAGGTTGAACACCATTGTGCCGCCTACCGCGCCCACCGAAAACAGCAGCGCCCGGTAGCGCCGCCGCCGTACCAGTTGCCCCGTGCCCAGGGCCGCCAGGGCGTACACGCTCAGCCACACCGGGCCCCCCAGCGCACTCAGCTGGTCGGCCAGGGCGCAGCGGGTTGCGCCCTCGTGCTGGTGCAAAAAGGTGAGAATAGGCCGGTCGAAGGGAAAGCCGTGATCGGGTTGAAGCTGGTCCTCGCGCAGCTCGTGAGCCACTTCCACAAATAGGCCCCCCGATCCTACAACCACCGCCAGTAGCACTCCGAGCAGGAGGTAGCGGCGGCCCAGCCGCCGCACGGTGGCCAAAAAAACAGGGGCGGCCATCCTAATTGCTAGAGCTTATGCGTGTTGCTTGGTGCGTTTCACGGGGCGCAAGATAAGCGCGGCATCGATTACGAATGCGCAGGTTGCGCAGGCCACAGGCCGCGCCCACTCGCCGCGCAAGCGCGAGGTATAGCCAGCCCGCGCAGGTGGCTTGGCCCCGCCGTGAGTGAGCGCGCCAACTACGCGTAAAGTGCTGAACAATTAGTTGTGTAGTTTTTGTGAAAACGTCGGTTTCCGCGCCGAATTCCTAGCCAGTTGGGCAGTTTCCTGCTGGCACAGCCATCGTTTTCCAGCGCCCGTTGGGGGTAGCCAAAGCCACTATTCCGGGGGATAAAAGCTGTGCGAATTACCGTCTGTGCCCTTTCCTCGTCCAAGCCACAGGCGCGAAAATGCAATTAACCGCTTTTGCCGAAATTAGCTTCATATTTACTTCATGAAAAAGATTTCCCTCTTTCTGGCCCTCGGGCTGGCTGCCGCTGGTTCGTGGGCCTTTTATCCTAAGACGACGGCCGCGCCGCGGGGCTACCTGATGCTGATTGGCAGCGGGCGCCCCGGCACCGAGTCGTCGGTGCCGGAGCTGACGACCATTCAGCCCGATGGGCAGCGCCAGGTACAGCTCCTGCCCGCCGTCAAATCGAGTTCGGAGCGCAGCTCTACCGATGCCGCTGTGGGGCTGCACCGCGCCGAGCTGCTCAGGCTCAATGCCCTCTACGCCCAGGGTTGGCGGCTGGTGAGTACCGCCCAAAGCACGGTGGGCACGGGGGCCACCACTGAAACCATTTACCTGCTGGAAAGAAAATAAGCCGTCCTCCCGCACCAGCTGCGGGGGCCCAAAGCACGGTTGATGCCCTGGCGCTCGGGCCCTGCTGGCACAACGGGCAAGGGCAGAATTCGTAAAACACGCCCTGGCCCCAGTGAAATTTTATGAAATTAATCCGTGAAAGCCCTGGCTATACTGCTCACGAAGTAGAATGCGAAAACGAAGTAGGGTGCGGGGCTTGTCCCCGCCCATCGTTGAACGGTTCGGTTGGCTTTCGTTCAACGATGGGCGGGGACAAGCCCCGCACCCTACTTCGTGACGAGTATAAGTGCCTGGCAGCGCTGCTTCCTTTGCCCGTATCTCCGGTTGGTAAATCACGCCATATCGCTAAACACTCCTTCTATGAGAATAAAGTGTATACCTGGCAGTGTTCGCCGACTGAGTTACCGGCCATTGGTTAATTTATAAATCGTTGACTAACAAATGCTAATTAGTAATCACTAACCCGCTTGTTTTCGCACAGTTGCCTGGTAGCAGTCTGTGTAATAGTTGAAAGTGCTGAATCAATGAAAGGCGGCCCGCTGGTAACATCGTTCGACCGAATTGGAAGAAGGTGAGCAAGGAGCCGACAGCTGATCGGTAATTAATAACTACGGTTAAAGCCTTGATAACTAAATTTTTAATAGATTTATGGCAACAATTAAGCATCTTCCCAGCAACATTTACGTGACTCGACTGGACCACAGTCGGCTCACCGATTTGGTGCAGCAGCCGCATGCGGCCTCCCTGGCCGAGCTGGTAGCGGTATTGCGACGTGAGCTGGCGCGCGCACAACTGGTTAACTCCTATGATATTCTGCCACACGTCGTCACAATGAACTCGCGCATTAAGCTGCGCAAAATGCGGAGTGATGAGGAGTTGCTCTTTACCCTGGTGTACCCACCCGCAGTCGACGCGGCCCAGGGGCGGCTTTCAGTGCTGAGCCCGATGGGCGTGGCAGTGCTGGGCTGCTGCCTGGGCGACCAGTTTCAACCGGGCCATCCCACTGACGCAGCTAGCTACTGGGTCGAGGCCATTTTGCACCAGCCGGAGGCCATCGGCGACTGGGAGAGTTGAGTGCCTGGCGCATTACGCACTTGGAAACATGATTTAGCCTCACCCAAACCATTCCTGTTTCCACAAGTTACCATGTCTGGTTTGCGGTGCGCGTCTCGCATCCTTTACCCTTTACCGGGCTTTTCTATTGCCTAATATTCCTGTGAAAACCCTCTTTTTCTGCCTGTTGGCCCTTCTGCCCCTGCTGGGCCTGGCGCAGCAAGCCCCGCCCGCCTACCAGCTCAGCACCCACATCCTCGACATCAGCCAGGGCAAACCCGCGCCCGGTGTGACGGTGCGCCTGGAGAAATACGACGACGCCAAAAAAACCTGGGCCCCGGTAGCCGAAAAGCAAACCGATGCGGCTGGCCGCATCGGCGATTTCCTGCCGACGGCCGGCCAGAAAACCCCCGCCACCGGCACCTACAAGCTCACCTTTTTGACCCGGCCCTACTTCACGGCCCGGCAGCAAACCTCCTTTTACCCCTTCATCGAAGTGGTGTTTGAGCTGGCCGATGGGGCCCACTACCACGTGCCCATTACGCTGTCGGCCTTTGGCTACTCCACGTACCGTGGCAGCTGACGCACTGGTTTTCAGGCCAGTGTACCCTTGTAATTTTTAATCTTGTACGTGGATTTATACTCGTCACGAAGTAGGGTGCGGGGCTTGTCCCCGCCCATCGTTGAACGAAAGCCGACTGAACCGTTCAACGACGGGCGGGGGTAAGCCCCGCCCCCTACTTCGTTTTCGCATTCCACTTCGTGAGCAGTATAGAAAGTGTTTTGAGTAGCTGCTCATAATACGGTGCGGGGGCTACTGCGCTCCGCTGGCCGTTGTGGCCGCCTGTTTTGCAGGTAGTTGGAACAGCCGGCTTCTTCTGAAATTATATCCTGTATTCCCACCCATTTGGGTATTGAAATGCTTGACCTACTAGTGAAAAACGCCCGGCTCGACGACCACGAGGCCGGTGTGGATATTGGCATCGTGGCCGATAAGATTCAGCTGCTGGAAGCCAGCATTACGGCCCCGGCCCGGGTGGTGCTGGACGCGGAACACCAGTTCGTGTGTGCGGGCTTCTACGAAACCCACATTCACCTCGACAAGGCCTGTATCCTGGACCGCTGTTCGGTGGTGAAGGGCACCAAGGAGGAGGCCTCCGAGGAAACGCGCAACGCCAAGAAGGACTTTACCGAGGAAGACGTGTTTGCACGGGCCAGCCGCGTGGTGGAGATGGCCATCAAAAAGGGCACTATGGGCCTGCGCACCTTCGTCGAAACCGACCCCCGGGTGGGCATGCGCTCGTTTGAGGCGTTGAAGCGGGTGAAGGATGCCTACGCGTTTGCCATCGACATTGAACTGTGCGCCTTTGCCCAAGATGGGCTGACGCAGGAAATGGTTACCTACGACCTGTTGCGGCAGGCCCTGCAACAGGGAGCCAACCTGGTGGGCGGCTGCCCCTACGCCGACCCCGACCCCGACCGCCACGTGGAGCTAATTTTTGACCTGGCTGAGGAATTCAACGTCAACGTCGATTTTCACCTCGACTTTGACCTCGATCCCGCCCAGTCGGGCATTCCCAAAATTGCCGAGCAAACCCGGCGTCGCAATTACCAAGGCCGCGTGTCCATCGGCCACGTCAACAAGCTGAGCGCCATGCCTCCGGCCCAGCGCACCGCGCTGGCGCAGCTGCTACTACAGGCCGACATTGCCCTCACGGTGCTGCCGGCTACCGACCTGCTGATGATGGGAAAGGAGTATACGTACCTCATTCCCAGGGGTGTAGTAAATGCCAACGAGCTAAGCACGCTGGGCCTGACGACCACTATTTCTAGTAATAACGTCCTCAACGCCTTCACGCCCTACGGCGACGCCTCGCTGGTGCGCATGGCTAATATGTACGCCAACATTGCCCAGCTCGCTACCGATGCCGACATCCGGACCGCCTATGAGATGATAACCACCAACGCCGCCAAGCTGCTCGCTAAGCAGGCCCGCCTGCGCGTGGGCGGCCCGGCCACCTTCGTGCTGCTGGAGGCCAGCAGCGCCGTGGACGTCATCCGCACCATTGCGCAGCCGCTGCTGGGCTATAAAAACGGCCGGCCCACGTTTACCAATCCGAAGGCTACCATCCACCCCCAGTCCTGAGCCGCGCCATGCACCCCAGCCTCACCCCCGCCGACCTGCTCCACCTGCGCCACTGCCTGGCGCTAGCCACCGAAGCCCTGCAAGCCGGCGACGAGCCGTTCGGCTCCATCCTGGTGGGGGCCGGGGGCGAGGTGCTGGCCCAGGCCCGCAACCGCGTCAACGAGCTAAACCACCTGGCCCACCCCGAGCTGGAGCTGGCGCAGTGGGCGGCCGCCCACCTGACCCCCGCCGCGCGCGCCTCCGCCACCCTCTACACCAGTGGCGAGCACTGCCCCATGTGCGCCGCCGCCCACGGCTGGGTGGGCCTGGGCAAGATAGTATACCTCAGCTCGGGCGAGCAGCTAACCCAGTGGCTCAGCGAGTTGGGAGTGCCCGAGGCCCCCATTCGGTTTGTGCCGGTGCAGGATATCATCCGCGCCGCCGAGGTGGCCGGCCCGGCCAGCGGCGAGCTGCTACAGGCAATAAAGGACTTGCACGTAGCTTACCATACGCAGCCGCCGGGCACGGCGGGCCGACCGTAGCGAGCTGCAAAGCAGCGTGGGGCCCTGGACCAGAGGCTTGTGCCAAGGCGCCGCAGCAACGTAGCGCCGCACTTCCAGCCTCACGGCCGCACCGCCACGGTAACGTGCTTGTGCCCCGACGGCGCAGCGCCTGCTGGTGCGGGCCCCCGCCAGCAGGTGCTGCGCCCGTACCAGCCGGGTGCTGGTGGCCCGCTTTTGCTGCGCCAAAAGGCTTTCAAAGACACTTGCTCCGACGCCGTTAGCATCACAATTTAGTGTTTTTCCACCGGTCTGGTCAGGGTAATTCATCCGGTGAAATACTGGATTTGTTCTGTTGGGAGTCTATCCGAACAGGGAGCTTGTTATTCAGACAAAGGAGGAATTGGAAGATTGTCCTTAACTGATTTTACCCGGATTCCTCGTTGCCTGGGCCGTGGCGTTGCTGCTTCCTTCCGCAACCTACTGCCGCACTACCTTCAGTACCAGGGCCCCCGCGGGTAGGGCCACGCGCAGGGAGTACACGCCCGCCGCCAAGGGCCCCAGGTCGAGCGGGTACTGCCAGTTGTCGGTGGTTTTGGTGGCCTGGGCGGCCCACACGGGGCGGCCCAGCGCATCGAGGAGTTGCAGGGCCACGGGGCCCCGCTGGGCGTTGGCGAGGGCCAGGGTGGCCGCGCCAGTGCTGGGGTTGGGGTACACCGAGGCCCCGGCCGCGGCGGCGGCGGGCTGCGTGGCCAGCACGTTCACGATGCTAAAATTCTGGTCGGAAATGTCGAAGAAGACGTTGCCTACGGCCCGCACCATCACCCGGGCCGTGGCGGTGAGGGGCGCGCTGGCAGGCACGGCCACCGTGGCCGTGCCGGTGTTGGGGGCCCCGGCCAGCAGCACGGTGGGATAGGTGAAGCCGCCGTCGGTGCTCAGCAAAATATCGACCTGCGTCGTGCCGATGGGGCCCCCGGCCGTGCCGGCCACGTCCCAGGCCACGGCGGCGGCGGTGCCGGGCTGCCACTGCGCGCTGGCGGCGTTGGGCTGCTGCACCCGAAAGGGCCCCGCAGTTCCAATCACGGCTACGCTGGTTGAATCGTAATCGACGCCGCCGCCGCCGGCGCGGTTGTCGCGGGCCACCAGGCGGAAGTGCAGCCGCCGGGCGTAGGTCGGCAGTAGCTCGCCGATGGTTTGCACGTTGTTCACCACGTCGCTGATTTGCGGGAACGTGCGGGTGGGCGAGGAGCTGGGCGCGAAGGGCCGGAACAGCGGCGCGTTGCCGGTGGGGCTGGCGATGGGCGAGGTGATGGAATCCCGGTCAAACTCCTCCCAGGCGTAGGTCAGGGCGTCGCCATCGGGGTCGGTAGCCCGGCCGGTGAGGGCGAAGGGCGTGCCCCGCGGGATGCGGTAGCCGGGGCCTGCCACGGGCACCGGCGGGCGGTTGCCGGTGCCCGTAACTACGGCGCAAGTACCCTTAGTATCCAGGAAAGCCAGGATTTCGTCGTAGCTGCGCGAGTGGAAGAAGGGCAGGCTGTTGGTAGCGATGTTCTCGGGGGCGCAGATGCCGGCGTAGGCCATAATGGTGGCGCCGCTGCCCGGCTCGTAGGCCGAGCGGGGCGAGCGTTTGGCGCCGCCGCAGTCGCCCCCGGTGCCGTTGAAGGTGTGGGTGGCCCCGAGCTGGTGCCCGATTTCGTGGGCCACATAGTCGATGTCGAAGCCGTCGCCGGCGGGGTTGGCCTGGCCGCTCACGCCGCCGGCCTTTTCGGTGGCGCTGCAGGCCGAGGCCACGTAGGCAATGCCGCTGCCGCCCGTGCTGAACACATGCCCCACGTCGTAATTATTCGTGCCGATGATGCGGTCGAGGTTGGCCTGGTTTTGCCCTAGCATGGCCGTGCCGTTGGTGTTGGAATACACGGGGTTGGCCACTGGGGCCCCTGCGCCGCTGAGGAAAATTACCTGGTCTTCGCCCGCTACCAGCACCAGGCGCACAGCCAGCTCGCGCTCGTACACGCCGCCCACGCGGTTGACGGTGGTGGCCACGGCGGCCAGCACACTCGCCACGGTATTGCCCTGGGTGAGCGAGTATTCCGGCGTGCACGCCACCGCCAGCCGCAGCGTGCGCAGCTGCGCGCCGTTGGGCTGCCCGGCCGTGGCCGCCAGCCGCGCGCTGGGGCCCGGGCCGCCCGTCAGGCACGCCCAGCCGCCGGCCGGGGCCCCGGCGCCCCGGCTGAACGCTACGGCGTGGGCGCTGTCGCCGGCCGGGTCGATGTAGTAGGCCTGGCCGGCACGGAGCACCTGGGCGTGGAAGCCACCGGGTCCCACGTCGAGGCGGGCGGTGGCGGTGGGGTCGTCGAGGCCCTGGGCCGCGTAGGTCTGGATTTGGGGGAAGCGCGCGGCCAGCGCCGGGGCCAGTACCGGCACCGGCCGCACCCGGTAGCGCTGGGTGCCGCCCCCGGGCAGGGGCAGGTTCAGCACTGCGCCGGCCGGCCGCAGGGCCGCCCGCACGGCGGGCAGGTCGATGCGCAGGGCGCGGCCCGGGCGCCGGGCGCCGGGCAGCCGGGCCGCGGCCGCTTGCGCCAGCGGCTGGTCGGTAAACCAGGCCTGCTGGGCCCGGGCGGGCACGAAGGCCAGCAGCGTGAGCACCGCCACCAGTAGCAGGGCCCCGGGCCACCACGTCTTTCCTGAAAACAACGCCATAGGGGCCCTGACACGAATAAAAACCGGCGTTGGTACCGGCCCTCAAGTTACGCCGGGCGGCGCCAACGGGGCACCGCAGCGGGCAAGCGGGCCCCGGGCGGCTTTTGGCCTTTCTCAGGCCGCGTGGGCCGGCACCTCATCCGGGCGCCGCAGTAGCAAAAATGCCAGGGCCCCCAGTACGCTGGCCAGGCTGGCGGCGTGCACCCACGGCAGGCGGCCGGGCTGGTTGTCAAACACCCAGCCGGCGAGCAGGGCCCCCAGGCCGATGCCGGTTTCAAGGGCGATGTACATGGTGGCCACGCCGCGGCCCCGGCGCTCGGGGTGGCTCAGGTCGATGGTCCAGGCGTAGAGCGTGGGCGAGTTCAGGCCCGTGCCCAGCCCAAACACCACCGCCCCGGCCAGAAACACCGGCACCGACGGGGCCCAGACCAGCAGCGCCAGCCCCGCGGCCAAAACGCCCGCCGACCACCGCAGTACCGCCACCCGGCCGTAGGTATCCGACGATTTGCCCGCCACCAGCCGCACCGCCAGCGAGGCCACCGTGAAGCAGATGTAGAACAAGCCCTTGGTGGGCCCCGCCAGGCCCAGCAGCCGGCTCTGGTCGGGTATCACCGTCAGCACCGCCCCGTAGGGGAACAGGCACAGCAGCGTGATCAAGGCTGGCGCAAACACCCGCGGCTCCAGCACTTCGCTCCAGTTCAGCTTGAGCAGCGAGAAGCGGAAGCGCTGCCGCTGGGCCTTGGGCAGCGTTTCGGTGAGGGTGCCCTGCACCAGCAGCGAGAGCAGCGCCAACCCGCTGGAGCAGTAGAACATGGTGTTCAGCGAGTAGTGCTCGGCCACCCACGAACCGAAGGCCGGGCCGGCGGCCATGCCCAGGCTGCCCGTTACGCCGAGCAGGCCCATGGCCTCGCCGCGCCGCGCCACGGGCACGATGTCGGCGATGAACGCGGCCGTGCCCGTGGGCTTGAAGCCCGTGCTGAACCCGTGCAGCAGCCGCAGCCCCAGAAACCCGGTGACCGTGAGCGCAAACGGGTAGAAAAACCCGCAGATGAAGCAGACCAGCGACCCGAACACCATCACTGGAATGCGCCCCACCGTATCGGCCAGCTTACCGCTGAACGGCCGGCTCAAGCCCGCCGTGAGGGTGAACAGTGCAATGATGAAGCCCTTGTACTCGCCCCCGCCCAACCGCGTGAGGTGGTCGGGCAGCTCGGGCAGCAGCAGGTTGAAGCTGGCAAAAAACAGAAACGATGACAAACACATCAGCCAGAAGCCGGCGGTGTACGGCCGGGTGGCAGGGGCAGCAGCAGCGGTAAGGGGGGCCATAGGGCCCCAAAGATCAAAATAAAAAATTGACGCAAACAAACAAAAACTCCATGGTTAGGATAGAAATTATATCAATTGTTAGGTAAAGCAAAAGGTCCCACCATTACAGTAGGACCTTTTGCTTTCTTATTTGCTTGCATATGTGTCATTTTGTAGCCAATACCTTAATTTCTTCTTGTATTAATTGTGTCATCACGCGAGTCCCTAATGAAACATAAGTTTTGCCGAAAGGTGTAGAGGCTGCCTGGACTGCAACCAAAGCACGTGCATGAGCTACTGCCTCGATTTTCATGAGGCTGTCTATAACGCCTGGGATATCAATGGTATTAGTGCTGCTTTCTGAATCAGTACCTTTTTTCATTCCTTTTAATGTATAACTAGTAACGCAAGAAGTACTTAATACGGACTCAGAAGTCTTCTTGTCTTGATAAACTATTTTTACCAAGACATCAAATTGCTCATTTTGGAGCGGAGCACGGTGCAGTACAGTTATCTTGAGTTCGACTTCTTCCATATTGGCGAAATCATATTCGGGATTGTATATAAATTCTGTGAGCTGAATATTTGAAACTTCTGCCGAAGGCGCTGTAGGGTCCATATTTTTTAGCAAAAAGGTAGGTTTACGCCTCTATCAAAGATTCGGTAGTGGAAAAGATACGCATGGGCTTTTTGTAAATCAGATGGACAGAATCGGATTTGGTACTATCTACCTCGTAAGAAGTTTCACACTGAATAGCGTCGCGGCTGAGCACAATGTCCAAGTCTTCAAACTTGACAGATGGTACTTTGCCAACAGCCAAAGCGACGTCGCAGAGCTTCTCTAATGACACATTAGTGTCGCCGTTGAGCATCTGAGAAACATAGCCGGGCGAACATTCTAGGTGTTCGGCTAACTGCCGCCGATTCATGTTGTGGGTTTGCATGTAATCTTCTACTGCCCGCATCAAATCCATGCGAATTTCAGTAAGCCAGTAGGTGGGGCGGGAGAGGATGGCGCGACGAGTAAACATGGAGAAGATAATTTTAAGCGTAACGAAAATTCAAATACTGTCCCACTAAGCTTTCAAAAGATGATATATCTTCTGGCTGCGTATTCTTCTTGCCCATCAGCACCACTACTTCGGTAATAGGCGGCTCGTGGAAGTAATAGATGCGCAAGTTGCTGGTTTTGATTTCATACAAGGTGACTTCGTATATTCTGCCTTTTATGCTATGGCGAAGTGTACCGAGGCTGTGGTGCTGGGTGCCGCGGAGTCTTTTGAGCCGAGCCAACTGGTCCATGAAGTTGACAGCTTTGTCAAGCTCTTTTTCATACCCACCTTCCTGTTCAAGCTGGGTGAGAAAATCGTCAAACTGGCAAACACCTCTTTTTACTAATTTGACGAAAGATAGCCGGCCCGGCCGCGTTTGCTCTATCTGTATGATTTTGAAAAGCGGAAGCCGATGCGAATGGATACTGGGTGTCGGCATAAAAGTTTAGCAATTACTTAACTATTTTTGATAAGTCAATAGTTCACTTGGAAAAACTAGTTCAATTATGCAGCCCCAACCTTCCCCAGGGCCCTGGTAATTAACGCTAAGGCCTACATTGCCCCGGCCGTGGGCAACGGGGGCCAGCAGGTTGAAGCTCGCTAGAAATAGAGATAATGAGGGCCCCACTAACTAAACCGGCAAGGCGGTTACGCGACAGGTTTCACGTCTACTTTGCGGCTTTTACTGGCCACGCCGCGGCGCTTGTTGGCTTCGGCAAAGGCTTCGTAGAGTTCGGCCCAATGGAATTTTGGGTCCGGGTCGGTGCGCTGGCCTTTGAGTAGGGTTTCCATCAGGCGCAGGGCGGCGCTGAGGCGGCGCAACAGTTCGGGCAGGGCCAGCGAGGCGAGGCGCGGGGCTGCTTTGGCGCCGGTTTGGGCGTCACCGGCCGCGTCGAATGCGTCGGCTGCATCGGCTGGGGCTTGAATAACGGCGTCGGTGAGGCGGTAGTCGGCGCGCACCTTGGCGGGCAGGGCCTGCACGGCTTTCACCAGGTCGCGCACGTGGTTCACATCCTCGGTGGCCTCGCCGTAGCGCACGTCGGCGTAGGAGAGGCGGAAGGTTTGCTTCAGCCCAAGCTGGCCGGTGGCCAGGGCGTAGCCCACGGCACGGGCCGAGAGGGTGGCGGTAGCCAGGGCCATTTTTTCGCGGGCCGCTTCCTTGCCGGCGGTGCTGGCCGTGGTCAGGGTGTCCTGGGTGGATTGCTGGGCTTTGATGGCCGTTGCCAGTCCGGCGCGGGCGGCGTCGGCGGCGAGCAGCGGCGGGAAATCGTTTAGTTCGGCTTGGTAGGGGGCCACGGCCAGGCCCACGCGCTGGCCGCTCTCAAGGATAGAAGTCTCTCGGGTAGTCATAAAAAATGGTTGGATGAAGAATTATGAAGCTGAAATGTACTTGGTCCTAAGCCAGGTGGCGCGTTGCAGGCACGTTTGTTCGGCACTTTCCCCATTTAAAACGACTCTGACAGCAAACAAAGGCCTTTTGAAGGCTAAATATTTGTGTGAAGTAGTCCGAGGCACGTGCAAGCAGGTCGGAGAAAGGCGCGGGCGGGCTCGCGGCGCGTGCGAGCAGGCCCGTGGTGCGTGCGAGCCAGCTGTTGGCGTATGCGAGCAAGTCTGGGGCACGTGCAAGTCCGTTCGCAATGCCCATAAGTAAGTTCGTGGCGGGCGTAAGCGGCCGCGCCGCGCGCGCTGGCCCGCCGTGCTACCTTCGCCACTGCCGCGCCCGGGGGCCCTCCCCGCGGCGGCGTCCGCCCGCTTCACCATGAAAATGCTCAACAAATACGTACTCCTCGCTTTCTGCGGCCTGGGCCTGAGTGCCGCGCCCGCCGCCGTGGCCGCAAAAGGCGGCAATATCTTGCCGGCCAAAGGGTTGACCGCCTACGGCCGCTACCGCCTCACCGAGGCCAAGCAGCTGGAGCTTATCAGCTCGGCGGTGCACTTCGGGTTCAGTTTCGAGGGTACGCAGTGCGAAATCTTTGCGTCCCTGCCGGGTGCTGATGACCACAACTACCTGCAATACGAGCTGGACGGCGTGTACCAGCGCCGCCTGCGCATCGATGGCAGCTCGAAAAGCCCGCTGGTGCTCACGGCCCCCGGCCCGGGCCGGCACACGGTGTGGGTGTATAAGGCCACCGAGGCCCACACGGGGCCCATCTTCGTCCAGAAAATAACGGGCAAGCAGCTGAAAGCCCTGCGCGAGCCGGCCGCGCCGCTCATCGAATTCATCGGCAACAGCATCACCTGCGGCGCGGCCATGGACGCCTCGGAAGTGCCCTGCGGCACTGGCGCCTACCACGACCAGCACAATGCTTACCAGGCCTACGGCCCCCGGGTGGCCCGGGCCTTGAAAACGCGCTTCGTGCTGAGCAGCGTGAGCGGCATCGGCGCCTACCGCAACTGGAATAGCGACGGGCCCACCATGCCCCAGGTGTACGAAAAAACGGATTTTCAGGAAGCCAGCCCGCAGCGCTGGGACTTCAGCACCTTCACGCCCAAAGTTGTCAGTATTGCGCTGGGCACCAACGACTTCAGCAACGGTGACGGCAAGCGCCCGCGCCTGCCTTTCGACAGTGCCCAGTTCGTGGGCCGCTACCTTGACTTGGTGACGCTGGTGAAAGCGAAGTACCCCAAGGCTCGCATTGCCCTGCTCAGCAGCCCGATGGTCAACGGCCAAAACCGCACGAAGCTGCAAAACTGCCTGACGGCCATCAAAACCAACACCGACGCCGCCCACCCCGCCGACCAGCCCGTAGCCCTGTTCTTCTTTCAGCCCATGCAGCCCCGCGGCTGCGGCGGCCACCCCAACGTGGAAGACCACGCCATCATGGCCAAGGAATTGGAGCCCTTCTTCCGCCCACTGGTAGCGGGGAAGTAGGTTCTGTAGGAAATCAAAAGAGATAAGAGGGCCCCAGAGGCCAAACTGGCGCGAGTTTAGCGCAGCGTAACTCGTGCCTGATATGGGTGGAGGTGTGCCTGCACTACCGCGCCAGCGGCAAGCTGGTGCTGGCTAGTAGCAAGTCGTGCAAACCATTTGCTCTATGCGGGGCGTGGCCTCGCCCAAAGGCCAAGTACGAGTTACGTTGCGCCAAACCCGCGCTAGTTTTAACAGTACAGTCTGCGGCCGCTCCCTGCCAAAACGGCGGCCCCCCGCCTTCCGGCCCCAACCTTGCCCGGGGCCCGGTAATGCTTGACTTTCTGAAAAATATCTCCGCCAAAAAACCGAACAGGGGCCGGGACCCTGAAAAGCCCGCCGTGAGCGTGCGCGAGCGGGTGGGGGCCCTGCGCCACCTGCCGGCTTTCCTCAAACTCGTCTGGCACACCAGCCCGGCCCTGACCGTGGGCAACGTGCTGCTGCGCCTGCTGCGGGCCGCCCTGCCGCTGGCTACGCTCTACGTGGGTAAGCTCATCCTCGACGATGTGGTGCAACTCACGCGGCTGCCCGCCGCCGACCGGGCCCTGGGGCCCGTGGGGGTCTTGGTGGCGCTGGAGTTTGGCCTGGTGCTGCTGGCCGATGCCTCGGGCCGCGCCGTGGCCCTGCTCGATTCGCTGCTCGGCGACCTGTTTGCCAACGCCTCGTCCATCCGCCTCATGGAGCACGCCGCCGAGCTGGATTTAGACCAGTTCGAGGACAGCGCCTTCTACGACAAGCTGGAGCGGGCGCGCCGCCAAACCCTGTCGCGCTCGGTGCTGATGAGCCAGGTGCTGGCCCAGGGCCAGGACGCCGTGACGCTCGTGCTGCTGGCCGCCGGGCTGGTGGCCTTCCAGCCGTGGCTGCTGGGGCTGCTGCTGCTGGCCGTGGTGCCGGCCTTCCTCGGCGAGAGCCACTTCAACGAGCGCAGCTACTCGCTGAGCCACTCCTGGACGCCCGAGCGCCGCGAGCTGGACTACCTGCGCCAAACCGGGGCCTCCGACGAAACGGCCAAGGAAGTGAAAATCTTTGGCCTCTCCGACTTCCTCGTGGACCGTTTCCGTACGCTGTCCGACAAGTTTTACAGTCAGAATAAGGCCTTGGCGCTGCGGCGGGCGGGGTGGGGTACGGTGTTCGCGGCGGTGGGCGCGGCCGGCTACTACGGGGCCTATGTCTACATTTTGGCGCGGGCCGTGGCCGGGCAAATCTCCATCGGCCAGCTTGCCTTTCTGGCCGGTTCGTTTGCGCGGCTGCGGGGCCTGCTCGAAGGCATTCTGAGCCGCTTCAGCTCGGTGGCCGACGGGGCCTTGTACTTGCAGGATTTCTTTGATTTCTTTGCCCTGCGGCCGAAAATCACGCGGCAGGCGGTGGGCGTCGAAACGGCCCGGCCGTTCCCGCGCCCCATCCAGCAGGGGTTTCAGTTTGAAAACGTCGGGTTTCAGTACAAGAATGGTACAAAATGGGCTATTCGTAACCTCTCATTCGCGTTGCGGGCCGGCGAAAAGCTGGCGCTGGTGGGCGAAAACGGGGCCGGCAAAACCACGCTCGTCAAGCTCCTGGCTCGCCTCTACGACCCCGCGGAGGGCCGCATCCTGCTCGACGGCCACGACCTGCGCGAGTACGACCCCGCCGAGCTGCGCCAGGAAATTGGCGTCATCTTCCAGGATTTTGTGCGCTTTCAGCTGCCGGCGGGCCAAAACCTGGCCGTGGGCCGCATCGACCAGCGCCACAACCAGCCCCGCATCGAAACCGCCGCCCACCAGAGCCTCGCCGACTCGGTGATTGCCAAGCTGCCCGGCGGCTACGACCAGATGATTGGTCGCCGCTTCAGCGGCGGCGTGGACCTGAGCGGCGGCGAGTGGCAGAAAATTGCCCTTGGCCGCGCCTACATGCGCGACGCTCAGCTCCTGATCCTCGACGAGCCCACCGCCGCCCTCGACGCTCGCGCCGAGTTCGAAGTCTTTGAGCGCTTCAAGGAACTCACCCAAGGCAAAACCGCCGTCCTCATTAGCCACCGCTTCAGCACCGTGCGCATGGCCGACCGCATCCTGGTCATCGAAAACGGCCAATTTGTGGAAATCGGCTCCCACGAAGAGCTGCTGGCCAAGGGCGGCCGCTACGCCGAGCTGTTTGCGCTACAAGCCGCTGGCTACCGCTAGCGCCCCCAGCGGTGTTGCATTCTGGTTGCTTTGGTCCTTACATTAATAAAAAATAAGTCGTCATGCTTATCTATCAGCACGACGGCCGGGGGCATCTTTGCTTTCAAGCGAATACTTGATTACCGCATGGCATCTTCTAAAACGGCGCTTTACACCGCGCTGGTAGCAAACCTGGGCATTGCAGCCACCAAGTTCGTGGCCGCCGGCATCACGGGCAGCTCGGCCATGCTTTCCGAGGGCATTCACTCGCTCGTTGATACCGGCAACGAGTTGCTGCTGCTGCTGGGCCTGCGCCGTAGCCAGCGCCCGCCCGACGAGCACCGGCCCTTCGGCTACGGCCGCGAGCAGTATTTCTGGTCGTATGTGGTGGCGCTACTGATTTTCGCGGTCGGCGGGGGCCTGTCCTTCTACGAAGGCGTAGCGCACCTGCGGCACCCCGAGCTGATGAAGGACCCGTTTTGGAACTACATCGTGCTGGGCGTGGCGTTTGTGCTCGACGGCTACTCGCTGCGCACCGCCTGGCGGGCCTTCAACACGCAACGGGGCCCTCTGCCGTTTTGGGTGGCCCTGAAAAGCAGCAAGGACGCCGCTACGTTCACGGTGCTGTTTGAGGATGCTTCCGACGTACTGGGCCTGACCATCGCTTTTCTGGGCGTGTTCCTGGGCCACACCCTGCACAACCCGTACTTCGACGGCGGGGCGTCCGTCCTCATCGGGCTGCTGCTGATGGGCGTAGCCGGGGCCCTGGCCGCCCAAAGCAAGAGCCTGCTGCTGGGCGAAGGCGTGGACGCCACCACCCGCCGCCGCCTTGTGGCCCTCACCGAAGCCGACGCGGCCGTGGCGAAGGCCATGCGCATCGCCACCATCTACCTGGGCCCCGAGGAAATCACGCTGGTGCAGGGCGTCGCCTTCCGCCCCGACCTAACGACGGCCGCCATCACCGAGGCCATCGGGCGCATCCACGCCGCCATCAAGCAAGAATTCCCCGCCGTGAAGCACGCCTACATGCAGCCCGTGGCCCTGGCCGAAACCGGCGCGGCGGCCTAGCCGCGGCGCCGGTTTCGGTGAGAAAAACCGGCCGGCCGGCAAATAAAATGCCGCCAGGGCCCCCGGATGCGGGCAGGGGTAGGCACGGCGCGGCCTGCCGGGCCCCGTGGGCTTCGCGGATAAAGCTAAAAAAGGGCACCCGGGGCCTCAAAAAGGCGGCTGGGGTCCCGGGTGAGCGGCTGGAGGTAGCGCGTGCATTATGAATGCGTTACGCCCGCTGCGGCGCGTGGAAATTGGGGGAGGTTTTGTAACTTGGAAGTCCAATCTTCATTTCCTACCATTTGTAATGAAAATTACCCTTGCTTTTTGGCTAGGCTGCCTGCTGGCGGCTGGCTTGCTACCGGGCTGCATTGCGGGCCGCGAGGCCCGCGTCGAGTCCGACTACAGCTACGGTGGTCGATTCCGGCGCTACCGCTCCTACAGTTTCATCACCGGCACGGGCCTGGCCGCCGACACCAGCCACCTGGGCGAAACCCTGCGCGACGCCATCCGGCAGCGCCTGCGCAGCCAGGGCTACCGCCCGGCCCGCGGTACCAACCGCCCCGACCTGCTGGTGAGCTTCCGCATTTTTGAGGGCGACATGCACTTCCACGGCTTCAACCAGGAAGAGCTGACCACGTGGGTGAAAAATAACGATGCCGAGAGTGATGAAACCCCCGACGAGCAGCGCCACGTGTACCAGCCCGTGCGCCTGCTGCTGGCCGAGGGTACGCTGCTCGTCACCCTCATCGACGCTCGCAGTAACCGCGCCGTCTGGAACGGCTACGCCTCGGGTGTGACGGTGCCCGAGGGCCTGCGCGGCGAAGTGGTGCTGGTGCGCTCGGTGCGCTCTATTTTCGACCGCTACCGCATTTTCACCGAGAACTACTTCCAGGGCGGCAATGTGGACGGCTCGGCCAACGGCGGCGAGGCCGACGGCGAGAAGCCGTAGCGCTACGGGCCGGCCTCTGGGGCTGCGTTGCGCACCGTAATCAGCTCCGCCGCCACGCTGACGGCGATTTCCTCGGGCGTGCGGCTGTTAATTATTACCCTAGTGGGACCCCGCAGCCGGATCAACTCGGCGGTCGGAAAGCCTTCGGCTTGCAGCACGCGGCGTAGCTCAGCCACCTTGGCGGCGCTGCCCATCACGCCCAGGTAGGCGCCGGGGCGGTCTAGTAGCTAGCGCAGGGCCACGGCGCCGATGCGGTAGCCCACGGTCTCACTACCACGTAGCGGCGGGGCCCCGGGGGCACGGTGGCGGCCAGCGCCTCGTAGCTGCCCAGCACGTGGCGGTGGTGGGCGTCGTCGTTGGCGGCCAGCATGGGTAGGTTGGGGCGGTTGTCGAGCACGGTAATCTCGAAGTCCAGGGCCCCGGCGGCGCGTACCAGGGCCCTGCTCACGTGCCCGCCGCTCACGATAGTGAGCTGGTCGTGGAAACCCAGTTGCTCACAGTAGCGCCACTGGGGCCCCGGCCGGCAGTCATAGAACGCGGCCGGGGCCCCAGCCAGCACCCGCAGGCCGCCTGTTTCGCTCAGCTCAAAAGCCCTACTACCCAAGGCTCCCAGGGCCGTTGCAGCGACATCCTGCAAACCGGCGGGGCTGAAGGGCCACAGTAGTACCTCCTGCTCGCCCGAGCACATCATGCCCGAGCGGCCGGCTGGGGCCCCAGCCGGTGCACCTGGGGGCGTAGCAGCGGCGCGGCGTCGCCGGCCAGCAGGCGCTGGCGGGCTAGCCCCACCCACTTGCGCTCCATGATGCCGCCGCCGATGGAGTCGGCCGTGGCCGTCACGGCCATTTTGAAACCCTGGCAGTTGGGGCTGCTGTCTTCGCTGCGCACCATGCACAGCAGCGCCGCCGGCTGGCCGGTCCGTAAGGCAGCGGCCCCAGGGCCCAAGCAGGTAAGTCGTGGGGATGGGCAGGCATTATTTGGTTGACCTATAGGTGATATTAGAACGTCATGCTGAGCGCAGCCGAAGCATCTCTTCTTCTCACCATATCAATTGATTAGTGCTGCGGGAGAGAGGCTTCGGCTACGCTCAGCATGATGTTCACAACGTTATATCCTGTCTTGCAGTTATTTAATCCCGTACCACTACTCTCATACCACCGTGCCGTTAATGTAGTCGAATGGCGCGCCGGTGGCCACGAATACCCCGTTGGTGTTGGGCTGGCCGAAGGGCTCCAGGTTGATTGCCATTGCCGAAGCCAAAGCCCGGGGCCTGCCCCTGACCGTGGAAACCGGCTAGTATTACTTATTTTCCAACGCCGAGGACATCGCCGCCGGCCAGACGCAGTTCAAGTGCGCGCCGCCCATTCGCGCGCGGGCCAACAACGAGCAGCTGTTGGGGGCCTGCAAAGCGGGCTCATTGACTTCGTGGCCACCGACCACTCGCCCGCCCCGCCTGACCTGAAGCAGCCGGCCAGCGGCGATTTTGCTAGTGCCTGAGGCGGCATTGCCTCGCTCCAGCTGGTCCTATCCGTGCTCTGAACGGCGGCTAAAGCACGCGGGGCCACGCCGTCCGACCTGGCCCGCTGGCTCAGTGCCAACCCCGCCCGGCTCATCGGCCAGGCGCACCGCAAAGGCCAGATTGCCAGCAGCTACGACGCCGCCCTGCTGGTGCTGGCCGCCGATGCGTAGTTCACCGTAACCGAGGTGCTGTTGCACCACCGCCACAAGGTTTCGCCTTATCTGGGCCGCGCACTGACGGGCGTGGTCACGCACGCGTTCCTGGCCGGCGAGGAAGTATTCCGCCACCCCGATTTCCTGCACCTCAACCGGGGGCAATTACTGAGCCGCTAGGGCCCCATATTTACGTCCCGTTGGGTGAAGGCGCGATATTTCGCGTCTCTACGAGTAATAATACTTTCTCAAATGTCAGATTACCAAGTCCGCACTGCCCACATTCTTACCCGCATCGAGCAGCTGGCAGCCATCAGCGAGGACGCCAGCGGTGCTACCGTGACGCGCACCTTCGGCACGCCGGCTTTCGTGCGCGGGCGCGATTTGGTGCAAAGCTGGTTCGAGGCCGCCGGCCTCGTAACGCGCCTCGACGGCATCGGCAACCTGCGCGGGCGGTGGGCCAGCCGGCGGCCGGGGGCCCAAACCTTCGTGCTGGCCTCGCACATCGACACGGTGGTGAATGCCGGTAAGTACGATGGGCCCCTGGGCGTGCTGATGGGGCTGAGCTTGGTGGAAGATATTATTCAGCAGCAGGTTGACTTGCCGTTTCACCTGGAATTGATGGCCTTCAGCGACGAGGAGGGCGTGCGCTTTCATACTGCCTACCTGGGCAGCAAGGTCGTCACCGGTGCCTTCGACCCTGCGCTACTGGCCAAAACCGATGCCCAGGGCCTCACCCTGGCCCAGGCCATTGTGGAGATGGGCGGCGACGCCGCGCAAATTCCCGCCGGGGCCCTGCCCGCCGCCGAGTGGCTGGGCTACTTCGAGCTGCACATCGAGCAGGGCCCCGTGCTGTGGGGAAGCGGCGTGCCGGTAGCACTCGTCACGGCCCTGGTTGGGCAGCAGCGCGTGGAGCTGACGTGGCAGGGCATGGCCGGCCACGCCGGCACGGTACCCATGGCCCGGCGGCAAGATGCGCTGGCCGCCGCCGCCGAGTTTGTGCTGGCCGCCGAGGCCTTTGCCCTGGCCCCCGGCCGCGGGCTGGTAGCTACAGTGGGCCAGCTGCGCATTGCCCATTCGGCCAGCAACGTTATCCCTAGCCAAGTGGTGCACAGCCTCGACCTGCGTAGCCCCGACGCCAGGCAGCTGGCCACCGCCTACGGGGCCCTGCACGCGCAGGCCGCTGCTATTGCTGCCCGGCGCGGCCTGGTACTGGACTGGCAGCTGGTGCAAGCCATCGCGCCCGTGGCCTGCGACGCCGGCCTGAACGACTTGCTGGCCCAGGCCATTGCTGCCAGCGGCTACCCCGTGGTGCCCCTGGTGAGCGGCGCCGGCCACGACGTGGTGCCCGCCTCGGCAGTAGCGCCGGCCACCATGATGTTCATTCGCTGCTACAAAGGCATCAGCCACAACCCGCTGGAAAATGTGGAAGCCGCCGACGTAGCGGCGGCCCTGGAAGTAGCCGAACGCTTTTTGCAGCGGCTGGCCGTCGCCTATGCCTAACCTTACTTCCCACCCCCGGCGCCGGCGGTGGCGCTTTAAATTCCCGACCCGCTACGAAAATCTCTTCCCTTACCCGCTCCGTTGTGCGGCGCAACCACGCCATCATCGCCCCCGACGGCTACATCAACAGTAACGTGCCTAGCTGGATAGGCTGCTCGGTCAACGTCCTCATCAACGAGCAGATGGGGGCCCGGGTCTGCCAAACGCTTGTCACGCTGACGGAGGCGGGCAAGCTGACGGGTATGACCTAAGCGTTGCAGATTTTCTTTTACGTGGTAGTAGGTTAGGTGGAAGCTGCGGCCGACAGCTCCTACAAAACCCTCACCGCCGGGCAGTTTGTGTACGTGCCGGTCGGGCAGCCTTACTAATTCAAAGACGCCACGCCCGGCACCCAAATCCTGACCTTCCATAAGGTGTACGAGCCGCTCGACGGCCACCCCGCGCCCGGCGTGCTGTGGGGCGAAAAGGACGACAGCCAGGCCCCCATGTACATGAACGACGACGCCCTGCGCATTTAGGAGCTGCTGCCCAACGAGTTGGGGTTCGATATGGCCGTTAACATTTTCACCTACCAGCCCGGCGGTAACCTGCCGATGGTCGAAACCCACATTATGGAGCACGGCCTGCTGTACTTGCAGGGCCAGGCCATCTATATGCTCGACCAGCAGTGGTACCCGGTGCAGCAGGGCGATTCCATATGGATGGCCCCGTACTGCCAGCAATGGGCCGCTTCCATTGGAAAAGAGCCCTCGGTTTACATTTACTACAAGAACGTGAACCGGTTTCCGACGGTGGTGTAGCGGCAGTTCGCTTGCTTTTTGAACCGCTGCGGCTAGCGCGAATAGCCGCTCGCCTTGGGCCGGAGACTTTCTCATTGTGGGCCACTTCCCGTCCTTATTTAGCTTCGATTAGCCATGACGCCCCGTCCCTACATCCTGGCCGAAACTACCTGGCAGTACGTGAAAGACGCTGCCTACGAAGTAGTCGTGCTGCCCTGGGGAGCCACGGAGGCGCATAATTACCACCTGCCCTATGCCACCGATAACATTCAGTGTGACTACATCGCTGCCGAGGCGGCGCGCCTGGCCTGGGAGGCTGGCGCCAAAGTGGTGGTCCTGCCCACCATTCCGTTCGGCGTGAACACTGGCCAACTCGATATTACCCTCGACATTAACTTGAATCCCAGTACGCAGCTGGCCATTCTGCGTGACGTGGTGCGGGTGCTGGCCCACCAGGGAATTCCCAAGTTGCTGGTGTTGAACGGCCACGGCGGCAACGACTTCCGGCAGCACCTGCGCGAGTTGCAGGCCGAGTTTCCAACCGTATTTCTGTGTACCATCAACTGGTTTAAAACCGTTGACCGCAGCCAGTTTTTTACGGCCCCCGGCGACCACGCCGATGCGCTCGAAACCAGTGCCATGCTGCACATTGCGCCGGCCCTGGTGCGCCCCTTGGTGGAGGCCGGTTCGGGGCACGCCCGGTCGTTCCGCATCGAAGCGTTTCGGCAGGGTTGGGCGTGGTCGCAGCGCGACTGGAGCCAGGTAACCGCCGATACCGGCGCGGGGGACCCCACCGAAGCCACCGCCGAAAAAGGGGCCGCGCTGCTGGCGGCGACTACCCGCGCCATCGGTCAGTTTTTGATAGAATTATCGGCGGCCGACCCCCGCGACATGTACGAATAGGGCCCCGGGCGGCTGATTTTTTTAAGATAACTACATATAATAGACGTGCTGAGCCAGCGCGTGACTTGGTCGTGGCTCACGGCCCCGCCAAAGAGCCTGGATAAGCCCGTGGCAGAAGTCGGGCCCGTCGAGCTAATCAAATAGTCCGTGTATAAATCCAGGGTGCAGGTCATCGCCGAAAATAATAACTGCTAGTTTAGCCGCGTAACATCAATTAATAAGGATCCAGGCGCAGCAATTGGAGAAACTATTGGTTATTTGGTGGGCGGGCAAGTGGGTAAATTAGGAGAACCGTTAGTTATTTCAGAAACAGTAAAAGAAGGAGCAGTTTCTATAACCGGCAATGGGACAGCTAATTCAATAGCAGAGACGATAGATATGGGAACACAGGAAATGCCTAAAAATAAAGAACGGTGAAAGATTATAACGGAGTGCAATCTGCCGTCGTATTGAATCAATCACGTTGTATCCACTTAAACTCACAAAGCATCCTGTAAGCAACTTCACACCAATGTATATCAACAAGCCTGCAAGAATATGGGTCTTTTTCGGATCCATGGCTGTGCTAGTCATCTTTTCGGAATTACGGCGGCACAGTATTAAAAAACGAATTGATGTTGGAGGTGTAAATGTGCCAGTAAAGATTATAGACTCGACTTATGGTAGAGGTTATAATATAAAATTTGAATATATTTATAATAATAAATTATATACTAATACCGGTAATACTACGATGTTTAAGTGTGTCAAGGGAGATTCATTACTAATAAGAGTTTTGCCTGAAGCACCAGATGGAGATTTTGAAATAGTAAACAAATCGTATTCTATTAAATAGACAAGAATATATTATGAAGCTGTTTAGGAAGTGGGTGGTCGGGTAATTTTACGCAGTAGCAGCACGACAAAGGCGAGCCAGTGGAAGGCCAGCCAATTTTCCAGGCAGGTTTCGTAGCGCACCAGCAGGGTCTTGAAGCCGTCGAGCCAGGCGTTCATTTGCTCGATGACCAGCCGGCGCCGGTAAAGTTCGGGGTCCAGCGGCGTGTCATCATCCGTTTGCCAGTCGGTCGAGCGCCGGTTGCGGGGAATGTTGGCTTCGATGTCGCGCCGGGCGCAGGCCTGACGCAAGCTAGTGACATCAAAGGCTTTGTCGGCATTCAGAAAGAGGCCTTCCAGGCGCAGGTGCGCTTGTTCGAGCAGCTCACAGAGTTCGGCGAAGACGTGTTCGAGGGCAAACGTATCGTGGTGGTTGCCGGCTTGCGGCGTGGCCACGGCTAGGGGCTGGCCCGTGTTGTCGGCCAGAAACAGGGCGTTGGTGGTGCGGGCCGCCTTGCGGCCTTGATAGCCGACAGCCGCCCCGCCGTTTTTAGCCGGGGTGTGGCTGCCATCGAGTTGCACACTCGACAAGTCCAGCGCCGCGTGGTTCAAGCGCAAGACGCTCAACCAAAGCTGTTTCCAAGCACCTTGCTTGCGCCACTGGTTGAAATAATAGTAGACGCCCTGCCACGTCAGGGGGTGGGTTGGCAGCAATTCTCGCACGGGCAGCCAGCGCCACTGACAACCCGTTTTGAGCTTGTAGAGAATGGCGCCGACGACTTCCACCGGCTGGGCCGCCCGCCGACGGCCGTGGGCGCTAAAGGGCAAATGGGGGAGTATCCAGGCGGTAATGATATCTTTGGGCAGGACTTCCATGACGGAGGGAAAGGAGATGGGTCGCACCTCAAATTTCGCTCTGCCGTGGGAGTCTTTTCTGTTTTGAGCCCGCCTGACTACTTCCTAAACAGCTTCTATATTAAATAAACAAAAACAAGAGCTAAATAATCGATAATAAAAATGTGTTTGATTCTCATGAGGTTACTACTAACAATGTTTGGCGGTGGTCTAATAATGATTACAGCCCTAAAAGGCCTCGCCGCCGCTGCCTGGGCCGGGGCCCTGATCACCTGCTGTGGGGCCCCCGCCTGGGTGGGGGCCCTGAACCAGCGGTTTCCCTTCGCCACGGCCGCGGCACTGCTGGCCGCGGCTGACGAGGTTTGGTACAGCCTTGCGGAAACTGATTAGCGCGCGGCTTTTGCGCACTACCCCAAAATGGGCGATGTAAATTTCTTGAAAGTGAAATTTGCCACCACCATCTGGGCGGCTGGCGAGCAGGGCGCCGTGGGGCAGGCTTCGGAAGAAACGCTGGGGGCCTTGGCGGCGGGCAACGCGGCCTACGAAGATAAATTTGGCTACATTTTCATCATGTTCGCCACCGGCAAATCGGCCGATGAGATGCTGGCCCTGTTGCAAGCGCGCCTGCCCAATGCGCCGGCCGCAGAAATTCAAATTACCATGGGCGAGTAGGCCAAAATCACGCGCCTGCGCCTCGAAAAACTACCTATCTCATAAGCCAGAACTGCCCACATCCTCAATACGACCCGGGGCCAGCCAGCCGCCGATGTAGTCGTTGCCCTGCTCGGCCAAGACGGCAGCGATTGGCCCGAGCTGGCCCGCGGCACCACCGATGCCGACGGCCGCCTGACCGATTTGCTGCCCCCCGCTACCGTGCTGGCCCCGGGCGTGTACAAGCTGAAATTCTTCACCCTCGAATACTTGGCGGTGGTCCAAAGCGGGGTGATTCCAGCATTTAATTCTGCTTCTTGACACACTGTTTTCCGCTTTTCTGATTCCATTCAAGTGGTTCCCATTAGAACGCGTTAATAACTGAAAATAGAGTATCACCCCACTTTGGACCACCGCCGAATACTTTACTAAGCACGGCCGTGCCCACTTCTACTCGTTGGTAGAAATCTGCTTTGCCGTGGCCGACGAGGCGCACTACCACGTGCCGCTGCTGCTCAACCCCTTCGGCTACAGTACCTATCGCGGCTCCTGACTTGCCCACCCCACCCATGAAACCCAGCCTGCCTTCTGCCGACCAAGCGGCCCTGCTCGGCCAGCTTGGCGCGGCCAACCGCCGCTTCCAGCGCGGGTAAAACCCGGGCGTGGCCATGCAGCGCTATTAAATGATGAGAGAGCCTAAGTAATCAGCCGGCTACCAGTGACCGGCTCTTACGTGGGCACCGAATCGCTGGGCCGGCAACTACGGGTGCAGTTTTTGCCCAATGGCTAAGTCAAAGGCTTGCCACTTCGCGCATATTATGCACTGGAAGATTTTTGGGAGGGCCTAACGGTGGTGACGCATTGATTTTCAATATATATGAGAAAAATCAGCGGTAATTCGCTGCCGAGTATAGCTGCGATACCCTTCGGCTCCGCGCACAATACGAGGCGCTAGGCATTCCGCCAGGCGGAACGGATAGCATGTTGGCAATAGAGCGCGGCCGCCTGCGCTATCAATTGGTGCGCCAGCGGTTATCTACGTCCTTTTAGTACTGCGTGCGGCTTACGTGTGCTTCCCAGGCGCGGAAGCTGGCCAGGGCCTCGGTGCGCAGCAGCGGTTGCATCGGGATGCTGCGCTCGGCCAAGGGCTTCTCAATTTCATCGTAGATGAAGTGGTCGTCGAAGCCCATCGCGGCGGCGTCGGCCTTGGTGCTGCCGAAAAACACCCGCGCCGGCCGGGCCCAATAAATGGCGCCCAGGCACATGGGGCACGGCTCGCAGCTGGTGTAGAGGTCGCAGCCGTCGAGCTGAAACGTGCCCAGGGCCTGGCAGGCCTTGCGGATGGCGTCAATTTCGGCGTGGCAAGTGGGGTCGTGGGTCGTGGTGACCTGGTTGAAGCCGCGGGCAATAATTTGCCCGTCCTTCACCACCACGGCCCCAAACGGCCCACCAAAGCCAGCTTGCATTTTTTCGATGGAGAGGCGAATGGCTTCGCGCATGAATTCGGGGTTGGGAGCTTCCATAGAGCGGGAATTAGATTAAAACGCGGCGGGCCAGAAAGATAAAAATAAGAAGGCCCGGCGCTAAGACAAGCGCCGGGCCCCGGTTTATTGTTCCGCTGGGCGAGCCTAGCGCCGGCTAGCCGCCGTGGGAATGCGCAGTTGGAAGCCCAGCGAAGGCACCACCGTGAGACCACTGAGCGAGGTGCTGGCCCCGTTCAGCAGGGCGTAGTCGCCATAGTTCTGGTAGAAGAGGGACACGGCCGGGATAACGTAGAAGTAGCGGTAGCCAAGCTTAAGGTTGACAAATCCGCCGAACGACGAGAAGTTACGGCTGGTGGTGGGCAAAGCGTTAATAATTTGGTTGTTGGAACCGTAGATTTTGCTTGGGGCGAACCCGTAGGTTACCCAGCTGTGGGCGTACACTACGCCGTAGCTGATGGCCCCGATTTCCTCCTCAGGTCCGAACGACTGGCTGAAAATGATCGGGATAAGCAAGTCGTTGCGGCTGGCGCGCAGGTTCAGCAGGGAGTTGATGTCGGACAGGAACGGCAGCGAGGGCAGTTTGGCCCGCTGGGTGGCAAATTGCAGCCCGATGCTGGCGTAGGTGGTGCCGCTGGCGGCCCCGCGCCCAGGGTTCTCGACCGAGCCCACGGGGCCCATGAACTGGTACTGCGCATCGAATACGTGCGAACCAAAGGCGTATTTGTAGCCCGCGTCGAGGCGGGGCACGATGCCGTAGCGGATGCTGAGGTCGGCGGTGGGCTGCACCGGGTCGAGGATGTAGGCCAGGGCGGCGGCTTGCAGGTTTTTCACCGAGCCGCCGTAGCCCACGGTGTCCTTGCCCACCGCCTGGCTGGCGGCATCTTTTAGAGCCGATGTGGCCTTGGACAAGGGCGCGGAGGCAATGTTAAAGCCTTGGTTGTAAGCCACTCGGAACTCGCCCTGGGGCGTGACCTTGCCCGTGGCTACAATGGCCCGCGGGGCCGAGCACGAAGCGGCCAGCAAGCCGGCCAGGGCCCCAAAAAGCAGGCGGAAGGGGAGGGGTAATCGGGTTTTCATGCAGCAAAAAAAAGGGGTCGGGAGCCGCAAAACGAAAACCGGGCCAAACCATCAATCGCTGATTAGGCAGATTGACCGTGATTTCGCTGATTTCAGGGAACGCAGATAAGCGTTGCTCTTACGGTAATGTCGGTTATTTGCCCTTTAAATCCCCTAAGCCGTGCACTCGCAATCAGCGAAATCACGGTTAATCTGCACAATCAGCGATTGATGAATATTCTCTACGGCGTGCCCGGCGAGGGCCTGGGCCACGCCACCCGCAGCAAAGTTGTGATTGGCCACCTGCTGGCCCAGGGCCACGACGTGCGGGCCGTGAGCAGCAGCCGCGCCTTCCAGGTGCTCAACGCCGCGTTTCCCGGGCGAGTACTCGAAATCCGGGGCTTTCACCTGGCCTACAAAGGATTGGCCGTGAGCAAGTCGCGCACGTCGGCTCTGATTCTGCGCACGGCCCCGGCGAGCTTGCAGCAAAACTTCCGGCAGTACCAGCAGCTGCTGCACGGCTTCCGGCCCGATGTGGTGGTGTCCGACTTCGAGTCGTTCAGCTACTTCTACGCCAAGGCCCACGGGCTGCCGGTAATTAGTATCGACAACATGCAGATTATCAGCCGTACCCGGCTCGACGTGGCCGTGCCGCCCAAGGAGCGCGGCAACTACCAGCTGGCCCGCAACATTGTGCGGCTGAAGGTGCCCCGGAGTCGGCACTATTTTGTGGCCACGTTCTTCACGCCGCCGGTGAGCAAGGTGCGCACTACGCTGGTGCCGCCCATTATTCGGTCCGAAATCCTGGCCGCCCGGTCCACTACGGGGCCCCACATTCTGGTGTACCAGTCGGCCACCACGCAGCACGATTTGGTGGCTCTGCTCCAGCAGCTACCTGGGCAGGAGTTCCGCGTGTACGGCTTTAATAAGGAGGAAAGCCACGGCAATGTGCAGCTCAAGGCCTTCAGCGAGGCCGGGTTTATTGCCGACTTGGCCAGCAGCCGCGCTATTATCACCAACGGTGGCTTCTCGCTCATTTCGGAGGCCGTGTTCCTACACAAGCCCATTTGCTCGGTGCCCATTCCGGCGCAGTTTGAGCAGTGGCTGAACGCCGCTGAGGTAGAAAAGCTGGGCTACGGCCGCCATTTTGCCGCCATCACGGCGGAAAACATCCGCGCCTTTGTGGGCGGGCTGCCGGGCTTCGCGGGGGCCCTGGCCGGCTACGCGCAGGCCGGCAACACCGTGCTGTTCGCCAACCTCGACGCCTGCCTGACTGGGCTGGCCGCGGCGGTGCCGGGCGAATAAGTTGTCAGTTGCTGTTGTCCGTTGTCAGTCGCTGACCAACAACGGACCATGAGTAACTGACAACTGAATGGCTGCTTAAAATTACTTATTTTGCGTTTAATACCTTGTTTCGCATGACGTTACTTCTTTCGCGCCGCTGGGGCCTGGTGCCCGCCGTGCTGTTGCTGGCCGCCTGCGCCCGCACCCCGCGGCCCAGCGCCGGGGCCCCGGTTGCCAACAAATACGCCGATGCCACGCTGCGCGAAATTGGCACCGCCCAGGACGAGCGCAACACCGCCGCGCTGCTGCCGTTCCTAAAAAACGCCAATCCCGCTTACCGCCGTGAGGCCGCCCTGGCCCTGGCCTCGGTGCAGGCCCGCGCCGCCGTGCCCGCCCTGCTGCCCAGCCTGCGCGACGCCGACCCCGCTGTGCGCCGCGCCGCCGCCTACGCCCTGGGCCAAACCGGCGACAGCCTGGCCGTGGACAGCCTGCGCGTGCGCGTGCTGCAAGAGCCCGACCCGCTGGTGCGCCGCTACGCCCACGAGGCGCTGGGCCGCTGCGTGACGCGCCACTCGCTGCCCGAGCTGTGGCGCGTGCCCGTGCTGACCGATACCGCCCGCGCCGGGGCCCAGGCCTGGGGCCTGGCCCGCGCCGCCCTGCGCGGTCTCAGCTCGCCCGAGGCTATCCGGCGCACGGTGCTGCTGATCAACGATTTTAAGCTGAACGATGGGCCCCGCCTGGCCGCGGCTACGGCCCTGGCCCGCGCCCCGCGGGCCCTCAACGCCGACCTGGCCCGGCTGGCCGGCAGCCCGCTGCTGCGCCTGCTGGCGCAAGACCGCTACTACGCCGTGCGCGCCGCGGCGGCCACGGCGCTGGGCCGCCTGGCTGGGCCGCCGGCCAGCCCCGGGGGTCCCGCTAGCGCCCCGGTTGCAGCCACTCCTGCTGCGTTGCCCACGGCTGCCGGGGCCCTGCGCCGCGCCGCCGCCCGCGACGCCGACTACCGGGTGCGCGTGGTGGCGCTGCGCGGCTTGCCCTACGGCCCCGCCGCGTACGGCGCCAGCCGCACCACGGTATTTGGGGCCCTGCGCGACCGGCGCGAGCCAGTGGCCCTCACGGCGGCCGAGTGGCTGCTGGCCCACGCCCGGGGCGAAACCGGCGACGCTTTGGCCGCCGAAGCCACCCGGCACGACGCCTGGCGGGTGCGGGCCACGCTGCTGGCCGCGGCCCTGAAGGTGGCCAGCCCCGCCAGCCGCCCCAGCATTGCGGGCACCGTAGAGAAGCGCTACGGCGCGGCTGCTTCGGTGTACGAAAAAGGCTATTTGCTGCAAGCGCTGGGCGAAAACGCGGGCAGCTTCGACTTCTTGCAGCGCGAAGCCTTCGCCGCGGGGCAGTCGCCGGTGGTGGGCGGCTACGCGCTGGGGGCCCTGGTAGCCGCCCGCCGCCAGGCCGATTTCCCGGCCAGCCGCCAAAACGATTTCGCCGGGGCCCTGCGCCAGGCCCTGGCGGGCGGCGACGTGGCCCAGCTCGCCGCCGCCGCCGAAGCCCTAGCCGACCCCCAGCTGGTACCCACCGCCGCGCCCGCCGACCTGGCGGCCCTGCGCCAGGCCCAGGCCAAGCTGCAACTGCCGCGCGACATTGAGGCCTGGCAGGGCTTGCAGCAGGCGCTCGACAAGCTCACCCGCGCCCCGCAGCCCACGCCAAGCCCCGTGGGCCAGGCCCGCCAGCACCCCATCGACTGGGGCCTGGTGCAGAGTATTCCGGCCAACCAGCGCGTGAAAATCAGCACCACCCAGGGCGACGTTGTGCTGGAATTGAAGGTGAACGACGCGCCTGGCTCAGTGGCCAGCTTCGTGGCGCTGGTGCGGCGGCACTTCTACGATGGGCTATATTTCCACCGCGTGGTGCCCGATTTCGTGGTCCAGGGCGGCGACCCGCGCGGCGATGGCTCGGGCAGCACCGACTACACGCTGCGCTCCGAATTCGGCGACCTGCGCTACCAGGAGGGCAGCGTGGGCCTGGCCTCGGCTGGCAAAGACACCGAGAGCTGCCAGTGGTTCATCACCCACACGCCCACCCCGCACCTCGACGGTCGCTACACCATTTTTGCCCAGGTAATCAGCGGGATGGCTGCGGTGCACCACCTCGAAATCGGGGATAAAATCGTGGCCGTGGAGTTGGTGGCCAACCCGTAGATAATAAAGCTGTTCAGTAATGCAACGCTCAGTCATGCTGAGCTTGCCGAAGCATCTCTCCCGCAACAGTAATCAATAGCTAGTCAGCGGTAGAGATGCTTCGGCAAGCTCAGCATGACGGCCTGTTTTTGACTTTCTAAATAATTTTAACGCATCGTTTTACCCTGAATAAAGTTGTTTATGCTATTGGTTAACAATCCTTTTTCTGCTGAGCGGCTAGCCGGCTACGCTGCGCAACTGGTATCGCTGGTGGTGCTGTACCTGCCCCGGCTGGCCGTGGCCGTACTGGTGTTGGTGTTGGGCTGGTGGGTAATTGGCTGGGCCAGCCGCTTGGTAGCAGTGGCTGCCGAGCGTCTCGACGTGTCGCTGCGCTCGTTCCTCACCAGCATGTTCAGTATTGCCCTCAAAGTGCTGCTGCTCATTAGCGTAGCGGGTATGGTGGGGCTGCAAACGACGTCGTTCGTGGCCATTCTGGGGGCCGCGGGCCTGGCCGTGGGCCTCGCCCTACAAGGCACACTGGCCAACTTTGCGGGCGGGGTGCTTATCCTGGTGTTCAAGCCGTTTGTGGTGGGCGACGCCATTGAGGCCCAGGGCAAAAGCGGCGTGGTGCAGGCCATCCAGATCTTCAACACGCTGCTGCTCACGCCCCACGGCGACACGGTGATTCTGCCCAACGGCTCCACCTCCAACGGCGTGATTGTCAATAAGTCGTCAGGCAGGCACGTGCTGGTGGAAATTCAGGTGGACGTGGATGCGAGCACCGACGTGGCCGCCCTGCGCGCCCGCGCCCTGCCCGTGCTGCAAGCCGGCCCGCGGGTGCTGGCCGACCCCGCCCCGACGGTGGACGTGGTGGCCATTAAGGCCGGTACTACCACGGTGGTGCTGCGCGCCCACACCCTGCCCGGGCAGGACGGGGCCGCCTTCAGCTATCTCCTCGAACGGTTGCAGCCGGTCGTTTACCCGCCCCAGCCGCCGGCCACCGCGTAGGGCCCCGGGGCCGCCGGCTACGGATGAAAGATGAGGGGCACCACGAAGCGCACCTCCACGGGCTCGCCGTTGCGGCGGCCGGGTTCCCAGCGGGGCAGGCTGGCCACTACGCGCAGGGCCTCGGCGTCGCAGGCCGGGTCGAAGCCTTTAATGACCACCGGACGCAGTACGTCGCCGGTGGGCCCGACCACAAATTGCACGAACACCCGGCCCGCCGGGCGCGGCTGGGTTTTATCAATAGGGGAGGGGTAGTGCGCGTGCGTGGCCAGGTAGCGCGCCAGGCCCGCCATACCCCCGGCAAATACCGGCATCTGCTCGACGAATTGAGGTACGCTGCCGTCGGGAGTGGGGGGCCTGGGCACGTAGGTGCGGGTGAGTTTTGGCGTGCCGTCTTCCTGCCAATACTGCCAGGAGCCCGTCTGCTTGCCCTGGGCGTACTGGCCGGTGGAATGTACCTGGCCCGAGCGGTAGTAGAATGTGGCGGGGCCGTCGCGCTGCACCGGGGGCCCCAGGCGGCCGGTGGCGTCAAACTGCCGCTCGCCGGTGAGGTAGTAGGTCTGGATGCGGCAGCGGCCCGAATCGAGCGGCGTGACCCAGCCGAAAAACACGGCGTTGGGCCGGCCCAAGTGGTGCCAGCCGGCGTCGAAAAACGTGGTATCGGGCCGGGCCGGCGGAACCTGGGCGAGGGCCCCGGCGGTGGCGGCACTGCTCAGCGCAAGGATTAGTAAAACGCAGAATATCATACCATAGCGCGCCGCAGAGGGTAGGTACGGGGCGTTCGGTAAAGAAAAATGCGGCTGCATGCAGCGTCCGCGAACTAACCGTTCAACGCAGTGCGGCCCCGGGGTCCCGGCTGCATTGCCAGGGCCCCGGGGCCGCGCTTATTCGGGCAACATTGCTTTAATTACTTCCCGCCGTGCATTTGCGAGGGCGGCGAGGTAGCCTCCACAGCCGAGAAGCTTTCGAGGATTTTGTAGGTGTGCTCGGCGCCCTGGGGCACCACCCACGAGTTGCCCTGCTCCAGCACAACGACCTGGCCGGCCAGGTGCAGCTCGGCCTTGCCGCTGAGCACATAGCCCACGGTTTCGTAGGCGGCGGCGCTGGGGGCCTTGGGCTCGCCGGGCTGCTCGTTTTCCCACAGGCGCATGGATACGTGCTTGCCGGAAGCCAGGAATTTTTCGCCCTCGGGGCCCTTGGGCGAGTGGCGCGAGTCGACTTTGGTGATGGTGGTATCGGACATTTGAGAGGGTTGAAAGAGGAAAGAAAAAGCTATGGGTAACGAACAGGTTAACGGCCCGCACCGGGCAGCGGTTGCCCGGCCGGCCGCAAACCTTCCGCAGTCGGCGGGGTTGAACCCGGTTGATCTTGCCTGTTTGTTTTATTTTCCTTGCTCGCCGTGACCACTACTTCCGCTGGTTTTGCCGCCTACCTTGCCCAGGCCCACGCGGCTGTGCCCGATGCCCTGCCCGGGGCCGCGTTTTGCGCCTTGGCCGACGACCTGCTGGCCCTGCTCTTCCCCGAGCGGGCCGAGCGCCCCCTGACCAGCGCCGATGCCGTAGCCGCCGAGCTGCACCGCTTCCGGGCCGAGCTGGGGGCCCTGCTGGCCGCCGTGCCGGGCCTGCCCGCGCCGGCGGCCACGCTGGCCGAAGAGTTTGCGGCCCAGCTGCCGCTGCTGCGCGAAACTCTGCTGCGCGACGCTACCGCTATCCTCGCCAGCGACCCCGCCGCCCAGGACCGCGCCGAGGTCATCAGCACCTACCCCGGCTTTTACGCCACGGCCCTGCACCGGCTGGCCCACGCCCTGCACCAGCGCGGGCTGCCGCGCCTGCCGCGCCTGCTGGCCGAGCACGCCCACCAGCGCACGGGCATTGACATTCACCCCGGGGCCCGCATCGGCCCGGCGTTCTGCATCGACCACGGCACGGGCATTGTCATCGGCGAAACGGCTGAAATTGGCGCCAACGTGCAGATTTACCAGGGTGTGACGCTGGGGGCCCTCAGCGTCACGAAGGGCTTGCAGGGCCACAAGCGCCACCCCACCATCGAGGACCAGGTGGTGATTTACGCTGGCGCCACCATTCTGGGGGGCAGCACGGTGGTGGGCACGCGCAGCATCATCGGCGGCAACGTGTGGCTCACCGAAAGCGTACCCTCTCACTCGCGCGTGTACCACCGCGCTCAAATCCACATCTCCCGCACCGAAGACCCCGCCAACGAACTGATGTTTTCGATTTAAGCGTTTGACGATTAATCGGCGAAGCTTAATTTTCACTTGGCGAAACCCTTGCGCGAAATATCTTGGCGCAAGGTTTCGCCAAGTGAAAAATTAAGCTTCGAAACACAGCTACTAATAAATTAAGTTCCAACAATTGTTCCCCTAATGAAAGCCAACAACATCCTCGAAACCATTGGCCATACGCCGCTGGTGCGCCTCAACAAACTGTTTGCCGCCACCCGCCCCGACGTGGAGGTATGGGTAAAGCTGGAGCGCGCCAACCCCGGCGGCTCCATCAAGGACCGCATCGCGCTGGCCATGATTGAGCAGGCCGAGAAAGAAGGCATCCTCACTCCCGACAGCCTCATCGTGGAGCCCACTTCTGGCAACACCGGCGTGGGCCTGGCCCTGGTAGCCGCCGTGAAGGGCTATAAAATCACGCTCGTCATGCCCGAGAGCATGAGCATCGAGCGCCGCCGCCTGATGGCCGCCTATGGCGCTGGCCTGGAGCTGACGCCTCGCGAAAAAGGCATGAAGGGCGCCATCGAAAAGGCCCACGAAATCGTGGCCGCCACGCCCGGCGCCTGGATGCCCATGCAATTCGATAACCCCGCCAACGTGCGCATCCACGCCGAAGCTACAGCCCAGGAAATCCTGCACGATATGCCCGAGGGTTTCGACTTCTATATTACTGGCGTAGGTACCGGCGGCCACATCACGGGCGTCGCAGAGGCCCTCAAGCCGCTGTTCCCAAATATGAAAACCTTCGCCGTTGAGCCCGAGACGTCGCCCGTCATCAGTGGCGGGGCCCCAGGGCCTCACCCCATTCAGGGCATTGGCGCGGGCTTCATCCCCGAAAACCTGCACACCGCCATCCTGGATGGCGCCATCCAAATCACGCAGGCCGAAGCCTACGAAATGACCCGCCGCGCCGCCCGTGAGGAGGGCTTGCTATGCGGCATCTCGTCGGGTGGCAGCCTGGCGGCCATCGCCAAAAAGCTGCCCGATGTGCCTCAGGGTAGCCGCATCCTCACCTTCTGCTACGATACCGGCGAGCGATACCTGTCGGTTGACGGCCTGTACGTGTAGGGCCTATTGCTGCACCGAGTACCAACAAAAAAGCCCCGCTTCGGCAGGGCTTTTTTGTTGGTACTCGGTGCAGCAATGGGCGAATGATAAAAACCTCACTCGGCCGTCATTTTAGCGCCGTGGGTGGTGTACTTGGCAAATTGCCCGGCTGTGAGGATGCCTTTGAGGGCCGTCTTAAAGTCAGTGGCGTTGGCCTGAAGCGCGGTGTTTTTAGTCTTATTGGAGTCGGTGCCGGTTTGGATGGCGTCGATTTTCTGGGCCCGCACGAGAGCAGCTTCTTTCACCCTGGTGATGGTAGCCGCGTCCAACCCAAGCTGCTTACCAATCTGCTGGCTCATGCGCTCGGCCCGCTGCTCGGGGGCGGCTGCTTTGTAGGCGGTGGCCATTTTAGTTTTGGCTGCTGTCGCGGCCGTGCCGGCTGCCGCTGCAGCCTGGGTGGCCTGGGCCGGCGTACTGGGTATGCTGGGCATAGCCGGGGCGGCGGGCAGTTGTTGCGCGCGGCCCAGTACGGGGCCAACCAGCAAGAGGGTAAAAAGAAGAAAGCGCATGGGGAAATTAAAAAATCTTGTTTAACCAAGCACAGGAAATGATATTCAAACGTAGCGGTCATCCAATGAAGCCCTGGTGAGTCCGTCTTCATGTGGCCGCCAAGTACAGCCGGTAGCTTACAGTCCATTTCCCTTGCTGTGCCATGACCGAATCCGTTGCCGAGTTCATCCACCGCCACGACGCCGGGCGCGTGCCCGAGCTATTGGCCCTGCGCTACCACCGGATGCAGGCCGACGCGCTGGCCTTTTTTCGCGGTAGCGCGCCGCTCTACTATGCCCGGTTCTCCGGGCCGAGCCGCTGCTGGGGGCCAGCCCGGTGGCCTGGCTGTGCGGCGATTCCCACGTGGAGAACTTCGGCAGTTTTCGGGGCGATAACGGGCTGGTGTATTTCGACGTCAACGATTTTGACGAGGCCGTGCTGGGCCCCGTGCTCTGGGATGTGGGCCGCCTGGCCGTGAGCGTGCTGCTGGCCGCCGCCCGCTTCGGCTTGCCCCCCGCCGAGCGCCAGGCCCTGGCCCAAGACCTGCTGGCGGCCTACGCCTCGGCCCTGGCCACGGGCAAGCCCTACCAGTTGGAACGGGCCACGGCCCGCGGCGTAGTGCGGCAGCTGCTTAAAGCAGTAGCACAACGCCGGCAGCGGGAGCTGCTGGCGAACCGCGCCCGCCGGCGGGGCGGCTGGCACCTGCTGTCCGCCAAGGCCCCCAACCTGCGGCCCCTGCCCCTAATTGAGCACCAAGCCGTACTCGAGTCGTTGGAGGCATGGCGGCAGGCCCAAAGCCACCCGCCCTGTGGCCCGCTGCTCGACGTGGCCGGGCGCATCGCAGGGGTAGGCAGCCTGGGCGTGCGGCGCTACGCCGTGCTGGCCGAGTCGCTACACCCCGGCAAGCTGCCCCGGCTCCTGGATTTGAAGGAGGCCCCCGCCACCGCGCCGGCGGCGTATTGCCCCGTGCCCCAACCCACCTGGGCCACCGAAGCCATGCGCGTGGTAGCCGTCCAGGTCCGGCTGCAAGCCGTGCCGCCCGCCCTGCTCCAGCCCCTGGTACTGGCGGAGCAGCCGTACGTGCTGCGGGAGTTGCAGCCAGTAGCTGATAAGTTGAATTTTACGAATTTTACCCACGGTGTCGCCTCTTTCCGGGCCGCTGTGCCCACGTTTGGGTGCTTGCTGGCCTGGGCCCACCTGCGGGCAGCCGCCCACCAGGGAGCCGCGGGCCCCGACGAGCTGATGGCTTTTGGCCAGGCTGCCTCTGACTGGCTGCCCGGCGTGTTGCACTTCGCCACGGCAGCTAAGGCGGAGGTACGCGAAGATTTTCACAGCTTCCGCCTCGCCTGCCGGGCTGGCCAGCTGCCCACGGCCCCGTAAAAGCAAAAACGTGCCGAAGCACGTTTTTGGGAGATTTAAACAGAGAGCAAACTGGCTTAAACCGCCTGCGCTTCGAAGCCGGCTTCCTTCACCAAAGCCTCTACCTGTGGGGCCCCTAGCGTGGTGTGCACGGTAAGCAGCTTGTCAGGATTGGTTGTGTCGACCTGCCAAGCCTGGATGGCGGGCTCGCCGTTGAGGGCGGGGGTGATGGCGCGCACGCAGTTGGCGCAGTTGATGGTGGTTTTGAATTGCAGAGTAGCCATAAGCGAGGAAATAGGAGCGGGCCGCAATGGGCAGCCGGGTATATAACAAGCTGGCGGGACTTTCTGTGCCGGGCCCCGGTGCAGGATTATGCCCGCTGGCAACAGCATTCGGGCGGGCCCCGAAAACACAAAAGCCCGGTACGCAAGCGAACCGGGCTTTTAATAAAGTGGAGAATATCGGAGTCGAACCGATGACCTCTTGCATGCCATGCAAGCGCTCTAGCCAACTGAGCTAATCCCCCGTTTTGTAGGTTGCCGCGGCGCCTATTGCGATTTGGTCCTGCAAAAGTAAGGCCCCGGCGCACATAGGCAAGGGCCCCCAGCGCTTTTTTTATCCAGCCAAAGTCAACGCCCAACTAATCAGCCAGAAAAAAAGTGGGCGGAACCGAAGTTCCGCCCACTTTTCAAGGCCACGTAGGCCAAAAGGCTTAGTTGAACGAGTAGCGCACGCCCAACTGGCCCTGCCAGCGCGAGAGGAAAGGCGAGAAGTCGTATGCCCGGCCGGTGTTGGCGTAGCTGGTAGGGAACGAGAAGGTCGGTTGGGCCCCGGCGTTCGTCGATTCTACCTTCAATAGCTCTACGGCGCTGTTGTTCACCAAGAACTGGCGGCCCCAGTTGTTGTTTAGCAGGTTGCCCACGTTGAACACGTCGAAGGAGATTTCCAGCACGTTTTTGTTGGCCAAGGAAAAGTCTTGTGCAATGCGCATGTCTATTTCGTGCGTCCACGGCAAGCGGGCGGCAAAACGCTCAGCGTACTCGCCGCGGTGGGTGCGCAGGTATGGGTCATTTTCAATGAACGCATCCAGCTGGTTCTGGATGGTAGCCACGCTGCGGGTGTCCGTAGTGCCGCTCTTTACCAGCACAATCTGGCTGGCGTCGCGCACGTTGGTTGGGATGTAGAACAGGTCGTTGCTGGGGTTGCCGTCGCGGTTCAGGTCCGTGTTCTGGCCGTAGATGTAGGTGATGGGCTGGCCCGACAAACCTTCGTAGAACAGCGAGATTTTCGTCGCCATGTGGTTGTTGGCGTAGCGGAAGGTGTAGCCCGACGACGCAATGACGCGGTGGCGCTGGTCGTTGCGCGAGTAGCCCAGCTCCGGGTTATTCGGGTCGCTGATAATCTGGTTAAAGCCGTAGTTCGAAGAAGCCGTGCTGCTTGAGCCGCTGTTGATTTCTTTCGACACGCCGTAGGTGTAGGCCACCATCGTGTTCAGGCCGCTGGCAAACTGCTTCTGCAACTGCACCGTCGCGTTGTAGCGGTAGCCTTTGCTGGTGTTGTCGAGCAAGTACACGTTGGTGAAGCTCTGATTGATGCGGCGCAGCGCCGGGGTAGCCGCGTACACGGGGCGCTGGTCGGGGCCCGCCAGGCGGCCTACCGGGGCCGTCAGGTTCAGGTCTTTGTAGTAGATGTCGTTGAGGGTCTTGGTGTAGAGGCCTTCCACGGTAGCCACAATGTCGCCGGGCAGGCGGAAGTCCACGGCCAGGTTGGAGCGCCACACCTGGGGCAGCTTGAAGTTGTTGCTAACCAGGTTGATCTGGCTGGTGGGCACCGAGCTGAATTTGGTGGCAATGTCGCCGGTAGCCGTGTACACCGGCAGGTACTGGATGTTGGCACCGGTGCCGGTAGCGGTTTGGTCCACCCCGCCCTGAATCAGGCCGTTGTTGGTGTAGCTATTCGACAGCCACACGAACGGCACGCGGCCCGAGAAAATGCCGGTACCGCCACGCAGCTGCACTTTACTGTCGTTGTTCACGTCCCAGTTGAAGCCAACGCGCGGCGAGTACAGTACCTGGCCGGTGGGGGTGTTGCTGGTTTTGTACTGGCTGCCGAAGCCGGGGTAGGCGGTGCCATTGAAGGTGGTGCCTTCGGTCACGCCGGCGTTGTAGCCGGGCTTGTCGAAGAATACAGGCACGTCGATGCGCATACCCAGGGTCAGGCGCACGTTTTCGGCGGGGCTATACTCGTCCTGGAGGTAAGCGCCCAGCTGCGCCGCCTTGAACTTGGCTTCGCCGTTGTTGGCCGTGGGGTAGCTGGCTTGGATGCGGGTGGCGCGACCGTTCTCAAAGTTGTCAATCGACGAGAAGGTGTAGTAGCCCGCGCCGTTATTGATGAACAGGTTGCGGAACTTGAAGCCTTCGTTGTGGGTGCCGAGCGTGATGGTATGCTTGCCGAACGCCTTGGTCAGGTTGTCCGTGATTTCCACGATGTCCTGGTCGAGCTGGTTGGCTACCGAGCTGCGCTCCTGGCCCAGGTTGTAGGTGTTGCCGCTGTCCTGGATCTGATAAGCGGGACCGGCGGCCCCCAGCACGTCGCGCGAGTCGCGGATGGCGGTGTACGTCAGGATGAGCTTATTGGAGAGCCCGCCGCTGAAGCGCGAATTCAATTCGGCCACCGTGCTGTTGGTGATGTTGCTGATGCGGTAGGCATTGTTGCCGAAGCGCAAGTTGTTGCCCGTCCGGGTGATGTTGTCGTCAAACGCTTTAACGAAGTTGTGGCGCAGCGTCAGCGTGTTGTTTTCCGAAAGGTTGAAGTCCAGGCGGCCAAAAATCTTGTTGCTCTGCGTGTTGCGAACCAAATCGCCGTAGCTGCCCACGTCGTAGCGGCCGTAGCGGTCGGTGTTGGCCGCGGCGGCAATGCGCTGCACGTCGGCCACGGCAATGCGCGACTCCGGGGCCCCGGGCAAGAAGCTCACGGGGGTGTTCACGCGCTGGAGTTCGGCATTCAGGAAGAAAAACACCTTGTCCTTCACAATGGCGCCGCCCACGCGGAAGCCCGTCTGGTAGTTATAAAAATCACCCGCTTTGGTGCGCGGCTCCGTCACACTCAGGCCCGTCGAGTTCTGGTTGCGGCCAAAGCCGTAAATCGAAGCCGAGAAGTTATTGGAGCCCGAGCGCGTCACGGCGTTGATGCCGGCGCCGGTGAACGAGCCTAGGGTGACGTCGTAGGGCGCCAGCACGACCTGAATCTGGTCGATGGCGTCGAGGGCAATGGGGTTGGTGTTGGCCTGCCCGCCGGGGGTGCCGGAGCCAGCCAAGCCGAACACGTCGTTGTTCACGGCCCCGTCGATGGTGATGTTGTTGTAGCGGTTGTTGGAGCCACCAAACGAGCTGCTGCCGCCACCGCCGGCCTGCGGCGTGAGGCGGGTGAAGTCGTTGAGCGAGCGGTTGATGGTGGGCAGGTTGCTGATTTGCTCGCGGCTCACGCTGGTCTCGGCGCCCGTGCGGCCCGAATTGATAACCGGGTCGCGGCGGCCGACCACGGTCACCTCGTTCAGGGAAGTGGTGGCGTCGTCGAGCTTAATGTCCAGACGCAGGTTTTGGCCCAGGGTCAGCACGATGCCGTCGCGGGTGACGTCGCGGTAGCCCACGAAACTAACCCGGACGGTGTAGGGGCCCCCCACGCGCATGTTTTGAATGTTGTACCGGCCATCAGAATTGGTCGGGGCCACGTACTGGGTGTTGGTGGGCGTGTGCACGGCGATGATGGTGGCGCCGGGCAAAGACTCGCCCTTCGAGTCGGTAACGGCTCCGTTAATCGATGCCGTGGTGGCGCCCTGCCCCCAACCCAAGTGGGCCGTGAGCAGCAAAACCGCCATTAGCAAAAAGTGGCGTAGAGGTAGATTTCTCATAAAATGAAGAAAGAGTTAAAAAAGCATAGTGCCAACGTAGGTGCAAAGGTACACGGCGCCCGTAAGCTGGCCCTTCATAATTGCCAATGCGGAGCTTGGTTTTTTCATTATTTATAAATATTTATAAAATTAGGAAGCTGTTTATGAAGTCGTTAGACCGTCATGCTCATCTGACGTTCAATTTTGAATTTCCAGAATTCCTAAACAGCTTTTAGGCTTTACGGGGTCGTGAATCCGTAGTTTTACATAAAAATAGTTATATTTTACATATTTAGGGTGGTATAGCGTTAAGTCGTTGTCCATCAAGTAGAGGGAAAGGGACATAAAAAAAGAGCAGGAAAAATTCCTGCTCTTTTTAAAAGCTGCGATTTACTGTACTTCTAGATTTACTGTACTTCTAGTTGAACAAGTAGCGTACGCCTACCTGGGCCTGCCAACGCGAGCCAATGCCGCCGGTGTCGCTCCGGAAGCTGTTGGTGAGCGAAGTAGCGGGGCTTACCGAATTGTCAGCGTTTCTGACCGGGTTGGTGAGATAGGGAAAATTGAAATTCGGGCGGCCCTGCTGGTCGTAGCCAATGAATGTGAGGGGGTTGGTGACGTTAGCGGTGCGGAAAGTGCCCCAGTTGCTGTTGAGCAGGTTGCCGATGTTGAAAACGTCGACGCTCAGTTGAAGCGTATTGCGGTTGGTGCCAATGTTGGTGAAGATGTCTTGCAGCAGGCGCACATCAAGCCGGTTCTGCCAAGGGCGCACGGCCCCGTTGCGCTCGGCGTACTCGCCGCGGTGCTTGCTGAGGTAATCGTCCTGGTTGATGAACTTGTCGAGGTCGGTCCACTGCTGAGCAGACGAGTACACGCCGCCGCCCTGGGCGGCCGTGAGGTTGAGGTCGCGCAGGGCAATCTCGTTTTGGTTGCGGGGAATGTACATCAGGTCGTTGCCCGAGCCGCCCGAGCCGTCGCCGTTCATGTCGCCAGCGTACGTGTAGGAGAAGCGGCCCGCAGCTGCGCCTTCGTAGAACATCGAGAGCGTTGTGCCCAGGTGGCCAACGTATTCGCGCCGGTACGACAACGATCCGATGACGCGGTGCTGCTGCAGGAACTGCGAGTAGCTCAGGACGTTGGCGTTCGGGTCGCCTGATACTGAACGGTCGCGCCAGTTCGTTTGGGCGATGGTGCCGCCGTCGTTCACCGAGCGGGCGTCGGTGTAGGTGTAAGCTGCGCTGGCATATAGCCCGTTGCTGAACGACTTCTGCAACTGCCCGGTCACGGAGTACGAGTAGCCTAAGTTAGTGTTTTTCATCAGGATGGCATCGGTAATGACGGGATTTGATGCCGATACGCCCCCTTGGCCGTTGTAGATGCGGTTGTTGGTAATCAGGCTGGGTTGGGCGTTTGCTCCGGTGCCGACGGGTGCCGTAGTGTAAAGGCCCGCGTTGTTGCCCGTAGTATTTACCGCGCCAAATGTGTAGAAGATAGGGCGGTTGTCGGCCCCGCTAGCCCGGCCAGAAGCCTGGGGTAAGTTCACGTTCTGGAAGTAAACGGCGTTGACATCCTTGGTGTACAAGGCTTCGAACGTAGCAATTACCCCGCCGCCCAAGTCTTGGTCAACGGCCAGGTTGGTCCGCCAAACCTGCGGAAACTTAAAGTCATTGGCCGTGACGGCTAGGTTGTACTGCGTGTTGGCAGCTGCGCCGCTGGGGCGGTAGGCGTTGACGTCGGGGCTGAAGTAGTTGCCGGCCGCTGATGCAGCGGCGCCGGTGCGCGAGAACGAGCCAAACTGCACGCCGTTGTTGCCGGCCTGGTTGGAGAGCCACACGAACGGAATGCGGCCGGTGAAGATGCCCGTGCCGCCGCGCAGCTGGGTTTTGCGGTCGTCGTTAACGTCCCAGTTGACGCCGATGCGCGGTGAGAAGAGCGGCTTACGGTCGGGCAGCTTGTTGGTTTCGATTTTCACCCCGTCGCGGAAGGTGAGGTTGGCCGCGTTTTCGTTGCGGGAGATGTCCGAGAAGATGACCGGCAAATCGCCGCGCAGGCCCACCGTCACCTTCAGGTTGCTCATCGGGCTCCATTCGTCCTGCACATAAAGGCCAAACTGCGCGGCCTTGGTGACGGCGAAAGGGAAGGAGCCGTCCGGCAGGGCCGAGTACGAGAGCTGGTAGCGCTGCGGATACGCCAGGGCCCCGGTGGTGTTGGCGACGGGGTTGCCGTTGGCGTCGCGAGTGTAGCCCAGCGGCGCAGCGGTGGTGCGGGCGGCGGCGTAAAAATCGTCGAGCCCGTTAAAAGAATAGTTGCCGTAGTAGTTGGGGGAGAAGCCGTTAGTAAACTTGTACAACTCGTTGTAGGTGCCCACCGTCACGTTGTGCTTGCCCAGGAACGCCGTGAAATTGTCGCCCACCTGGTACACGTCTGAATTCAGCACATTGAAGGCCGAAAACGGCTCGTAGCCAAACGAGGTCAAGCTGTTGGCCGCATTTATGCCGCCGCCCGCCGCCGTCCGGCCCGTGGCCGAGCCAATGTCAACCAACGGGAAAGTGCCGCCGGCGGGGCTTTCGCGGGAGTCGCGGAAGGCGGAGTATCCCGCGGTCAGGTTGTTCGAATACTTGCCGCCGCCGAGCGTGCTGTTTAACTCGGCAATTATCGAGTTCAGGTTATTATTAATGGTGTAGTACGACGAGAAGAACGGCAGGCCAAACTGCGATTGTGAACGGCCGATGTTGCCTGGCCCCAGGGCCCCCGAACCGCTCGGCGTAACGTCGCGGTACGACTTCAGGTAATTGTACTTGATGCTGAAGCGGTTGTTCGCGTTGATGTTCCAGTCGATTTTGGCCGTGGCCTTGCGGCTGAACGAGCGCAGGTTGTAGTTCTCGTAGGGCCCCGGGTTGTAGCCGTAGTTACTCGTCAGGAATTTGCTGAGAATATCCAGGTCGCTGGCCGCCGCCGCCGAGGTGGTGGAGTTGCCGCCCGGTGCGGCCACGCCGTCGCGGTTGGCAATAAAGTTGCCCGTGGGCGGGTCAATACGGTCTTCCTGCTCGCCGTTCAGAAAGAAGAAGAGCTTATCCTTAATAATAGGGCCCCCGATGCGGAAGCCGTAGTTTTTGAGGTTGAAGTTGGGGTAGTCCTGCGTGAAGTTGCCCACCTTGTTGCCCACGTAGCTCTGGTTGCGGTAAAACGTGTAGACCGAGCCGCTGAACTTGTTCGTCCCGCTGCGCGTCACGGCGTTGATGCCGGCGCCGGTGAACGAGCCCTGGCGCACGTCATAAGGCGCTATGCTCACCTGGATCTGGTCGATGGCGTCGAGCGAGATAGGCTGGGCGTTGGCCTGGCCGCCCACGGTCGACTGCAAACCGAACGAGTTGTTGAAGATGGCCCCGTCGATGGTAATGTTGTTGTAAGCGCTGTTGCGGCCACCGAAGCTCTGGCCGTTGGCCTGGGGCGTAAGGCGGGTGAAGTCGTCAAAAGAGCGGTTGATGGTGGGCAAGCGCTCAATGGCTTCGCGCTGCACGGTGGTTTGTGCCCCGGTGTGGTCCGCGTTCATCACCGGGTCGCGGCGGCCGCTCACGGTCACCTCGGTTAGCTCGGTGGAGGCGTCGTCCAGCTTCACGTCGAAGCGCAGGTTCTGGCCCAGGCTCAGGAACAAGCCGTTGCGCTGCACGTCGCGGTAGCCCACGAAGCTCACTTTCACAGTGTAGGGCCCCCCCACGCGCATGTTCTGGAGGTTGAAGCGACCATCGGAGTTGGTCGGCACCACGTACTGGGTGTTGGTGGGGGTGTGCACGGCGATAACCGTGGCCCCCGGCAGGCCCATCCCGGTCTTGTCCGAGATTACCCCGTTCATGGCCGCGGTAGTGGTGCCCTGCCCCCAGCCGATCTGAACAGCTAACAGCGTAAGCGTTAAGGATAAAAAATGGCGTAGAATTAAATTTTTCATAGAAAAAAGTGGGTGAAACAAAAGAGCCGTTCCGAACACAAAGGTAGAATTAGCCTCGTAAGGCATAATATTACCATATTGTTACTAATTGGTAAACAAGTATTTGATTCTGCTTTCTACGCAACCCATTGCCAGGAACCGGCTCAGCAAATGCGTTACAAATGCGGCCGCACGGCGCGGATAAACCGGCTCAAATAGTAGTCAGACTCGAAGCTGTTTTCGACCACGCCCAGCGAGCTGGAGGCGTGAATAAAGTCCACGCCGTCGGCGTCGACCACCGTTACCATGCCCACGTGGGTGATGGTACGGCTGCCGGGCGAGGCCCCAAAAAATATCAGGTCGCCGGGGCGCAGGTCGGGGGCCGCCACGGGGGCTCCCCACACGGCCTGCTCGTTGGATGAGCGCGGAATGGCCACGCCCGCCTCGCCAAACGCCAGCTGCAACAGGCCCGAGCAATCGAGCCCCAGCCGCGTGGTGCCCCCGAACAGGTACGGCGTGCCCTGGTAGGCGCGGGCCGCGTCGATGACGGTGGCTAGTGTGCCGGTAGCGCTGCCCGCGCGAAACGGGCGCTTGGCCACGGTTTTGGTGGTGGCCCCGCCGGCGGGTCTGTACTTGTCCTTGGTTTTGAAGGCCGGGCGGGCGGGGGCCCGGCTGCCATGCTTGAGGCGCACCATATCGCGGGCCGAGTGGTAGCGGCCGTCGCGGTAATTTAGCTTGCGGCTACACGCGCCCAGCGCCAGCGCGGCCCAGAGCCCAAACAGCAGTAGTATCTTCGTCGTCCTCCTACCCATCGGCGGCAAATATACTTTTATTCGTTGGCCAAAATAGGACACTCGCGCCGGCGGTATAATTTTATGGCGCTGGTTGTTGCTAGCAGCCAATTACATGCCCGAAAAATTTTATTCCCTGCTTTTGCCCATGCCCGACTTTCACTCCCTTACCCCCGCGCTGTTGGTGCAGCTCGAAGCCATCGTGGGACCCGCCTACGTGGCCACGGCCCAGCGCGTGCCCGCCGAGGAGTACGCCACCTACGGCCAGGACCACACCGAGGACCTGCACTTTGCCCCCGATGTGGTGCTGACGCCCGGCACGCCCGAAGAAATCAGCCAAATCATGCGCCTCTGCCACGCGGCGCGGGTGCCCGTTACGGCCCGCGGGGCAGGCACGGGGCTCAGCGGCGGGGCCCTGCCGGTGCACCACGGCGTGGTGCTGCGCATGGCGCGCTTCGATAAAATCCTGCAAATCGACGAGCGCAATTTGCAGGCCACCGTCGAGCCCGGGGTGGTAACGGAGGCGTTCCAGAACGCTGTGCAGGCCGTGGGCTTGTTCTACCCACCCGACCCGGCCAGTAAGGGCTCGTGCTTTTTGGGCGGCAACCTGAGCCAAAGCAGCGGGGGCCCCAAGGCCGTGAAGTACGGCGTGACGAAAGACTACGTGCTGAACCTGCAAGTGGTGCTGCCCACCGGCGACATCATCTGGACCGGGGCGAATACCCTCAAAAACGCCACCGGCTACAACCTCACGCAGCTCATGGTGGGCTCGGAAGGTACGCTGGGCATCATTACCAAAGCCGTGTTCCGGCTGCTGCCCTACCCGAAGCAGAACATCCTGATGCTGGTGCCCTTCCGCCAGGAGGCGCAGGCGGCCGAAGCCGTATCGGCGGTATTTCGGGCCGGCATTGTGCCGTCGGGCATGGAGTTTATGGAGCGCGAGGCCATCGCCTGGTCGTCGGATTACCTCAAGATTCCGCTCACCCTGCCCGAGGATATTAAGGCCCACCTGCTCATCGAGCTGGACGGCCAGGATCTGGAATACCTCCATAAAGAAGCCGAGCAGGTATACGAAGTGCTGGAGCGCTACGACGTGGGCGAAATTCTGCTGGCTGATACGGCCGCTCAGAAGGACGAGCTGTGGCGCATCCGGCGCAACATTGGTAATTCGGTGCGCTACAATTCCGTGTACAAAGAAGAAGATACCGTAGTGCCCCGCGCCGAGCTGCCCACCCTGCTAAAGGGCGTGAAGGAAATAGGGGTCCGGTACGGCTTCAAAACCGTGTGCTACGGCCACGCCGGCGACGGCAACATGCACGTCAACATCATCCGCGGCGACCTCGACGATGAGAAGTGGAACGTGGGCTTGCGCGAACCCATCAGCGAGATTTTCCGGCTCTGCGTGCAGCTCGGCGGCACCATCAGCGGCGAGCACGGCATCGGGCTGGTGCAGAAGGGATACATCGGCATCGCCCTGCCCGACATCAACCTCAACCTAATGCGCGGCATTAAGCAGGTGTTTGACCCGCACGGTATTATGAACCCAGGGAAGATATTTTAGCCAGCCCGTTGCCAACGCCTGAAGCGTGAGGACATCTAGTAAAAAAGGACGTCATGCTGAGCTTGTCGAAGCATCTCTCCCGCTGACTAACCCAATCGGATGGATTACTTGCGTGGGAGAGATGCTTCGACAAGCTCAGCATGACGTCCTTTTTTTGCCGCAAACAACAGTTTTAGCTGTTCGTTTGGGGCCCCAAAAGCCTACTGCTGCTCCTTCAGCCTGTCCTCGCCACCATAGGGTGTGCCCTCGTTGAGGTTGCCGCGCAGGCCGCCGTGGTCGGCCGCGTCGGGGGCCCCGGTGCGGCTATCGGTGGGCACGGTTTGGGCATCGGCGGCGCCGGTGGGGCCCCCAGCGGCTTCGGCGGCGCGGGCCACGTACTGGCGCTTGGCTTCTTCCTGGGGCGTGCCTTTATACTTGTTCCACGAGTCCCACTGGCCCTGCGAAAGGCCGGCGGGACCGCTGGCGTCGGTGGCTTCGTCAGCGGCCACCACGTCGCCCTTCATGTCCACGTCGCCGTCGGTAGCTTGCTTGTAGAGGCCGTAGAGGTCAGTCATCTGGGCGGCGGCGGCGTCGGGCGGCAGGTTATTGACCCGCTCCACAGCGGCTTGGAATTGTTGGTCGAGGGTGGCATTGGCGGAATTCATAGGGGAAGAAAATGGGGTGGAAGCTGCCGGGTGTACTGCCTTCGCGGGGCCCGGGTTGCGGATGGGGCTTTGCGCTGCGCTGGGGCCCCAACCGCCGGCCGTGCGTACTTTTGCCCACAGCTTATGTGTGGAATTACCGGAGTTTTTGCCTTTTCTGATGCTGGCCGTCAGTCGCTGACGCGCTTGCAGGCATCCACCGACGCCATTGTTCGCCGTGGGCCCGACTCGCAGGGCCACTTCGTGTACGACCAGTGCGGGCTGGGTTTCCGCCGCCTGGCCATCCTCGACCTGTCGGCCGACGGCAACCAGCCAATGACTGACGAGGCCGGCCGCTACACCATCGTTTTCAACGGCGAAATCTTCAACTACCGCGAGCTGCGCGAGAAATTGATCAAAAAGGGCTGCCGGTTTCATTCGCAAACCGATACCGAGGTTATCCTCCAGTTATATATCACCGAAGGCCGCAGCTTCCTTAAAAAGCTAAACGGCTTCTTTGGCTTTGCCATCTACGACAAAGAGGAAAACTCGCTTTTTATTGCCCGCGACCGGTACGGCGTGAAGCCCCTGCTGGTGTACCGCGACGAAGACCAGCTGTTTTTCGCTTCGGAGATGAAGTCGCTGCTGGCCTTGGGTATACCGCGCAAGCTCGACTACGTGGCCCTGAGCCAGTATTTGCAGCTCAACTACATTCCGGGGCCCGCCAGCATCTTCAAGGGCGTCAAGAAATTATTGCCCGGCCATTACTTATATGTGAAGGACGGCAAGGTGGTGGGTAAGGCCTGGTATAAGATCCCGTACGACCCCAAGAAAGTTGCCAAAAACAAGCTCAGCTACGAGCAGCAGCAGCAAAAGCTGGTCGAGCTGATGGACGGCGCCGTGCAGCGCCGCCTCGTGGCTGACGTGCCGCTGGGGGCCTTCCTGAGCGGCGGCATCGATTCGAGCGTTATCACGGCGCTGGCCGCCCGCCACACGCCGCACCTGAGCACATTCAGCATCGGTTTTAAGGACGAGCCGTTCTTTGACGAAACGAAGTACGCCAACCTGGTGGCGGCCCGGCACAAGACCAACCACACGGTCTTCTCACTCACCAACAACGACTTGTACGAGCACCTGCACGACATGCTGGACTACCTCGACGAGCCGTTTGCCGATTCTTCGGCCCTGGCCGTGTACATCCTCTCGCAGCGCACCCGCCAGCAGGTGACGGTGGCGCTGAGCGGCGACGGGGCCGACGAGATTTTCGGGGGCTACAACAAGCACATGGGCGAGTTCAAGGTGCGCCAGGGCGGCTTCAAGGCCGAAGCCGTGACGGGCCTGAACTTCCTGTGGGACGCGCTGCCGAAGTCGCGCAATGGCTTCTTTGGCAACAAGGTGCGCCAGTTCCAGCGCTTCTCGCGCGGCATGCTCTCCGGCGTGAAGGACCGGTACTGGGACTGGGCCACCTTCGCCTCCGAGAAAGACGCCCGGGCCCTGCTGAGCCCCGCCAGCCGCCAGAAAATCGGCAAGAAGCTGGCCGAAAAACGCCGCAAGGACATCCTGGAGAACCTGCACGCCGACGGTGACCTCAACGAGGTGCTGCTCACCGATATGACCCTGGTGCTGCCCTACGACATGCTCACGAAAGTGGACCTAATGAGCATGGCCAACTCATTGGAGGTGCGCACCCCATTTCTGGATTATAAGGTGGTGGATTTTGCCTTTTCGCTGCCCGTTAGCAGCAAGGTGGACAGCACCATGAAAAAGAGAATTGTGCAGGACGCCTTTCGCAACGAGCTGCCACCCGAACTCTACGACCGGCCCAAGCACGGCTTCGAAGTGCCTTTGCTGAAGTGGATGCGTAACGAGCTGCGCCCCCTCATCGAAAATGACCTGCTGGCCGATGAGTTTGTGGCGAGCCAAGGCGTTTTCGACGTGGACGCGGTGCGCCAGCTCAAGGCCCAGCTCTTTTCGCGCAGTCCCGGCGATGTCCACGCGCGCATCTGGGCCCTCATCGTATTCCAGACGTGGTGGAAAAAATACATGGTTTGATAGATGAATATATTTGTTGACCTTTCCAGACGCGTCGCTTAGCTCGTGATGAAGCTGTTTAGGAAGTCTGAAAATTCAAAATAGAACGTCATGCTAAGCTTGCCGAAGCATCTCTACTGCGGCAGCAAGCATAATTACACTGCTCACGAAGTGGAATGCGAAAACGAAGTAGGGTGCGGGGCTTGTCCCCGCCCGTCGTTGAACGGTTCAGTCAGCTTTCGTTCAACGACGGGCGGGGACAAGCCCCGCACCCTACTTCGTGACGAGTATAGTTACGCAGTAGAGGGTGGGGACAAGCCCCGCACCCTACTTCGTGACGAGTATAGTTACGCAGTAGAGATACTTCGGCAAGCTCAGCATGACGTTCTAATAACTTCCCAAACAGCTTTTTATATTTCCGAATGTTAAACCTTAACCCATTGAAATGAAGATTGCAGTAGTAGGCACCGGCTACGTTGGCCTGGTGACGGGCACGTGCTTTGCCGAAGTAGGCATTGACGTGACCTGCATCGACATCGACCAGAAAAAAATCGACAACCTCCACAACGGTATTCTGCCCATCTACGAGCCGGGCTTGGAGGAAATGGTGAGCCGCAACGTCGAGAAAGGGCGACTGCACTTTTCTACTAATCTGAGCGAAGCTATCAAAGGCTGCGACGTAGCCTTTATCGCCGTGGGCACCCCGCCCGGCGAAGACGGCTCGGCCGACCTGAAGTACGTGCTGGCCGTGGCCCGTGGCATCGGCGAGAACATTGACGATTACTGCGTGGTGGTCACCAAAAGCACCGTGCCCGTGGGCACAGCCGCCAAGGTGCGCGCCGAGCTGGAGCAAGCCCTGCAAAAGCGCGGCGCATCGGTGGAGTTTGACGTGGCTTCTAACCCCGAGTTTTTGAAAGAAGGCGCGGCCATTGACGACTTCCTCAAGCCCGACCGCATTGTGGTGGGCGTGGCATCGGAGCGGGCTGAAGAGGTAATAACTAAACTCTACAAGCCGTTCCTGCTCAATGGCCACCCGATTATTTTCATGGATATTCCGTCGGCCGAAATGACGAAATACGCGGCCAACTCCATGCTGGCCACGAAGATATCGTTCATGAACGATGTGGCTAACCTCTGCGAAATCATGGGGGCCGACGTGAACATGGTGCGCCGCGGCATTGGCTCCGATGCCCGCATCGGCACCAAGTTCATCTACCCCGGCATTGGCTACGGCGGGTCGTGCTTCCCGAAAGATGTAAAGGCCCTGATCAAAACGGCCCAGGAAAACGGGTACGATATGCAGGTATTGCGGGCCGTAGAATCGGTGAACGACGCCCAAAAATCGGTGCTGTTTGACAAGCTGAGCCGCCATTTCCAGGGGGAGTTGCGCGGATTGAAAATTGCCGTGTGGGGCCTCAGCTTCAAGCCGAAGACAGACGACATGCGCGAGGCGCCGTCGTTGGTTATCATCGAGAAACTGCTGGCCGCGGGCTGCACCGTGACGGCCTACGACCCGGTGGCCATGCCCGAAGCCAAGCACAGCCTGGGCGACCGGATTGCGTACGCCAAGGACGAGTTTGACGCGCTGATTGATGCCGACGCGCTGCTGGTGGTAACGGAATGGCCCGATTTCCGGGTGCCGAACTTCAACGTGGTGGCCCGCTTGATGAAGCAAAAAGCCATTTTTGACGGCCGTAACATCTACGAAGCTAAGGAGCTGAAGGAGCTGGGATTCGCCTACCACTGCATCGGCGTGAGAACCGACCACAAAGAGCCAGCCGTTTCTTAGTATAAAATCAGTACAACGTGCAATCAATACCCATGACTGAAGAAAAAAAACGCATCCTCATCACTGGTGGGGCGGGCTTCCTGGGGTCGCACCTGTGCGACCGGTTTTTGGCCGAAGGCTACCACGTTATTGCGATGGACAACCTGATTACCGGGTCGCTCCAAAATATTGAGCACCTGTTCGGTAAGAAGGAATTTGAGTTCCATAACGCCGACGTCAGTAAGTTCGTGTTCGTGCCTGGCAAGCTGGATTACATCCTGCACTTTGCCTCGCCGGCCTCGCCGATTGACTACCTGAAAATCCCTATTCAGACCCTGAAGGTAGGTTCGCTGGGTACCCATAACCTGCTGGGCCTGGCGCGGGTGAAGGGGGCCCGGATGCTGATTGCCAGCACGTCGGAAGTGTACGGCGACCCCGAAGTGCATCCGCAGGTGGAGGAGTATTTTGGCAACGTGAACCCCGTGGGGCCCCGCGGCTGCTACGACGAAGCCAAGCGCTTCCAGGAGGCCATTACAATGGCCTACCACAACCATCACGGTTTGGAAACCCGCATCATCCGCATCTTCAACACCTACGGGCCCCGGATGCGCCTCGACGACGGCCGCGTGCTGCCGGCGTTTCTGTCGCAGGCGTTGCGCGGCGAGAACCTGACCGTGTTTGGCGACGGCTCGCAGACCCGCTCGTTCTGCTACGTGGACGACCTGGTGGAGGGCATTTACCGCCTGCTGCTCAGCGACTACCATATGCCGGTGAACATTGGCAACCCGTCGGAAATCACCATCAAGGAGTTCGGCGAAGAAATTGCCCGCCTCACCGGCGTCGAGTTCAAGCCGACCTACCAGGCGCTGCCCGAAAACGACCCGATGAAGCGCCGACCCGACATCACCAAGGCCAAGGAAATCCTGGGCTGGGAACCCAAGGTGGATCGGGCCGAGGGCCTGCGCCGCACGCTGGAGTATTTCAAGGAGCACGTGAAATAGGGCCCCGAGTAGTTATTTTGAAGCGGGAGTGGCGCCATGCCGTTCCCGCTTTTTTGTTGCGCCATGTCTACTTACGCTGCCCCATACCTCATCACTTTACCAAAGCTCGGGGCCCCCGACATTGGATACATCTCGGTGGCCGATGGGCAGCGGGACGAGGTGCCATTTGCCGTGCAGCGCGTATTCTGGACTTATTATACCCCCGAAAGCATCGTGCGGGGCCGCCACGCCCACCACCGCACCGAGCAGGTGCTGGTGGCCGTGGCTGGGCGCATCACCGTCGTCACCGAAACGGCGGCGGGGGCCCTGCATACCTTCCGGCTCGAAGACCCCCACGTGGGCCTGTACGTACCGCCCCTCACCTGGCACACCATGCAGTACTCGCACTCGGCGGTGCAGCTGGTGCTGGCCTCGCAGCCGTACGACGAAGCCGACTATATCCGCGACTACGAACAGTTTCGGGCCGGGAGCGGCCGCTGACGGCGTAGGATAGGGGGCAGGCTTACCTTTGCCCGGCGCGCCGGAAAGCTGTCCCGGTGGCCGTTCGTTGCCTCATAAAATGCCGGGCCCCTTATCCATTCCATTCTTCTCGATTGCCCCCCAGCATGAGCCGCTGCGCGAGCAAGTGCTAGCCGCCGTGGCACGGGTCTACGATTCGGCCTGGTACGTGCTGGGCGACGAAGTAGTAGCGTTCGAACAAGAGTATGCGGCCTTCAACCGGGTGCCGCACGCGGTGGGCGTGGCCAACGGCCTCGATGCCCTGGCGCTGGCGCTGCGGGCCCTGGGCGTGGGGCCCGGCGACGAAGTGCTGGTGCCCTCCAATACTTACATCGCCACGTGGCTGGCCGTGATGCACGTGGGGGCCCGGCCGGTGCCCGTCGAGCCCGACCCCGCCACCAGCAACCTCGACCCGGCGCGGCTGGCGGGGGCCATCACACCGCGCACCCGCGCCATTATGCCGGTCCACCTCTACGGCCAGGCGTGCCGCATGCCGGAAATTATGCAGGTGGCCCAGCAGTACGGCTTGCACGTGGTGGAAGACAACGCCCAGGCCCAGGGCGCCGCGTTCGGCGGGCAGCTCACCGGCAGCTTCGGGGCCCTGAACGCCACCAGCTTTTACCCCGGCAAAAACCTGGGGGCCCTCGGCGACGCGGGGGGCCTGACCACGGCCGATGCGGGGCTGGCCGCACAAGTGCGCGCGCTGCGCAACTACGGCTCGGCGCGCAAGTATCACAACGACTTCATTGGCTATAATTCCCGCCTCGACGAGCTACAGGCCGCCGTGCTGCGCGTTAAGCTTGGGCATTTGCAGGCTTGGACGGCTCAGCGCCAGCAGCTGGCTGCCTGGTACGGCCAGCACCTGGCTGGCATTGCCGGCCTGCGCCTGCCCGCGGTGGCGCCGGGCGCTACCCATGTGTACCACCTCTACGTGGTGCACACCCCACGCCGCGACGCGTTGCAGCAGCACCTGGCCGCGCGGGGCATTGGTACGCTTATCCACTACCCCGTGCCACCGCACCGCCAGCCCGCCTACGCGGGGCTCGGGTGGGCGGCCGGGGCCCTGCCCATTGCCGAAGACCTGGCCGCCACCTGCCTGAGCCTGCCCCTGTGGCCGGGCATGACGGAAGAGCAGGTGGCGGCCGTGGCCGCGGCCATTCGCCAATTTTAAAGCAGTTTTGCGGTCGAGCAAGCGCCAGTAGCTGCGCCTTTGAACGGCCGACTGGCGGCCTCCCGCAACTGCTTTCGCAACACAAGCCCCTATGCCCAAGCTTTCCGTCGTCATTCCTTGCTACTACAACGAAGCAAACATCCCGGTGACGGTGGCCGAGCTGGTGGCCAACGAGGTCAATTTTGGGCCCGAGGTAGCCTTCGAGTACGTGTTCGTGAACGACGGCTCGGGCGACGACACCCTGGGAGCCCTGCGCCGGGCCCAGGCGCAGTACCCCGGCCGCCTGCGCATTGTGGATTTGGCCGGTAACGTGGGCTCGTACAACGCCATTGTGGCGGGCCTGGCCCACGCCACCGGCGACTGCCTGGCCATCACCACGGCCGATTTGCAGGACCCCCCCGCCCTCATGGCCCAGATGTACGGCTACTGGCAGCAGGGCTTCAAGCTGGTTATCGGCAACCGGCAGGAGCGGGAGGAAACCGGCGCGGGTGAGCGGCTGGCCAAAGTATTCCACTGGCTGATGAAGCGCTTAGCGCTGCGCAATATTCCCGATGGCGGATTCGATTACGCCTTGCTCGACCGCCAGGTGGCCACGGAGATTCTCAAGCTGCACGAGCGTAATACCAACGTGTTCTACCTGATGGTATGGCTGGGCTTTGCGCACGTGAGCTTGCCTTATACCCGCCGCAAGCGCCAGATTGGCCACTCGCGCTGGACGCTGACCAAAAAAATTACGCTCCTGATTGACTCGCTGGTCTCGTTCTCGTTTGTGCCCATCCGCGCCATTTCAGTGGTGGGCCTGGGCCTGGGCCTACTGGCCTTCCTCTACGGGCTCTACGTCATCGCGCTCAAGCTCGTGCACCCCAATGAGCCAGCCGGCTGGACCACTCTCATGGTAGTGCTGCTCTTCGTGTCGGCTTTCCAGATGATAGCCCTGGGGGTAATTGGCGAATATGTGTGGCGCGGGCTCGACGCGGCCCGTAACCGCCCCCTTTACGTGGTTAAAAACTTGTTTTAAGGGTTGTTGGATCTGTTTGGCATCAGTGCATAGCCCGGGCGTAGGGTGCGGGGCTTGCCCCTACGCCCGAAATCGGTGGGTGGACACGAACGGCGGGCGGGGACAAGTCCCGCACCCTACGTACACTTCCAAGGAGCCAGCCAAAGATTTGGGTAAAGCCCGGGCGTAGGGTGCGGGGCTTGCCCCCGCCCGCCAGTGCCCGGAATCGGTGGGTGGGCACGAACGGCGGGCGGGGACAAGCCCCGCACCCTACGTACACTTCCAAGGAGCCAGCACCAAAGATTTGGGTAAGGACAAGGGCACCGGCAGGCGGGGCTTGCCCCCGCCTGCCGGTGCCCGGAATCGGTGGGTGGGCACGAACGGCGGGCGGGGACAAGCCCCGCACCCTACGTACACTTCCAAGGAGCCAGCCAAAGATTTGGGTAAGGACAAGGGCGTAGGGGGCGGGGCTTGCCCCCGCCTGCCGGTGCCCGGAATTGGTGGGTGGGCACGAACGGCGGGCGGGGACAAGCCCCGCACCCTACGTACACGGGCCCCGGAACTGCTCTAACTTCGGGATGCGTGCATTACCCCCGGAGCCGCCGCAGCGTGCATCAACGTGGCGAGGGGGCCAGGTGCGATGACGATTTGCCGAAAAGAGATTTTAATTAACTCAAATAGCTTCTTATCTCTTGTTAATTCCCAGACGGATTTATTGGTAAAATACAATAAGATTTTTTGCGATACCTGCCACTAGCTAATTCCTGAATGCGCGGCGCTCGTGCAGGGCCCCGCAAAATACCTGGCGAATTGTACGAACCCGGGGCCCCCGGGTGCCGACTCACCGGAGAGTAGGGCGAGCCTGCCTTTAGCCTGGCTCAAGCCATACTCGAACCTCGGTGCAGACGGCGATTAAAATGCCCTAAAAATTGGAAAAAAGAGCGCGCGTAAGCAAATGCTTAGGAGTCGGATTGAACGAACGGCAGAAAGCTGGTGGTTAGCGGCTGAAAGGTAGGAAAATTGAAAAAGTGCAATTATTGCTGGACTGGAAACGCCCTTGTGGTAATAACGAGCCGGTGTTGTCGGGAATATTTCTTTGGTGGCCGCGCGCAACATGGAAAGAAGTATACCAGTAGGATAAGCACATGCTACTGAAGCGCTATACTGCTGCGCCAGCGACGCTGCCAGCTAATGAGCCGCTGGGTGCAACTGCAGATGCCTTGGTCTTTACTTCAGCGCGGTGCTAACCCAGGGCTGCGGGAAGGATAGCATATTGACACAGCAACTTCTATATTTGATGTTATACTCGTCACGAAGTAGGGTGCGGGGCTTGTCCCCGCCCGTCGTTGAACGAAAGCTGACCGAACCGTTCAAGGACGGGCGGGGGCAAGCCCCGCACCCTACTTCGTTTTCGCATTCCACTTCGTGAGCAGTATAATTGCCACACGAAGCGTATAAATGCCGCAAACAAACCGCAATCATTGTGTAATGCGTATCCTAAGTACTCGTACAAGAGTAAACGGGTATTGAGATAATGATTATGCTCATCTGGCGTCCGCTTGTCGAAGCACCTCTCCCGCGCATTTTGCTGCAACGAAGCAGTAGAGATGCTTCAACAAGCGGACGCCAGATGAGCATGACGGCCTTTTCTGCTAATTGTCCTTACGCTCTAGTCTACAATATGCTGGCTTAACACATTCTATAACCTAAACACCACTTCACGCATCATGAAACGCGCACTTATTACGGGCATTACCGGGCAGGATGGCTCCTACCTAGCCGAACTATTATTAAGCAAGGGCTACGAGGTACACGGCATCAAGCGCCGCTCCTCGCTGTTCAACACCGAACGCATCGACCACCTGTACCAGGACCCGCACGAGAAGAACGTGCACTTTAAGCTGCACTACGGCGACCTGAGCGACTCAACCAACATGATTCGCATCATTCAGGAAGTGCAGCCCGACGAGATTTATAACCTGGGGGCCATGTCGCACGTGAAAGTGTCATTTGACACTCCTGAGTACACGGCCGACGTGGACGGCGTGGGTACGCTGCGCTTGCTTGAGGCCGTGCGCATCCTGGGCATGACCAAGAAGACGCGCATTTACCAGGCTTCGACCTCCGAGCTGTACGGCTTGGTGCAGCAGGTGCCGCAGTCGGAGACGACGCCTTTCTACCCCCGCTCGCCCTACGCCGTGGCCAAGCTCTACGGCTACTGGATTACGGTGAACTACCGCGAGGCCTACGGCATGTACGCCTGCAACGGCATCCTCTTCAACCACGAGAGCCCCCTGCGCGGCGAAACCTTCGTGACGCGCAAGATCACGCGTGCCGTGGCCCGCATCGCCCTGGGCTTGCAAGACGCCCTGTTCTTGGGCAACATCGACGCTAAGCGCGACTGGGGCCACGCCAAAGACTACGTGGAAGCCATGTGGCGCATGCTCCAGCAGGACGAGGCCGAAGACTTCGTGATTGCCACCGGCGTCACAACCACGGTGCGCGAATTCATCCGCCTGGCTTTCATGGAGGTTGGCATTGAAGTAGCTTTCGAAGGCGAAGGCGTTGCGGAGAAAGGCCGGGTAGTGGCCTGCCACAACCCCGAGTACCAAGTAGCCGCTGGCACCGTGGTGATGGAAGTAGACGAGCGTTACTTCCGCCCGACGGAAGTGGAGCTGCTCATCGGTGACCCTACCAAAGCCAAGCAGAAGCTGGGCTGGGTACCCCAGTACGATTTGCAGGGCTTGGTGAAGGAAATGATGCAGTCGGATGTGGATGGCGCACGCCGCGACGAGTACCTGCGCGAGGGTGGCCATAACATCCTGAAGAACTACGCGGAGTAGAGCGTTAGATAGCTTGTAAAAAGCTTCTTTGAGCGGTTTCGAAGCTAGTGAAGGTAGGGGCGGGGCTTGCCCCCGCCCGGACGTTCGCGCCAATCTACCAATTCCGTTCAACGACGGGCGTAGGCAAGCCCCGCCTCTACCTCGTCCAAACTGTATGGTATACTGCTCACGAAGTGGAATGCGAAAATGAAGTAGGGTGCGGGGCTTGCCCCCGCCCGTCCTTGAACGGTTCAGTCGACTTTTGTTCAACGACGGGCGGGGACAAGCCCCGCTCCCTACTTCGTGACGAGTATAACTGCGAAACCGCTCTAGGACTTATTTACGATAAGTCAAGCTGGGCCGTCATGTTGAGCTTGCCGAAGCGTCGCTACAGCGGCAATAATTTAACCGTAAGGTTTGGTTACGTGGTAGAAACGCTTCGTATCCGTTTAGAGCAGTTTCCAAGTAAGTGTACAGGGCGGGCTGCCGGCTTTTTACCGGCTGTCTGCTCGCCTTTCGCGCCGGTAGTTCTACCGACGAGCGGACAGCCGGCGAAAAGCCGGCAGCCCGCACCCAACAAGCTGTACCCTGACCTGAAAACTGCTCTAGGAAGTCGCCATTAGCTTTAAAAGAACGTCATGCTGAGCTTGCCGAAGCATCTCTCCCGCTGAGTAAAATGATTACTGGTGCGGGAGAGATGCTTCGGCAAGCTCAGCATGACGTTCTGAATGATTTTCGTAATTTTCTGATTGCTGGTGCTTCGGCAAGCTCCATCGTTGATGGCTTGGTTTGTTTGAAGCCGTAAATACTTATTAACGTCACCTTATGGAATTGAACGCCAAAATATACGTGGCTGGCCACCGCGGCATGGTGGGCAGCGCCGTGGTGCGCCGCCTGCAAAAAGCTGGCTACCAGAATATCGTCTACCGCACTTCAAAAGAGCTGGACCTGCGCGATACGGTAGCTGTAAACAGCTTTTTCGCCGAGGAAAAGCCGGATTACGTGATACTGGCCGCCGCTAAAGTGGGCGGCATCATGGCCAACAATACGTTCCGGGCGGATTTTCTATTTGAAAACCTCCAGATTCAGAACAACGTCATTCACGCCAGCCACGAGCAGGCTGTGAAGAAATTGTTATTTCTGGGTTCGTCGTGCATCTATCCCAAGATGGCCCCCCAACCCATTAAGGAAGAGTACCTGCTGACGGGGCCCCTGGAGGCTACTAATGAGCCTTACGCACTGGCCAAAATAGCAGGCCTCAAGCTCTGCGAGGCCTACCGCGACCAGTACGGCAGCAACTTTATTTCGGCGATGCCTACCAACCTGTATGGGCCGGGCGACAACTACGACCTGAACAAATCACACGTGCTGCCCGCCCTGTTGCGCAAGTTCCACGAGGCCAAGGAGAATAACGCGCCGGAAGTAGAAGTGTGGGGCACCGGTACGCCGCGCCGCGAGTTCCTGCACGTGGACGACCTGGCCGATGCCTGCCTGCACCTGATGCTGCACTACGACGGCAAAGAGCCGGTGAACGTGGGCACCGGCGAAGACCTGACCATCCGCGAGCTGGTGGAGCTGGTGCGCGACACGGTGGGCTATACGGGTAACGTGCGCTTCAACACCGACAAGCCCGATGGCACACCCCGCAAATTGCTCGACGTATCGAAGCTCGCCGATGCCGGCTGGCGCTATAAAACCGGCCTGCCGGAAGGCATCCGGGCCGTATATCAGGAGGCGTTTCAGCCGACGCCCGTCGCATAGTGCAATTACCTCCGGCAGGTATGTCCTGCCGGCTAGTTACCTTTACGCCCGGAAGCAGCTGCCTCTGGGCATATTTTTTATTTACCGATTCCTGGTGGACACAATAAACGTTTTAGAAAAACCACAGCCGTTACCAGCTGAAAATAGCCCGCAGGAGGAAAGCTGGACCGAAGTAATTCAGCCCCGTACCAACCTTCTGGACCTGGGCCTGGGCAGCGTGTGGCGCTACCGCGATTTGGTATTGCTGTTCGTGCGCCGCGATTTCGTGTCCACGTACAAGCAGACCATTTTGGGCCCCATCTGGTTTTTTATCCAGCCCCTGCTCACGACCATTACGTATATGGTTGTATTTGGCGGCATCGCCAATCTTTCGACCGATGGCCTGCCCCAGCTGCCCTTCTACCTGGCCGGCGTCACCATCTGGAATTACTTCGCTCAGACACTGACTAGCGTCTCGACGGTGTTCACGGCGAACGCGGCCATCTTTGGTAAGGTGTATTTTCCGCGCCTGACTATGCCGCTGTCCATCGTAATATCCAACCTGGTACGCTTTGGCATCCAATTCGCTCTCTTCCTGGCAGTGTGGGGTTACTATCTACTACGCACTAATAGCTTGCACCCTAATCTGTATATGCTATTGACGCCGCTTCTGCTGGTACTCATGGGCCTGTTGGGCCTAGGGCTGGGCATGATTTTTAGCGCCCTCACCACCAAGTACCGCGACCTGGCCATGCTGCTCACCTTTGGCGTGCAACTGCTGATGTACGCTACCCCGGTGATTTACCCGCTGTCGAAGCTGCCGGTAAAGTACAAGGTGTTTATCCTGGCTAATCCGCTCAGCTCTATCGTGGAAACCTTCCGCTACGCCTTCCTGGGCTCCGGTACGTTTAGCTGGGGGGCACTGGGCTACAGCACGGCCGTAACGCTGGTAGTGCTGTTGCTGGGGACGATAATATTTAATAAAGTAGAGAAAAGCTTCACGGATACCGTATAACTAACCGTGCGGTTCGCGGTCCCACTTGGACGGGGCCGCGGCCGTCATCTTTGTGAACATGAGCGACGTTGCTATTAAAGTAGAAAACCTGGGCAAACAGTACCGATTGGGCGAAATCGGGACGGGTACCCTGGGCCAAGACCTGAACCGGACCTGGGCCCGGCTGCGTGGCAAAGAAGACCCCTTTGCTAAGATTGGCGAAACTAACGACCGCAGTAAAAAGGGAGAGAGCGATTTTGTGTGGTCGTTGCGAGACGTGAACTTTGAAGTGAAACAGGGCGAGGTGCTGGGCATCATCGGCCGCAACGGCGCGGGCAAATCGACGCTGCTCAAAGTGCTTTCGAAGGTGACTGCCCCCACCACGGGCAACGTGAAAATACGTGGTCGGATTGCTTCCTTACTCGAAGTAGGAACGGGTTTTCATCCAGAACTGACCGGTCGGGAAAATATCTTTCTGAACGGAGCCATCCTGGGTATGACTAAGGTTGAAATACGTAAAAAATTCGATGAAATCGTTGACTTCTCAGGTGTTGAGCGGTATATAGACACGCCTGTAAAGCGCTACAGCAGCGGTATGTATGTCCGGCTCGCTTTTGCAGTAGCTGCTTTCTTAGAGCCTGAAATCTTAATTGTGGACGAGGTACTAGCTGTGGGCGATGCTGAGTTCCAAAAGAAATGCTTGGGGCGCATGAAGGACGTGAGTATGAACGATGGCCGTACCATACTGTTTGTGAGCCATAATATGGGGGCCGTGTCTCAACTCTGCACGAGGGGATTGCTTATGAAGTTTGGCTCAGTACTATCCGCAGGACCCGTGGACGAGGTAATGAACTACTATTTGCGCGAAGCCACCAGTGTTAGTTCTGAGTATTGTGCCCCTGACGAATATGTTAAATCAGAGCAAATTCTAAGTGTGACTATTGAAGATGTAAATGGCGATGTTAGCGGAAGCTTCGGTCACGAAGAACAGATTACAATCAGGTTACGGATTAAGCACACTTCTAACGATAAAGGCATTATCTGTTCTTTAGGACTACAGGATTTTCAAGAGCGCAAAATTTTTACTGAGCAAATCAATCTGGGTCGCGGTTATACTTCGCACACAATACGCCTGCCGGTAGGTTTATTGCGTCCTAATAGTTTCCGTCTCAGTGTGGCTCTACACATCCCTAATTTAAAAATAATCGAATTTCTTGATTCCCTAAGCTTTGAAATTGTAGACCGGGGCTCGGAGTTCTCTATTTACGGATCTACCGATAACGGTCTAATTTTCTCTAAGTTAGACTGGTTGTCTCTAAATATATGAATAATATTGTTGTTTTTGCTACGGATGATTTAGGTGGAGCTGGTAAAGCCGCTTTGCGTATCGTTAAAGTATTTAACAGAGCAGGGCATAACTGTAAATTATTAGTTAGGAATAAACAAACTAATGATAATAATGTAGTGCGCATATATTTTAAATAAAATTTTAGTAAAAATAGTATGATAAAAAATTTCTTAATATGGCTAATTTCTCGCTACAACTTACAAGAAGTAGTATTTAAAATGCATGACGAACAAAATAATAAAATATGTAATAAAAATGTAGTTAATAACGGCGCAGTATTTTATTCAGAAGCTATTGTAGATAATATGCCTGGAAATCCTTTACTAATTACAATCGGCGAGGGTACTCATGTACGAGGTATTTTATCTGTATTTAACTATGGCGGTAAAATTGAAATTGGAAAAAACTGTTATATAGGTGATAATTCAAGAATATGGTCTGCTGATAGCATTAAAATAGGCGATAATGTACTTATTTCTCATAATGTTAATATCATAGATAGTAATTCACACGAATTATATAGCGTTGAGAGGGCAGAGAGGTATACAGAACTGCTGAAGTGTCATTGGAAAGAAAAGGGTAATATTGTTACAGCCCCTATCGTAATAGAAGACTATGCTTGGATTAACTTTAATGCTGTAATCTTGAAGGGAATAAGAATTGGAAAAGGAGCAATTATTGCCGCAGGTAGCGTTGTTACTAAGGATGTTCCGAACTATGCCATAGTGGCTGGCAACCCTGCTAAAATAGTAAAATATACTACGTGATTATTAATTAACTAACGGGTTATGATAAGACCTTAATCTGATCCATTAATGTGTATACATAGTCAGGTGATGAAAAAAATATTAATTATTGGTTCCAAAGGCTTTATCGGTTCGCATGCCTACCGCTATTTTCTGGCTCAATCGGAAGTAGCCTGTTGGGGTTGCGATGTAGTGGTGGACTACACCGACGAGCGGTATTTTGTCATCGATAGTTCTAGTTCTGACTTTAATGAATTGTTTGAAGCGGAAGCGTTCGATTATTGCCTGAACTGTTCCGGCGCGGCAAGCGTACCCGACTCCCTCAAACATCCATTCCGGGACTTTTCGCTGAACACGTACAACGTGTCCAAAATGCTGGAAGCCATCCGCCGGCACGCACCCGCTTGCCATTTCCTCAATTTGTCGAGTGCGGCCGTGTACGGTAACCCTACTGCGCTGCCCATCGTCGAAACTTCTGCGGGCCAGCCAGTGTCGCCCTATGGTCAAAATAAGTTAATGGCTGAAATGCTATGCCAGCAGTATTACCAATACTTCGGGATAGCTACTTGCTCATTGCGTATTTTTTCGGCATACGGGCCTGGCTTGCAAAAACAGCTGCTATGGGACGTATTTCAAAGAAGTAGACAAGGCGATGCGCTGGTATTGTTCGGCACTGGAGACGAATCGCGTGATTTTATCTTCGTGGCTGATATTGTTCGTGCCATCGCGCTGGTCATCGAGCACGGCGCATTTGATGGCAGGGCTTACAACCTAGCCAGCGGCACTGAAACCACTGTGCGCGAACTGGTGACTGAGCTTTTGCAGGCACTGGGCCACGCAGGTGCGCTGTCCTTTTCAGGCACTAGTCGTTCTGGTGACCCGGTAAACTGGCGAGCTGATATAAGCCAGTTGACTAATTTGGGTTTTGCCCCTACCGTATCAATTCGGGAAGGAATACAACAATACGTACAATGGCTAAGCGAAAAAGGATTGCGTTAATCTACGCCTATAACGAGAATTGGATTGGTGGCACGTACTACATCGAAAATCTAATCGCTGCCCTTGGGCAGCTACCCGATGCCAAGCAACCAGAACTGCTAATCTTTAGTCACGAAGCTGCCGATGCTGAACGCCTTCAGCAAGCGGTATATTATCCTTATTGGTCGTTCCGGCGTTTCGAGCGGTCGCTGTCCTTACCGGAGCGGGCATTGAATAAGCTAACAAGTAAGGTACTAGGTCGGCGTTTCATAAGCCCGCTTTATAACGACATCGACCTGGTTTTTCCGCTACCCGTTGCGTTACGTTCCTACTTTCGCCACGTGCTGCACCAACTATATTGGATTCCGGATTTTCAGGAGCATTACCTACCCGCATTTTTTGCGCCGGAAGAAATTCAAGGGCGTAAAGCTGAGCAGCAAGTAGTAGTAAACTCTGGCAAGCATATTGTGTTCAGCAGCCATGCTGCACAGCACGATTTCGAATCAATTTACCCGCTTAACCAGTTGATCCAACACGTGTTACAGTTTGCGGTAACGAGTGCAGCCGTGTCCAAGCCGTCTGATACGTGTGTAAAATACGGGATTGAGTCGCCGTACTTTATTTGCAGTAACCAATTCTGGAAACATAAGAACCATCCTGTTGTGCTAAGGGCCCTCGCCCAACTGCTGCAAACACATCCGCAAGCACAGGGAGTATTCACTGGCAAAGAGTACGACCACCGAAATCCCACTTACTACGAAGAGCTGGTCGCTCTAAAAAGTGAATTAGCTTTAGACAAAGCAGTAAAATTTTTAGGATTTATTCCTCGAAAAGACCAAGTTGCTTTGATGCAGCAGGCCGTAGCTGTCATCCAACCTTCCTTGTTTGAAGGATGGAGTACAGTGGTGGAAGACGCCAAGGCGTTAAATACGCCCTTAGTGGTATCAGACTTGAAAGTCCACGAAGAACAACTGCTTAATTACGAAGCCAAGTTATTTTTTTCACCGGACGATGCCAGCACTTTAGCGCACTGCATGGCGCAAGTTTTGAATGGTCAGTTACCCGCGCGGCCTTATGATTACCACCGCGATGTCGTGCGTTTTGGGGAAAGGTTTATGGAATCTGTTTCCCGAATATTAGTTAACTAATTAAAATCGGTTAAAAAGTTTCTAAATTTGCATCGCTTGTTTCCATATCAGATAGTCTAGCCACCCATAGAGCATTGTCGCCCCCCCCTAGCATGCTGCATTAGAATATTTGTAATTCAGTTGGGCGGTCCGATCTGAACTTAGTCAGCGTTATAATTCCATGCTACAACTACGACTGGCTATTAGCAAAAGTTGCTAAGCTCTGTATTCACCAAGACACACCAGTAGTGGGGATGCATCATATTATTAGTAGTTTCTTCTGATACGATAGTCAAAGCCTAATTTTAAAATAATATCTTCTTAAACTTTATACAAATAAGAAGGGCTATCTTTAGGGTTTGCTATAGTGCTAATTTATTCGGTTTTTGTAATGATTGTAAGTATCGTTATTCCTTCTTTTCGTCAGCCTACCGAGTTGGATGGTGCTCTATTATCAATTGCTCAACAGAGCCGTAAGGACTACGAAATAATAATCGTAGATGGTGGTTCACAGGACGAGACCGAAGCTGTAGTGAAGAAATACAGTCATCTGCCAATAACGTTTAAATCCGAACCTGATAAAGGTATCTATGATGCTATGAATAAAGGTATCATCTTGAGTAAAGGGAGTTATGTTTATTTTATGGGTTGCGATGACCGTTTGGCAGCCCCTGATGTGCTCGAAAAAGTTTTTGATTGCATTGACATTACTAATAACCATGTTATTTATGGCGATGCCTTATTCAGCGATACTGGTATGCGCTACGATGGTGAATTTACGCATTTTAAATTGTTAGAAAAAAATATTTGCCACCAAGCTATTTTTACTCGAAAGGATGTATTTGCCCGATTAGGCAATTTTGATACTCGTTACGTAATTTATGCTGATTGGGAATTTAATATGCGATGGTTTAATACTAGTTGGTTAAAGCGGCGATACGTTGGAATTATTGTCTCGCATTTCAACGCCACTGGATTCAGTTCTAGTCACGACGATAAAGTTTTTTTTGCAGAACAGCAATCATTAATAAAAAAATATTTCCCTAAAATTGTTCAATACCTGATAAAGAATAGAAGTAAAAGATTGCATCAAAGAACAATCAATTTTCTTACTTTTAATCGTATTGAAATTATTAAAAAATTAATGAAAATTTGAGAATAATCTTTAAAATAATTTAACAAATTTAGAATGCTTTCAATAATTATTTGTAGCCGTGACCCTGAAACGCTAGCGAAAGTTAGCCAGAGTATAGCCGATACAGTTGGGGTACCTTATGAAATAATTGCGATTGATAATAGCACCAAGAAATACGGCATTTGCGAAGCTTATAATCTAGGCGCTGCCCAAGCGAAGTATGAAACCTTGTGCTTCATGCACGAAGACATTCGGTTTCATACAGACAGCTGGGGCAGTGTTGTTGTTGAGATACTACGCGACGCCACCATTGGGGTATTGGGGGTGGCCGGCGGCACCTTCCAGCCCAAAGCACCTACTGGGTGGGGGGCCGACAGTGCGGCCTCCATCTACATGAACATAACCCATACCGTCAACGGGGAAGCGCCCAAGCTTGATCGTATTAATCCTACCGATGCCGTGTTAGTAGATGTTGCGGCAGTTGATGGCGTTTGGCTTTGTGTACGAAAATCGGTTTGGCAAGAGTCGCCGTTTGATGCCGTAGCCTTTCCAGGCTTTCACTTCTACGATGTAGATTTCTGCACACGTATTTTCCTGAAATATCGAATCTGTGTGACGTTTAATGTTATGATTGAGCACTTTTCGAAAGGTTCATACGACGATAAGTGGTACAAGGAAGCGCTTTCATTTTATAAGAAGAGGCGTCAATACTTGCCTTTCGGGGTAAAAGAGCTTTCGGACCAGGAGAAAGAAAGAATAAGCTTGAAGGAATTAATTTATTTCACATGCGGATTTATTGATCGTAAAATTAGCAAGGCCGATAGTGTATACCTTGTGCATGATTGCCTTGCCAGAAGCTCATACAAAAGAGAGTCTTGGTGGTTGATTAAAAAGCTATTAACCGGAAGGTAAGTATTTGTTTAGAATTAAATGAATTACCAGGACGTCATGCTGAGCCCAGTCGAAGCATCTCTGTCGCACACTAAATTAGTCGTTTAACGAAGCGGTAAGGATGCTTCGACTGCGCTCAGCATGACGTCCTAGTTATCTGTTCAAATAAGAACGAGCACCTAACAGGTGCATTTAATGCAGGCGTTATAGTGCATTTAAAATTCTTGCATGACAAGGTTGTGAAGTCAATTCCTCAGCATTGAGACGAATTTAATTAGCTTAGTGCACAACGAGTATTTACCCAGGCAGCGCGAACAGCAGCTTACGAACAGCATGGCCACATGGAGCATAGTCCACTTGTATCGGTAATAATACCCAATTATAATCATGCCCGTTATTTGGGTCAACGCATTGACAGTGTTTTACAGCAGACTTATTCGAATTTAGAGATTTTAATATTGGATGACTGTTCGCCAGACAATAGCCGTGATATAATAGAGGTTTATGCAAAAAAGGACCAACGCATTAAAACCGTCTATAACGAGAAAAATAGCGGTAGTACTTTCAAACAGTGGGATAAGGGCATCAGCCTTTGCACGGGCGAATATATTTGGATTGCAGAAAGTGACGATTATGCGGACGCAAGTCTAGTTGAGCGGCTGTTGGCCAAAATACGTGTTAATCCGGCCATTGCGTTGGCCTACTGTGATTCTTACGACGTTGATGGGGAGAACATAATACATGGCAAACAGTCGGATGCGTTAGGCGCGGTCGATGCTGAGCTATGGAAGCATGACTTCACCGTTGCTGGCTTGCCACTTGTACTTCGGTTTATGGCTTACCGCAACATTATCCCTAATGCTAGTGCAGTGCTGCTGCGCTACGCAGCAGCTGTGCAAGCCGGGCCAGCAGCTGCAGAATTGATAATCCTTGGCGATTGGCTGTACTGGGTAAAGATTATGTCCGTTGGGGAAGTGGCTTATGTGGCAAGTCCACTCAATTATTTCCGTGCCCACCGAAATAACGTTCGTAGTAAAACCATAGCGAATGGGACAATTTTAGAAGAAATTACCAGCACGTTACCGCTGTTAAAATCTTATGGCCCGCTAGACGAATCGCTATATAAAAGAAAAATTGCTGAATTAGCCGAATCTTGGTTTAGTACGCTTGTGAATGTTAATACTCCGTTTGAGCGCCATGTTAAGATTTACAATAATATCAATAGTATTGAACCTGGTCTAGGTCCCAAAACTGTTGTTAAAGTATTTGGTAAAATGTTTCGTAACAGGCTCAGCGGCTTTAAAATGTTAATCGGTGACGGGTTAATTAATCCTTTACTTAAACGATTGTTTAAAAAATAAATTTCTCAAGTTTTTGTGCGCAATATGGTGCTTAATAGCTGACTACGGGTGTGTAGTGCATCGTTCAGCAAGTATGGTAAAGAGATGAACGTGTTACACGGCTAAGCAGTGAGTGCATACGGTATCTGAGCTACTATTAGCACGAATAACGACTCGCGTATTGCTTTGCTTAACTGGGCAGGCATTTAGAATATAATAAGTTTGATGAGGATACATGAAGATTTTGATTTCTACTTGGTCGTTGCAAGTCGGTGGGGGAGAAGTACTGGCTATGAACCTAGCGGCGGAACTGGTAAAACGTGGTCATCAGGTAGTGGTATTTAACCAGCGGGATGAGTTAATCGACCAAAAGCTAGTACAACGGCTGTTGCCGCCTGAAGTGCAGGTACTATCGATGGCTGACAAGCCACTGCAAAGATTTTGGGCTCATAAAGTGAATGCTTTGCAAGACCGTCTCGGCCGGCCGGCGGTATTTTATGAGGAGTGCCAACGAACTTACCTTAAAGAGTGCTTGATGCGACACCGCATTGAGTTAATTAGTAGCCATGCCACTTTCTCTGATCGTTTGTGCGCTCCGGTGGCCCAGCAGTTGGGGTTGCCGCTGGTGATTACCGAACACGGGGAATATAGCCGGTTTATACTGGAAGGACGACGCGACTTTGCCACTGTACTGCATAGCGCCAGTCGCATTCTGACCGTTTCAAAGTATAATCAGCAGGTGTTGCAGGGTGCATTCACCGATCTACCGCCGGTGCAGACTGTATATAATGGTGTTACAACCGATAACGCCAACACGGCTGCTGAAATGCGGCAGCAGCTGGGCATACCTCGCGAAGCTTTTGTTTTCGGCCTAGTGGCGCGAGGTATCCCAGACAAGGGGTGGGAGCAGGCTACGCAGGCCTTTCGTCTGTTTCAGAGCCTTATATCGAATCAGCAACGGCCGGCCCATCTGGTGCTGGTTGGAGGAAGTGAATATCTGCGACAACTTCAAGTAACTTGCACCGAAGACGCAGGTATTATATTTACGGGACAAGTACCCAACCCCGATTTCTACATCGCTGGTTTCGATGTGGGATTACTGCCTACCTATTTCCAGGCGGAAGCCCTGCCACTAGCAATTATTGAGTACATGATTAATGGCAAACCCGTCATTGCCACCCGCGTAGGGGGCATAAGTGAGCTGCTAGCGCCGGCTACGGGTGCGGCAGGACAACTAATTGAGCTGGATGCAGCAACCCGCAAGCCTGGGGTACCTATGTTGGCGCAAGCAATGGTGCGCTACTATACCGAGTCTGCGCTGTACGCGAGCCATGCGCACCATGCCCAGGAGGCCAGCCAGCAATTTACCATGTCGACCTGCGCTGCTCATTACGAGGATGTATTCCAACAGGTGCTAGCTGCTTCAGCCTGACCGCCGCTCATGAGAATCCTTGTTTCTGTTTTCTGCTTGGAAAAAGCTGGTTCACACGTGCTGGCCCTATCGTTATCTTCGACCATGGCGGCGCGAGGCCATCAGATTCTGTTGTTTAACCAAGGCGGGCAGCTTGTCGACAAAAGCATGAGTAGCACAGTACCTGAGCCCGGCGGTGCGGGTGGTGGCTATGGACCACTACCTGCTATTTAATAAGGTACGTTGTAAACTGAAAGTTTTGTGTCTGAAGCTGGGGACCTAGATGCCGGTGCACGAGAAAGCTAAGGCCGGGCCGGTACGCCTTCTGGTGCTACACATCGACTCATGCACGGCTACGAGCCGCTGGTGGCCAAGTCGCGCATGATCCGGCTGGTGCAGCGCACAGGCGTGCCAACCGTGGTGACCGACCACCAAGGCTATTTCATACTGAGGTGGGCAAGTTTTCGTGCGTGCATTACTACGCCAACCTGGCCCGGGCGGTGGTGGGTGTGTTGCAGTATACCGCCGATCTCTTTACCGGAGCCCTTGTAGAAGTGCCCACGGACGCGGGGCACCGGGGCGGGGAAAAATACTGGCGACGTACTACCAAAATGAATACGAAAATACCCGGCAACACGCAGCGGCAGTGCCGCGGCTACCCATTACCACGCGGGTGGAGGTGATTTACAACGGGGTGCCGCGCTATGTGTCGGTAGGGGCGGAGCCGGGGCTCCTGCCCATCCCGGCTGGCAGCTTCGTGTTTGGCATGGTGGGCCGCGGCAACCAGCAGAAGGGCTGGGGCGATGCGCTGGCGGCCTACGTCCCCAAGTGAAAGCGCGGTTCCCAGCGCAGCGCTTTGCCTCCGTGGCGATGGGGGCCCTACTTGCGCACGTTGCGGGCGGAGTACGAGGCATAGCACCCCGATATTTATTTCATGGGCAATGTGCAAACGCCGCACCCGTACGTGCGCCAGTGCCAGGTGGGCTTGTTCCCGTCGTGGTTTTCGGAGGCGCAGACCATCTCCATCATCGAGTTTTTTGAGAACGGCGTACCCGTGCTTGTCAGTCCGTTGGGCGACATCCCGGAGATGCTGTGCCCGCCGGTGGGGCCCCCGGCAGGCTGGCTGCTGGCCATAAACCTCGACGCTACGCAGCAACTCGACGACCCGGTAGCAGCCATGTGCGCCTACGTGGCCGGCGAAGCCCTGCTGGCCCAGCACGCAGCCGCGGCCTTGGCGTTGCGCAGCACCTACGACATGGCCGAGTGCGCCGCCCACTACGAAGCACTTTTCGAAGAAATCGTGGTCCAAGCCCGTACTTTGTAGCACCGTGCGCTACTTAAGCTATGATTCAGGTTTCCGTCATCATCATCAATTACAATACGTTCCGGCTGACCAGCGAGGCCATTGCTTCGGTGCAGCAGCACACGAGGGGGGTATCGTACGAGGTTATTGTGGTGGACAATGCCTCCACTGAATGTGACCCCGGCCGGTTTGTGGAAGCCTTCCCGACAGTGCGGCTGGTGCGCAACCCCGAAAACTCGGGCTTCGCCAAGGGCAATAATCTGGGGATTGCGCACGCCACTGGCGAAACCGTACTGCTGCTCAACAGCGACGCGGCCGTGCGCAACGATGCTCTCACGCTGACGTACGGGGCCCTGGTGGCCGACCCGAAGCTGGGTATTGCCACGGGGCAGCTGCGTTACCCCGACGGCCGGCTGCAATACCAGTGCGGCCGGTTTCCGTCGCTGCGCCTGCAACTGGTGGAGCTGCTGCGCCTGCAAAAAGTCATGAGCGCCCAAAAGCGGGGCGAGGTGCTACTGGGTACTTTCTTCGGGCACGAAACGCCGTTTCGTCCCGATTGGGTGTGGGGTACTTATTTCCACGTGAAGCGGCACGTGGTAAGCAAGCTGCCCGGTGGGAAGCTGCCCGACGACTTTTTTATGTACGCCGAGGATTTGCAATGGTGCTACGCCGTGCGCAAGCTGGGTTACGAAGTAGAATACGTGCCAGGGGCCCACATCATGCACCACTTCGCGCAGAGCACTAAGCAGGAAAAGAAGCTGAACCAGCTGAACATGATCCTGCGCAACGAAGACAGCTTTTTGCGCCGGGAGTATGGCAACTGGTCTACTTCCAGCTACTACCTAGCCAAGATGCTAAACCTGCTGCTGTCGAGCAGTGGTAGTTCGGCCAACCGATACCTGGCCCTGCAGTACCGCCGGCTATTGCTTCGGCAGGACCTACTCACCGCAAACAACTCCCCCGTCTAATGGCCGCTGCTACCCCTTTCTTTTCGGTAATCGTGCCTAGCTACAACCGCGCCGATATCATTACGCTGACGCTGGAAGCCATTTTGCGGCAGGAAGACGCCGACTTCGAGCTGATTGTGGTCGATGACGGCAGCCGCGACAATACGGAAGAAGTGGTGGCCCGTTTGCACGACCCGCGCATCCGCTACTTCCGTAAAGAAAACGGGGAGCGGGGTGCGGCCCGCAACTACGGAGCCCGACAGGCGCGCGGGCGGTACCTGAACTTCTTCGACTCCGACGACGAGATGTATCCCAACCATCTGCGGGTGGTGCGGGAATTCCTGGCTGCTCATGGCGAGGTGGAGTTTTTGCACACCGGCTACGAGGTGATCAACGGCGCGGGCCGCGTGGTACACGAGGTCTGCGACTTTCCGCCGCTAACCAACGAACTACTGCTGCACGACAACCAGATGGCGTGCAACACCGTGTTTGTACGGCGCGACGTAGCCCTAGCCAATCCGTTCGAGGAGAACCGGGCCCTGGCTTCAGCCGAAGACTGGGAATTGTGGCTACGGCTGGCTAGCCAATACCCGTTTCACAGCATCTCCAAATGCACGTTTTGCCTGCGAGAGCATGACGGGCGCAGCCTCAATACCATCGCTCCAGAAGTAGTGCGACTGCGTGACGAATTGTTCGCGCACCTAATGGCGGCTAACCAGGATTTTGCCCGGCGATATCCAGGCAAGGTGCCTTACTTTGTTGCCAACCGCTATACATTTATCACTCTTACGCTGGCACTAGCTAAGAACCGCCGCTTAGATACCTTACGCTATTTGTACCGAGCTCTGCGGGCCGACCCTACCGTGCTATGGCGACGGCGCTTCCTAGCTTCCATTAAGCATTTATTTTAAGACAGCTTGGGGGAAAGCGGAGGCTCCGTGCCGACGCCTGCCACCTGTTTTTTAATGAGAGCAGTATCTAATGTAAGTGCAGTAACTTAGAGCCTGTTAGAAATTTAATTTTCATAATGCTTATTTAGCTGAAATAAGCCGTGGACGGCCATTGCCCCAAGTAGTTAGGGAAAGCTTCCGCTACAAAAGTGCCTTTTAATGCAGTAAATAATATATCATAACGTATGAATTTTCTAATTCACACACTCTTGCACATTCGACAGTAAGTAGTTAGTCTTAGATATTAGCGCTAATTTAATAAATCAGCCAGGGCGGTTTCTAAGTCAGTATACACGGCTCGCTCTCGCGTTCGCCTCACCCACCGGCCCACCCACCGAAAAGTAGAGGGAGAGCCGAACTGGTAATAAGTGTACACTGACTTGAAATTTTTTCTAATTACATAGTATTTATTGTGTAATTAATTTTGGACAATTACTTAATTATTGAAAAAATATTTATTCCGAATTGAACCGGTGTTTTTAATCCAACACTAATAATATTTCTGCAATGATTCAACAGTATCCAGCTGCCCTTCTGACTACTACAGTTAAACCACAAGTTCATCTTGGTGTCTTAGACTTATTGAGGGGATTCGCTGCCTTGTGCGTGGTTCTATTTCATTTTACTGGCGATAGCAATGCGGGCGGTGCTCTTGCTAAATTTTATTCCCCATTAATGCGAGAAACTTTCTCGTGGGGGTATTTAGGTGTTGATATTTTCTTTGTAATCTCCGGGTTTATCATTCCTTACAGTATCTGGAATATTAGTTACAAAGTTCAAGATTTTGGAAAATATATGATTAAAAGGGTTGTGAGGATATGTCCACCGGCTTACTGCATTATTGGTTTTATTTTGATACAATGGTACATTACCGACCATTTCTTGCACCATGATGCCAAGCTGACGAGTAGTATTACTTTAGGACAAGTGCTGAGTAATTTGTTTTTTTTAGTTCCACTTACTCATTATAAATGGTTTAACGGGGTGTTCTGGACGCTTGCCATAGAATTTCAATTTTACATAATGATAGGCCTAGTATTTAAATATCTTTATATTGAATCAAAACTACCTATTTTCATTTTTTCAAATGTATTGTTGGGACTAGCTTGCCATATTCCTGGGTTTGGAGGAGATAATTTTCTTACCTTTAGTCCTTTATTTTCCATGGGCGGGGCAACTTTGCTTTTCTATAAAAGAAAAATTAATAAATGGGCTTATCTGATGACTCTAATAATTTTTTTTGGTTTATCATGGTCATCACTCAGCTTGACAGCGGGATTATTTGGTTTAGTTACATCATTAATTATTGCTTTTGTTAAGGTTCAACATTCGATATTTAAATTTATTGGTACTATCTCGTATTCGCTTTACCTTACACATTTTTTAGTTGGTTCTACGGTTGAGTTTCTTCTTTCAAAATTATTTTCGCCAATGACTGAAATACAAAACGTATTTGGCATAGTTATATGTATCGTCTTGTCTTGCGCGGCTTCATACGTCTATTATCTTCTAATCGAGAAACCTTTTCTAAAAATTGCTCGCCGCTTGAAGGCATAATTAATATGTGCTTGACCTTGCCCCAAGCGGCTACCTTTCAAAAACAATGCGGAGATGGTGGGCATCTGCTAGGAACTGGATTTCGGAGTGCTTTGATGAATTAACGTTGTCCGAGTAGATTCAATCAGTTAGGCTATCAGCATGATGGCTTACTTGGCTTGCCAAGCAGGCAGCCGTCTTCGGGCGGCCTCCGCGTAGCCCCGGCCTATTCGCGCCAGCTCTTGGTGACGTTGCGGCAGCGCTAAAACTTCAGGTATTCCTCAATGTCAATGGTTTTCTCCAATAAAATTCTATTACTAATTCCAAACCTAGGGTTAGGTGGGGCGCAACGCGTATTTCACGACCACAGCGTGGAACTGGCCAAGCACTATGCCATCACCGAAGCCGTATTCAACCTTGAGGGCGGCGACCTGTACCCCAGCGGCAACCCCGTGGTGAGCCTGGACGTGAGCGGGGGAGGGGGCCCGTTGGACAAGCTGCAAAATTTCCAGCGGCGCGTCAGCGGGCTGCGTCAGCTCCGGGAGCGGTTGCGGCCTGCGATCGTTATTAGTCATCTCGAAGGAGCTGACTATGTGAATTTGCTAAGTGGCGGTCCTGGCAAAACGATACTCTGTGTGCACGGTTCCAAGCTGCACGATGCCAATATTCGGGGACCGGTAGGTTGGCTTCGTAAAAAAGTACTGATACCTATGCTCTACCGACGAGCCGCCCGTATTGTCACCGTGAGCACCGGTATTCGGGAGGAGTTGGTGCGGGGAATGGGATTGCCGGCGCATAAAATTCAGGTAATCAATAATTTTTTCGACGTAGAACTGATCCGTCAACAGGCGGATGCTCTGGTGCCAGCTCCTTTTGCTGAATTAGCAAACCAGGGGCCTGTATTGGTAACGTCCGGCCGGCTATCCCGCGAAAAAAATCTACTGGCTTTGCTCGACGTTTTCCAGCAAGTAAGGCGGCAGTTACCCACCTGCCGACTGCTAATAATAGGACAGGGTGAAGAATACTTGGCAATGCTTGCCCGCTGCCAAGCGCTGGGACTCGCGGTGTACACTTCTGAGCAAGCACCGGCTGAAGCGTCACAAGCGGCAGTGTTGTTTGCGGGGTTTCAGGCCAATCCGCATGCCTTTATTGCTAAAGCAACGCTCTTCGTACTGCCTTCACTAAATGAGGGTTTCCCGATGGCCTTGGGTGAAGCAATGGTATGCGGACTGCCCGTGGTTGCTGCCGATTGCCCAACCGGCCCGCGCGAAATTTTATCACCCGCCACGCCCGAGCCAGCGCAGCCCTTGCGGCACGCCGAAACAGCTCCATATGGGGTGCTACTACCAGTCATCAGTAATATTGCTACCTACGCCGCAGATGTGACCACTTGGAGCCAGACGCTAACTACGCTGTTGCTCAATCCTATTGAGCAAGACCGGCTGCGTGAGCAGGCTCGTCATCGGATGAATGATTTCTCACGGCAGCACATTGCTGGCCAGTGGCTTCGGCTGGTAGAAGAGGTGCGCCAGAGCTAGTCGCCCCGTCGTTCTAAGTGATTTAGGAACAAGTTTCTTATATGCCTACTCTTATACCGCCGACTATTCTGGTGGTCGACAACTCCCGGGCTGTGACGGGGGCACTGAACGCTATGCGTCACGCTACGGGGCCCCTGCGGCCAGGGCTGGCGTTCGAATACGTACTGCCCACGGGCAGCACGGGCCGGGCCGTGCTGGAAGCTGATGGCTACTGTGTGCACGAGCTGCCGTTTGTCGAAATCAGCCGCCGCAAGGCCGATTTGCTGCGCTACGTGCCCGTGCTGCTGCTGAATGGCTGGCGGCTGCGGCAGCTGGCGCGGCAGCGGGGGGCACAGGTGATCCACCTCAACGACTTTTACAACCTGACCGGCTACGTGGCCAAGGCGCTGAGCCTGGGCAAGCTGCGGGTGGTGACGCACGTGCGGTTCTTGCCCCAAAGCCTGCCGCAGCCGCTGGCCCGCCCGTGGCGGTGGCTGGCTGAGCACTGGGCCGATCGGGTAGTGTGCGTATCAGAGGCCGTGCGCCGGTACTTTGGGGTGGGGGAGCAGGTGGTGGTCATTTACGACCCGCTGCCCGGGGCCGAACGTTACCCGGCCGCTGCGCACCCGGCCCGGCCCGACGGCACGGTGCAGTGCCTGTATTTGAGTAATTACATTCAGGGCAAGGGGCAGGACCTGGTGCTGGCAGCCTTCGAGCAAGCCTACGCCCGCGACCAGCGGCTGCGGCTGCTATTCGTGGGGGGCGACATGGGCATGGCAAAAAACCGGCAGTTTCGAGAGCAGCTGGAGGCGCGGGTGCGGGCGGGAGGCTTGCAGGAGGTGATCCGCTTCGCGGGGTTTGCGGCCGATGTGGAGCAGGCCATTAAGGAAGCCGATGTGCTACTGAATTTTTCCGAGTCGGAATCATTTTCCCTAACCTGCCTGGACGCGCTGTACTATGGCACCCCACTGATTGCCAGCGACTGCGGCGGCCCAGCCGAACTGTTTGAAAACGGCCGCTCGGGCCTACTCGTGCCTAACCGCGACGTGGCTGCTATGAGCACAGCTATTACGCAGCTCGCGGCCGATGCCGAATTGCGCGAGCAATTCGCGGCAGCGGGCCGGGCCTACGTGCGGCAGAAGTTTGCGCCAGCCAATACTTACGAAAAGCTGGGGGCCCTGTACGACGCGGTGTTGGGCCGGTAGGGGCCCGGTGCCCGGAAATTCTATCTTGCGGTCATATTGCTGTCCTATTAGTTTTAAATGCTGCCCGTGCCGCCCCCCACATTCTCCTTCGTCAGCCCCGTGTACCAGGCCGAGGGCTTGGTAGCGGAGCTAGTGCGGCGCCTGGTGCTGGTGGGGGAGGCCTTGGGCGGCAGCTTTGAAATCGTGCTCGTGGACGACCGCAGCCCGGACGGCTCCTGGGCCCGCATCCAGGCACTGGCGGCCGGCGACCCGCGCGTGCGGGGCCTGCGCCTGAGCCGCAACTTCGGGCAGCACCGGGCCATTACGGCGGGGCTGGAGCAGTGCCGCGGGGAGTGGGTGGTAGTGCTGGACTGCGACTTGCAGGACCAGCCGGAGGAAATTCCGGCGCTGTTTGCTGAAGCCCAGCGCGGGTACGACCTCGTGCTGGCCCGGCGCACGGCCCGGCAGGATTCGTGGCGTAAAAAGCTGTTGTCGAAGCTGTTTTATCGGGTATTATCTTACCTCACCGAAACCCCGCAGGACCCGGCGGTGGGTAACTTTGGCATTTACCACCGCAAGGTGATCGATGCCGTGCTAGCCATGCGGGAAAGCCTGCGCTACTTCCCCACCATGCTGCGCTGGGTGGGGTTCCGGGCTGCAACGGTGGAGGTGATCCACGCCGAGCGCCTGGCGGGCCCAAGCAGCTACACTTGGAGCCGACTGATTAATCTGGCCCTGGACGTGATGCTGGCCTATTCCGACAAGCCGTTGCGGCTGGCCGTAAAGCTGGGCCTGGGAATTTCGGTGGGAGCCTTTGCGATGGTCCTCGTCACGCTGGTGCGCTACGTGTTGGGCCATACTTGGGAGCCGGGCTACGCCAGCATCATCATTTCCATCTGGTTTTTTGCGGGCCTGGTTTTGTCGGTGTTAGGCATGGTGGGGCTCTACCTTGGAAAAACCTTTGAACAGGTGAAAAACCGCCCCATCTATTTACTTGACGGCGATACCGCTGTTATGCCGGTTGTAAAGTAGGGTACGGGGCTTGCCCCCGCCCGTCGGTGCACGAAATCCGAACGAATCGTGTACCGACGGGCGGGGGCAAGCCCCGTACCCTGCCCGATTTTCGCAAACTACTTCGTGAAGATTACAACACAGCAAATAATTGATGACACACCTGTTCGCAACACTTTGTGCCCTACCCTGGGATAGTGAATTCCTGGGCTTTCCGGTAGCGCGCCTGGCGGCGGCCCGGCTTTCGCCCGCGGAGCTAGCGGCCGCTATGGCCGAAGCACGCCGCGCCGGGTTTTACCTGGTGTACGTGGTGGCCGAACCGGCTGATGCAGTTGCGCAGGTGGCAATGCAGCAGGCCGGGGCCCAATTGCTCGACCGTAAAGTGACGTTCGTGATGCCCTTGCCGCTGCCCACCGCGGCGCGCGATTCGCTGGCGATGGTAGGTTCGGCGACGGTATACACCCCGCAGCTGGAGTCGCTGGCATGGCAGAGCGGCGCGTATTCCCGTTTCCGGCTCGATACGCGTTTTGCGCCGCACGTATTCAAAAATCTGTACGCCCAATGGCTGCGCAATTCCTTGGCCGGTACCGTTGCCCGACGGGTTATGGTATGGCGCGACGGTGCCGGCACTGAACAGGGATTGCTTACCCTCGGCGAAAAGAACAACCGGGCCGATATTGGCCTGTTGGCCATGGATGCCCGCGCGCGTGGGCAGCGGGTGGGGCAGGTGCTAGTGGCCGCAGCAGCGAATCAAGCAAGCGAATGGGGATATGAGCAGATGCAGGTGGTGACCCAGCGGGACAACGAAACCGCCTGCCGCTTTTACGAGAAGTGCGGCTTCCAACTGGAATATGAGGAGCATATTTATCACTGGTGGCTGTGATGATACGTAGGTCGTGAAAACTACTTTGCAATAAAAAAACGTCATGCTGAGCGAAGTCGAAGCATCTCTACCGCTTCATCAGGTCCGTTCAGCGAAGCGGTAGAGATGCTTCGATAGGCTCAGCATGACGTGCTGATAAGTCAAACTAATTCCTTCGGCCTACTTATGATAATTCCTTGCGAGGGCCCCGGCGTACCTTTACGGCCTGCATGGATGCCCCGATTCCCTTTAATAAGCCGTATTTCTCTGGCAATGAAACCCGCTACATCGAGCAGGCGGTGCGCTCGGGTAAGATTTCCGGCGATGGGCAGTTTACCCAGCGGGCCCATACCTACTTCGAGCAGGAGTGGGGCTTCGGCAAGGCGCTGCTGACGACTTCGTGCACCGACGCGCTGGAAATGGCGGCCTTGCTGCTCGATATTCAGCCGGGCGACGAAGTGATTGTGCCAGCCTTTACGTTCGTGAGCACGGCCAACGCCTTCGTGCTGCGCGGGGCTAAAATTGTGTTTGCCGACAGCACGGCCCTCAACCCCAACCTCGACGTGGGGGCCCTGGAGGCCCTCATCACGCCGCGCACCCGCGCTGTGGTGCCGGTGCATTACGCCGGCATTGCCTGCGACATGGGTGCCGTGCTGGCCACGGCCCAGCGCCACGGCCTGGCGGTGGTGGAAGACGCGGCCCACGCCATCGACAGCTTTTACGATGGCCGGCGGCTGGGCACGCTGGGGGCCCTGGCGGCCTTCTCGTTTCACGAAACCAAAAATATCATTGCCGGCGAGGGCGGGCTGTTGGCCCTCAATGACTTGCAATTTGCGCGGCGGGCCGAGATTATTCGGGAGAAGGGCACCACGCGGTCGGCCTTTTTCCGGGGCGAGGCCACGGAATACGACTGGGTGGACGTGGGCTCGTCGTTCCTGCCCTCGGAGCTGACGGCGGCCTACCTGTGGGCGCAGATTGAAAACCTGGCCGACATCCAGCGGCAGCGCATAGCCCTGTGGGACCGCTACTACGCCGCCCTGGCCCCGCTGGGGGCCCTGGGTGTGGGCCTGCCCGCGCTGCCCGCCTACGCTACCAACAACGGCCACCTGTTTTACCTCGTGTGCCGCGATCGGGCCGAGCGCGCGGCCCTGATTGCCCACCTCGGACAGCGGGGCATTCTGGCCGTGTTCCACTACCGGGCCCTGCACCGCAGCCCCTACTACGCCGCCCGGCACGACGGCCGCCCGCTGCCCTGGGCCGAGCACTACACCGAGTGCCTGGTACGCCTGCCTTTGTTTTACGAGCTGAGCGCCGCCGACCAGCAGCGCGTAGCGGCGGCCGTCCTCGACTTTTACCACCGCCGCTAAACCTACTTCATGGCGCGTATTTTATTCCTGACCCCGTACCCGGCTGGCCGGGCCCCGTCGCAGCGGTTTCGCTTCGAGCAGTATCTGGGCATTTTAACGGGCCATGGGCACCAGTACCGCGAGGTGTCGTTTCTGGACGAGGCCACCTGGGGCATTCTGTACCGGCCGGGGCACGCCGGGGCTAAGGTGGCGGGCATCCTGCGCGGCTTTGGGCGGCGGCTGGGGCACGTGTGGGCAGCGCGGGGCTACGATTTCGTGTTTGTGCACCGCGAGGCGGCGCCCTTGGGGCCCCCGGTGTTCGAGTGGCTGCTGGTCCGGGTACTGAAAAAGCGGTTGATTTATGACTTTGACGACGCCATTTGGCTGGCCAACACGTCGGAGGCCAACCAGTTAGCCGCTGGCCTCAAGTGGCACCAAAAGGTGGGGCAAATTTGCGGCTGGGCCCATAAAAATAGCTGCGGCAACGCCTTTCTGGCCGCCTATGCCCGGCGCTTCAACCCGCGCACCGTCGTCAACCCGACCACCATCGACACCACGGGCCTGCACAACCAGGTGCGCGACCAGGCCGCGCCTGGCCGCCTCGTCATCGGCTGGACGGGCACGCATTCTACCCTCAAGTACCTCGCCCAAGTGGTGCCCGTGCTGGCGAAGCTGGAAGCCGAGGGGCTCGATTTTGAATTCCGCGTCATCTCTAACCAGCCGCCTGACTTACCCTTGCAGTCGCTAGTGTACCTGCCGTGGCGCAAGGATACCGAAATTGCCGATTTGCTGGGCTTCCACGTGGGGCTGATGCCGCTGGAGGACGACGCCTGGGCCCAGGGCAAGTGCGCCTTTAAGGCCTTGCAGTACATGGCTTTGGGAGTGCCGCCCTTGGTATCGCCGGTGGGCATGAACACCGAAGTGGTGCAGCACGGCCACAACGGCTTCGTGTGCGCCACGCCCACCGATTGGGAGACAGGGTTGCGCCAGCTCCTAGCCGACCCGGCCCTGCGCCAGCACCTGGGCCGCGCCGCCCGCGCCACCGTAGAGGCCCGCTACTCGGTGACCGCCAACGCGCCCAATTTCCTGGCCTTGTTTGCTGAAGAATAGGGCCCCCGGGGCCCCGCTATGCCGCTGCCCGGCGCCGTGCGGCGGGCTGGCGGCGTTTGGCCTTCTGGGTATCCAGCATGCTTTGGAGGATGTAGAGGCCGCCGAGGTAGAAGGGAATCATCGGGATTTTATAGCGCACCAGCGTGCCGAAGTTGGAGCTGTTAATGGCCACCGAGGCGGCAAAAATCAGCGAAAATACAAAGCACATGACCAGCACGGGCGTGGTGGCGATAAACTTGATGGTGGCCACCACGCCCGTGCGCCAAAAGATGCGGAGCGTGAAAATCAGGAAAAAGCCGGCCTCGATGGCCGAGAGCAGCATGATGGGGTTGCGGGCCTCAAAAATCATGGGTCGGAACAGGGCCGTGACGATGGCCTGCGGGGCCAGCTTCACCATGCCGCCGATGGTGCCGTCCTGCTTGCCCAGACTATAGGCCGAGCCGTTTTGCTTCACGCTGGTTTCGTAGAGGTAGTCGGCGGTGATTTTGCTACGCTCGCCGATTTTGTCCACGTCGTATTTGTCGTCGCCCTTAGTAAGGTTGGTGGCCGCATAAATGGCAATGAGGCCGCCTACTACGAAGAATACTGGCTTAGCCAGCACCCGCACGGTTTGGTTTTTAATCAGGGCGTTGTTCTCGTTGAACACCCACAATAGGGCCCCCGGTAGGAAGCACAGCAGAATGTAAACCTTAATGGATAGCAACGCATAAGCGGCCAAAAAACCAATGGCGGCGGCCTTCAGAATACCACGCTTCTGGATGGCCCCCCGGTACAGGGCGTAGAAAAGCCATCCAAGGGCCCCCACCGACAGTGAATCTTTCATTAACCCCGAGCCCCAGAAAAACATCGACGGGATATAGAAGATAGACCAAGCCAGCTGCTTGTATACGTGGGGCCGGATTTTAGCAAACGTGACGTACATCGCCCACAGGCCGCTGAAGCTGACGGCGGCAAAAAATAGCGCAATAACGGAGTAATTGTTAAAGCAAAACAGGCCGAAAAAAGCCGCGATGCGCACCGTTGCGTACTCGGTGGAGTGGGGCTGGTGCCAGTACATCTGGGCCACGTACTTGGCGGTGGCGGGGTCGGTGCTGCCGCCATTATCCAATAACAGCTTCAGGCCGTTGCTGAAAGAATCGCCGAAAGCCGAATAGATGATTTTGGTGTGGAAGAAGTAGTTATAGGTGTCGCCGCCGCCGTAATAAAACTGGTAAATTAGTCCCAGCGCAATGGCTCCGATGAACTTGAGCGTGAGGGCTGGAATGAAAAATTGCTTGGTAAACTGGTTGGTGACCCGCGCGCGAATGCCGAACGCTACGGCGTAGAAAATGCCGAGGTAGAGCGGGGCTAGGAAGAGGTCGGAAAGCTCCATAATCGGCTTAGCTCTTGTTCTTTTTTAGCCAGGCGCTGGCTTCTTTATACTGCTCCGATTTGCGGTCGGCAATGTCTTTCACAACGGTATAGTAGCGCCGGGCGGTGGCTATTTCACGTCCTTTATCGGCGAGGCGGGCCAGGTTAGCGTTGGCAAACAGGTAGAAGCCGCCGCTGGTGTCGCCGCTGCTTTCCGAAAATACGATGCAGCGCTGGTAGTAGTCGCGGGCCTTGGCCGGGTCGCGGTAGCGGTACTGCATGAGGTAGCCGAGGAAGTAGCTGGCGTAGCGCCCGCTGATGGCCTCGTAGCCAGGCAGGCCCTGGCTGATTTTCTCCAGGATTTCCTTGCTCACCCGCTCGCACTCCACGAACTCGCCCTGGTCGTAGGCCAGTAGGGCATAGAAGCGCTGGAAGTAGCCGTTGTCGGGGAAGGTGGCGGCCAGCTGCTTGGCCACGGGCAGGGCGTCGGCCCCGTTGCCTTCCTCGTTTTTGAGGATGCCCATCAGGAACACCTTGGCCTCGGTGGCGGTGTAGAAGCCGGTGGTGGCCACGGTACGTAACTGCTGGAGGCCCAATTCTTTGTTGCCCTTGGGGAAGAACAGCAGGACCGGCCGCAGCAGCGGGTAGTTGTTGGGGATCCAGACGGCGTAGTAGTTAAACAAGGCCTGGCCGAACAGGAATTCTGGGCTGAGGCCGTTGGCTTCCTGGCTTTTTTGCAGGTAGTTCAGGGCCCGCTTGCTGTCGACGGTGGCCAGGCGCCAGTCGTGGCGCTCGGCGTGCAGGCGGGCACTGAAGCCGTAGGCCGCCGCCAGGAAAAACGTGGCTTCGTAGTTCTGCTTATCAGCCTTGTACAAGGTCTCGGCCTTGGTGATAGCCGAGTCCATGTAAGCAAAAAAGGGGCGGTCGTAAATTTTGGTCTGGAAGCTGGTGGGGCGGATTTTCCACCACGTGTTCAGGCCCAGCATGAGGTAGGCGAGGGGGTGCTCGGGGTAGCGCCGCTTGAGGGAGCGGAACTGCTTTTCGGCGCGGTCGTACTTGAAGTTGTAGAGGTTGTGCACGGCCCCGTCGAGCTCCTGCTGGATGTCCTTATTGAGTAGCAGCCAGCCCTTGGTGTCGATGGCCTGGGGGGCTACGGCCACGCTATCGAGGTGCACCACGCGCATGGTGCCGCGGCGGCGAACCGTGTCGGCCGTTTGCGCCCGGGCCACCAGTGGGCCCAGCAGCAGCAAGCCCCAACAGAAAAGCAATCGAACCATAGAAAAAAGCGGAGGAATAGGGCCCCGGGCAAGCCGTGCGGCGGCGGCGGGGCCCCTAAAGTACGGACTCTGGCCTAGCTTTGGGATACTTTCTCCTAGCTCATGCAACTGCTCGAAACCCTGTGCCGCCTCGCGGCGCCGTCCGGCCACGAAGATCCGATGACGGCCTTTGTGCTTGATTACGTGCAACAAAACCAAGCCAAATGGCAGCACCAGCCCCGGGTGTTGGCCGGCGAAGGCTTCCAGGACTGCGTGGTGCTGGTGTTTGGGCAGCCGCGCACGGCCGTGTTTGCGCACCTCGACAGCATCGGCTTCATGGTGCGCTACGGCCGGCAGCTGGTGGCCATTGGGGGGCCCGAAACCCAGGCCGGTTACCGCCTGGTGGGCCACGATGCGGAAGGGGAGATTGATTGCGCGCTGACCATCAACGAGGAAACCGAAACCCTGGGCTACGAGTTCAGCCGCGAGCTGCCCCGCGGCACCGAGCTGACGTTCCGCTGCGACTTCCGCGAAACCGACGCCACGGTGCAAAGCTGCTACCTCGACAACCGCCTGGGGGTGTGGACTGCCCTGCGCCTGTGCGAGACGCTGGAGCACGGCATCATCGCTTTTTCGTGCGGCGAGGAGCACGGCGGCGGCACAGTGCCGTTCCTGGCCCAGTACATCTACGACCACTACGGCGTGCGCCAGGCCCTGATCTGCGACATCACGTGGGTGACCGAGGGTGTGCACCTGGGCCAGGGCTGCGTGATTTCGCTGCGCGACTCGCTCATCCCGCGCCGCACTTATGTGGACCGCATCCGGGCCATTGCCGCGCGAGCGGGCATTGCGGTGCAGCTGGAGGTAGAAGACATCGGCGGCTCCGATGCCAAGGAGCTGCAGCGCGCCGCCCAGCCCTGGGACTGGTGCTTCGTGGGGGCCCCCGAAGACCACGTGCACACCCCCGACGAGCTGGTGGACAAGCGCGACATTGCCAGTATGTTGGCCCTCTACCAGGTGCTGTTGTGCGAGCTGTAATACTTGCCTACATTTACCGGCACCTCTTTTTATTCCCACCTACTTCCTGCCGGTATGACCCCTTACCTCTACGCGGTGCCCGCGCTGGGCGTGTTTGCGCTTATTTACACCTGGGTGCGAGCCGGCTGGGTAGCCCGCCAAGACGCTGGCAATGAGCGCATGACTACCATTGCCGGCTACATCGCCGATGGGGCCGTTGCATTTTTGCGGGCCGAATACAAAGTGCTGGCCCTGTTTGGATTGATTGCCGGGGTCTTCCTGTTTTACCTGGGCATTACCAGCGGCAACTCCAGTCCAGTCATTGTTATTGCCTTCTTGATTGGGGGCGTGTTTTCGGCGCTGGCGGGCTTTATCGGGATGAAAATTGCCACCAAGGCCAATGTGCGCACCGCCCAGGCGGCCCGCACCAGCCTGGCCACGGCCCTGAACGTGTCGTTTTCGGGCGGCTCGGTGATGGGAATGGGGGTGGCCGGTCTGGCCGTGCTGGGCCTAGGGTCGCTGTTCATTGTGTTTTATAAAATGTTCGTACCCAGCGGACTGGCCAACGGGCAGGAAATGGAAAAGGCCCTGGAGGTCCTCACCGGCTTCTCGCTTGGGGCTGAGAGCATCGCCCTGTTTGCCCGCGTGGGCGGCGGCATCTACACCAAAGCGGCCGACGTGGGGGCCGACCTCGTGGGCAAAGTCGAGGCGGGCATTCCGGAGGATGACCCGCGCAACCCCGCTACCATTGCCGACAACGTGGGCGATAACGTGGGCGACGTGGCCGGCATGGGGGCCGATTTGTTTGGTTCCTACGTGGCCACTATCCTGGCCACGATGGTGCTGGGGCGTGAGGTGCAGCTGGGCAGCGCCGATCAGTTTGGGGGCCTGTCGCCCATTTTCCTGCCGATGGCCATTGCCGGCATGGGCATTCTGGCCTCGCTCGTCGGCATTTTGTGCGTGCGGGTGAAGGAGGGCGGCAACGTGCAGGGGGCCCTGAATACGGGCAACTACATCGCGGTCGCCGTGTCGGCCGTGGCCTCTTACGGCCTCATCGTGTGGATTCTGCCCGCCGGGGCCCTCACCATCCGCGGGGTGACGTTCGACGCGCTGCATGTATTCTACGCCGTGCTGGTGGGCCTGGGCGTGGGTACGCTCATGAGCATCATCACCGAATACTACACCGCCATGGGCAAGCGCCCGGTGATGAGCATTGTGCAGCAAAGCAGTACGGGCCACGCCACCACCGTAATTGGGGGCTTGGCCGTGGGCATGGAAAGCACGGTGCTGCCCATTCTGGTACTGGCGGCGGGCATTGTGCTCAGCTTCCGGGCGGCGGGCCTGTACGGCGTGGCCATTGCGGCGGCCGGCATGATGGCCACCACAGCTATGCAGCTGGCCATCGACGCCTTCGGGCCCATTGCCGACAACGCCGGCGGCATTGCCGAGATGAGCGAGCTGCCCAAGGAAGTGCGCGAGCGCACCGACATCCTGGATGCGGTGGGCAACACCACGGCGGCCACGGGCAAGGGCTTTGCCATCGCCTCGGCAGCCCTCACATCGCTGGCCTTGTTCGCGGCGTTTATGGGCACGGCGCACATCGATACGATTGATATCAGCAACGCCGACGTACTGGCGGGCTTGTTCGTGGGGGCCATGATTCCGTTCATCTTTTCGGGCCTGGCCATTGCTGCTGTGGGCCGCGCCGCGATGGCGATGGTGCAGGAGGTGCGCCGCCAGTTCCGCGAGATTCCGGGCATCATGGAGGGCACGGCCCGGCCCGAGTACGAGAAGTGCGTGGCCATCTCGACCGCCGCCGCCATCCGCGAGATGATTTTGCCCGGGGCCATTGCCCTGCTCTCGCCCATCCTCGTGGGCTTTCTGTTCGGCCCGAAAGTGCTGGGCGGCCTGCTGGCGGGCGTCACGGTAAGCGGCGTGTTGATGGCCATTTTCCAGAGCAACGCCGGCGGGGCCTGGGACAACGCTAAGAAGTCGTTCGAGAAAGGCGTGCTCATCGACGGCGTGATGCAGTACAAAGGCTCCGACGCCCACAAGGCCTCCGTGACCGGCGACACCGTGGGCGACCCGTTCAAGGACACGTCGGGGCCCAGCATGAACATCCTCATCAAGCTCATGAGCATCGTGTCGCTGGTCATCGCCCCGCATATTGCCGAGCACGCCGGGGGCCCCGGGGCCGCCGCGCCTGCCCCCGCGCCGCCGCGCTTCGAGCAAGCCTTCCGCCCCCACGTGCGCTACTCCGAGACGCTGGTGCCCGCTGCGGCCCGCCTGCTACGGACGGCCTTTCACCGGGAGTAGGTCATAACCACGGATTTATCGGATCAGGCGGATGGGTCGGATTCTGGGAACGATTGGCCAGCGGTGGCCGGGGCCCTGGCCGCGATAGTTGGTCGGCCCGGGCTGCCGGCTTTTCGCCGGCTGCCCGGTAACCGTTATACTGCCCACGAAGTGGAATGCGAAAACGAAGTAGGGCACGGGGCTTGCCCCCGCCCGTCCTTGAACGGTTCAGCCGGCTTTCGTTCAACGACGGGCGGGGGCAAGCCCCGTACCCTACTTCGTAATGAGTATAGGTTGCCGTTGCTCCGCATCCAAGCGTAGCCAATAAGGCTGCCAAAATTTGCCAGGTAGCCAACGAAAAGCACGAGACAGCACCTCAGAACTAAGCGCAGAGCCCCCGACGATTACCGGGCAGCCGGCGAAAAGCCGGCAGCCCGGCGCGGCCCCGCCCCGGGGGCCCTAGCCACCGCCGGCCAATCGTCCCCAAAATCCAATCCATCCGCCTGATCCGATAAATCCGTGGTTATGACAGTAGCTTTGCGGTTCCATTTTTCCCCGCACCGCATGGGCTCGTCCCCCAACATTACCCTCCACGACAAAGCGTTTCGCCCGTATTTATCGGCCGCTGAATTGGCCGCGGCCGTCGAGGCGCTGGCTGGTCGCCTTAGCGCCGACTACGCCGGCCGCCGGCCCTTGTTCGTGGTGGTGCTCACGGGGGGGTTCATGTTCGCCTCCGATTTGCTTAAGCGCTTCAGTGGCGACTGCGAAATCGTTTTCATCCGGGTAGCCTCGTACGAAGGCACGAGCAGTACCGGGCAGGTGCAGGAAATCCTGGGCCTGCGCGAAGACGTGCAGGGGCGCGACCTGATTTTGGTGGAAGACATTGTGGACACGGGTACCACCCTGCACCACCTGCTGCCCACGCTGCTGGCCAAAAACCCCGCTTCGATGGAAATTGCCGCCCTGTTTTTTAAGCCCGCCAGCCTGCGCCACGAGCTGACGCTAAACTACGTCGCCCTGGAAATTCCCAACGATTTCGTGGTGGGCTATGGCCTTGACTACGACGGGCTGGGCCGCAACCTGCCCGAAGTGTACGTGGCCGCGTAGGGCCCCTGGCTGGCTGCCTTTGTTAAGGATTGATTAACTTCCCCCACCAACCCACCCGGCGCGTTTGCGCCCAGCCCCCGTTTTCATGCTGAATATCGTACTGTTCGGCCCGCCCGGTGCGGGCAAAGGCACCCAGAGCCAAAAGCTCATCGCCCATTACCACCTCGTGCACCTAAGCACCGGCGACCTGCTGCGGGCCCAGATTGCCCAGGGCACGGAGCTTGGCCTGCGCGCCAAAAAACTGATGGACGAAGGCCTGCTGGTGCCCGACGAAGTCGTGATTGGTATGATTGACAGTGCCCTGAACGACAACAAAGCTGCCGCGGGCTTCATCTTTGACGGCTTCCCGCGCACCGTGCCGCAGGCCGAGCGCCTTGACCAGCTGCTGGCTCAGCACCAGGCTACCATCGGCTGCATGGTGGCGCTGGAAGTAGGGGAGGAGGAGCTGGTGGCGCGCCTGCTGGAGCGGGGCAAAACCAGCAACCGCCCCGACGACCAAGACGAAACCAAGATCCGGCGCCGCGTGATGGTGTACAACACCGAAACCGCCCAGGTAGCCGGCTACTACGCCGCCCAGCACAAGTTCCACGCCCTCAACGGCATTGGAGGCATTGACGACATTTTTGGCCAGGTGTGCGCCGTTATCGACCAGCACCAGACGGCCGCTGGCAAAACCCCGGCTGCGGCCACCAAGTAGGTGCAGGCGTAGCACTGCGCTAGTTATGAGTTAAAGATTATGAGTTATGAGTTTCGGCCCATATGCCCGAAACTCATAACTCATTTATTTATTGGCCTATAGCCAACTCATAACGCATAATTCAAAACTCATACTTACCACTGTGGCTTCTAATAACTTCATCGACTACGTTAAACTGGTTTGCCGCTCGGGCAAGGGCGGGGCCGGCTCGCACCACTTCTTCCGCGCCAAGGGCCTGCCCAACGGGGGCCCCGACGGTGGCGACGGCGGCCGCGGCGGCCACATCATCCTGGAGGGTAACTCGCAGCTCTGGACGCTGCTGCACTTGCAGTACCAAAAGCACGTGTTTGCCAAGGACGGCGAAGGCGGCGGCGAGAACCTCCGCTCCGGAGCCCAGGGGGCCGATATTGTGCTGCAAGTGCCCCTCGGCACGGTGGCCCGCAGCGCCGAAACCGGCGAGCAGCTGCTCGAAATCACGGAGCAGGGCCAGCGCCTGATTCTGGTGCCCGGCGGGCGCGGCGGCCTGGGCAACGACCACTTCAAGACCTCCACCAACCAGGCCCCCGAGTACGCCCAGCCCGGCGAGCCGGCCGTGGAGGCCCTGGTGGTGCTGGAGCTGAAGCTGTTGGCCGACGTGGGCCTGGTGGGATTTCCCAACGCCGGCAAAAGCACGCTGCTCTCGGTGGTGTCGGCGGCCAAGCCCAAAATTGCTGATTACGCCTTCACCACCCTCGTGCCCAACCTGGGCGTAGTGGCCTACCGCGACTACAAGTCGTTCGTGATGGCCGACATTCCCGGCATCATCGAGGGCGCGGCCGAGGGCCGGGGCCTGGGCACGCGCTTTTTACGCCACATCGAGCGCAACTCCATGCTGCTCTTCATGATAGCCTGCGACAGCCCCGACATCGCCGCCGAGTACCAGGTGCTGCTGGGCGAGCTGCGCCAATTCAACCCCGAGCTGCTCGACAAAACGCGGCTGCTGGCCATCACCAAAACTGACATGCTCGATGAGGAGCTGGAGGTCGAAATGCGCGCCTCGCTGCCCACCGATTTGCCGCCCACGGTGTTCATTTCCAGCCTGACTAACAAGAACATTCAGCCGCTGAAGGACATGATTTGGCAGGCCCTGCACGCGGGGTAGCGCCCTGCGGTAATCTGGCGCGTAGTGCCTGCGCAACGTTTTGGCTGCCAGGGTCTCTGCGCCGCAAGTCGGCGGCGTAACTTTATTGCCTGCTAACCCGCCGCCCCATGCCTGCTGCTTCCGTCGCTTCGTCGCCCCTTGCCGCGGCCCGGGCCCGCATCCGGGCGCTGGAAGCGGCGCTGCGGGAGGCCCAGGCCACTAGCCACCAGTTGAGCCTGGGCGCGGCCTTGTCCGACCAAAACCCCAACCCCGTGCTGCGCTACAACGCTGCCGGTGAGCGCACCTACGCCAACCCCGCCGCCGTGCGCCTGCGCCACCAGCTGGGGCCCGTGGCGGCGGCGGGGCTGCGGGCACAGCTGCGGGCGCTGGCCGTCCAGAGCCTGCGCGACGGCCGCCCGCACCAAACGGAGCTGTACTACGAATCTCATGGGCTGCAAGTGTCGCTGGTGCCATTGGCCGCCACGGGGTACGTAAGCGCCTACTTGATTGACGTAACGGCTCGCCACAAAGCCGAGCGGCAAATGATTGAGCAGCAGGAATTTTACGAGCGGGTGCTGGACGAGCTGCCTAGCCAGGTGGCCGTGTTTGGGGCCGACCAGCGCTACCGCTACCTCAACGCCCGCAGCGTGCCCGACGAGGCCGAGCGCCGGCAGTGGCTGGGTAAAACCATGCTGGATACGGCCGGTTTCATGGGCCGTCTGCCCGAAGTGGCTACCCGCCGCCACAGGCTGATGGCGCAGGCCGTGGCCGAGCGCCGGGCCCTCGAATGGCAGGAAGCGTACACTGAGCCCGACGGGCGCGTGAGCCATTTCCTGCGCTACTACCAGCCCGTGTTTGGCGCGGCGGGGGCCCTGGAATTCATCATTGCCTACAACGCCGATATTACCGCCCGGGTGCAGGCCGAGGCCCAACTGCGCGAGCAGCAGGCGTTTACCGCCCTGGTGCTCGACACTACGCCCAATGTTATCTACGTCCGCGACCTGGACCAGAACGTGCTGTTTCAGAACCAGGCCTGCCAGCTTTTGCGCGCCGAAATAGTGCCCCGCCACGCCCTGGTGCCGGGCAGCGTGGCGGCCGGCGAGCGGCGCGCCTACGCTGCCGACGATGCCCGCGTGGTGCAGAACGGGCAGGAAATGGTGGCCGAAGACTGCATGACGCTGCCCTCGGGTGAGGTGCGCTGGTACCACACCGTGAAGCGCCCGCTGCTGCGCCCCGACGGCGCGGTGCACGTGCTGGGCGTGAGCACCGACATTACGGCCCTCAAGCAAGCCCAGTACACGCTGGAGCGCAGCGAAAAGCGCTACCGCGACCTGATGCACTACGCCCAAGCCCTCATTTTTACCTGCGACCTGAGAGGTACCCTGCTCTCGGCCAACCCCATGCTGGCCGACCTGCTGGGGGTGCCCACCGAGGCCTTGCCTGGCCAGCCCGTGGCCACGTTCCTGCTGGCCGACGACCGGCTCGTCTTTGCCCGGTACCTGGGCCGCATTGCCGCCACGCCGGCCGCCGGCGAGGCCGAAGGCGTGGTACAGGTGCAGGGCCCCGGGGGGGTGCACCACCTGCTGTACCGCAGCGTGGTGGTGCGCGAAGCCGGGCAGGCCCCCTACATCATTTCGCACGCCCACGACATTACGGGCCGGGTGCTGGCCGAGCAGGCCACCCAGCGGGCCCGGAAGGAGGCCGAAGCCACCGCCCGCGCTCGCGAGAACTTCCTGGCCAACATGAGCCACGAAATCCGCACGCCCATGAACGGGGTGCTGGGTATAACGGCCCAGCTGGCCAAAACCCGCCTCGACGCGCGCCAGCAGGAGCTGGTGCGCTTCATTCGCACGTCGGGCCAACACCTGCTGGTGGTGCTCAACGATGTGCTCGACATGGCCAAAATCACGGCTGGTAAGCTAGAGCTGGAGCAAATCGCTTTCAACCTGTGCGACGCCATGGGCGAGGCCCTGCAACCCTTAGCCGCGCAGGCCCGGGAGAAAGGGCTGGCCTTCCAGGCCCGGCCTTTGCGTGCGAGCTGCCCCCTGCCGTGGGTGGTGGGCGATCCGCACCGGCTCGTCCAAATTATGCTCAACCTGGTGAGCAACGCCGTGAAATTTACCGAGCAGGGCAGCGTAACGGTGAAAAGCGAACAGGTGGGCGAAACGGCCGCTACCGTGACTGTGTACTTCAGCGTGGCCGATACCGGCCCCGGCATTTCCCCTGGCAAGCAGGCCCTGGTGTTCGAGAACTTCGCCCAGGCCCAGGCCGACACTACCCGCCGCCACGGCGGTACCGGCCTGGGCCTGAGCATCTCGCGGGCCCTGGTGGAGCAAATGGGCGGGGCCCTCACGCTGGCCAGCGCGCCGGGCGTGGGTAGCACCTTCGCCTTCACGCTGGTGCTGCCCCGGGCGGCGGTGCCTGCCCTGGCCCCGGCCGGGGGCCCCGTGTCGTACGACACCGGCCGCCTGGCTGGCGCGCGGGTACTGCTGGTGGAGGACAACGAAATCAGCCGCACCGTGGTGCGGATGCTGCTGGAACCGTGGGGCGCGCTGCTCGACGAGGTGGCCGACGGAGCCGCTGCCCTGGCCCGGCTGGCCGCCGCCCCCTATGATGTGGTGCTGATGGACATTCAGCTGCCGGGCCTAAGCGGGGTGGACGCCACGGCCCGCCTGCGCCAGCTACCCGACCCGCAGCGGGCCGCCACGCCCGTCATTGCTCTCACCGCCAACGCCTTTCGGGCCGATGGGGAACGCTACCTGGCGGCTGGCTTCAACGACTACCTGGCCAAGCCCTACGACGAGGCCATCCTGTACCACAAAATGGTGGCCCTGCTGCCGCCGCCGGCCCCGGCCTACGACCTGGCGCACCTGCGCCGCCTGGCCCAGGGCCGCGCCCCGTTTGTGCTGAAAATCATTCGCTCGTTCCTGGCCAACGCGCCCATCAGCCTGGCGGAGCTGCGCGCCGCCGCCGCCGCCCACGACTGGCCGCAGGTGGCCCGGGTGGTGCACCACATCAAGCCCAACCTGCTGGCCTTGGGCATTACCCGGCCCGCGGCAGCCGTGGCCCTGCTCATCGCCCGCCCCACCGACCCAGACCCCGCAGCGGCTCCAGACGCCCGCGCCCAGGCTCTGGCTGTCCTGCTGGCCGCCGTGGAGCGAGCCTTGGGCGAGCTGCCTGCCGAGCTGTCCGCGGAGTTGCCCGCCTAAGGCCGGCCCGGCCCACGTTGGCTGAGGGATGACCTACTGAAAACGGGATAATTTGGAGTAGACTTATTTTTGAACGAGCAATTGTACGAAAAAAATGCCATGCAGCGCGCAGCGGCTGGAGTGGGCGGCCCAGCGCCTGCTGCCCTTGGTACCGCCGCCGCTGCCCGCGTGGCCTTGCCCTGCGCCAATAGCCGGCGTGTACGGGTGCGGGGCCCGCGCTCACCGGCCCGCTGGGGCCCTACAAGTTGCGCAGGCTGCGGTAAAAGGCATCTTGGTACGACTTGCCCACCGGTACCTCGTAGGGCCCCAGGTGCAGCAGGTGGTCCTCCATGGCGTCGATGCGCTGGGTGTTGACGATGTAGGAGCGGTGCACGCGCTGAAAATGCCCGAAAGGCAGCCGCTCGCCCAAGGCCTTGAGGGTGGCGTACACGATGTGCCTCTGCGTGGCCGTCACTAGCACCGAGTAGGTGGAAAGGGCTTCGATGAACAGCACGTCGGCAAAATCGAGGCGCACAAGCTTGTTGTTCACCTTCACAAACAGGTGCTGGTCGTGGTCGTTGGGGGCCGGCAGCTCGGCCGTGGCCGCGGGGGGCGCGGTGCGGCGGGCGGCGGCGCGGCGCACGGCCTGCTGGAAGCGGGCGGGCTCCACGGGCTTCACCAGGTAGTCGGCCACGTGCAGGGCAAAGGCTTCCACGGCGAAGTCGCGGTGCGAGGTGACGAGGATGATTTCGGGCTGGGGCGGGGGCAGGATGCGCGCCAGCTCCAGGCCCGAGAGGTGGGGCATTTCGATGTCGAGCAGCAGCAAATCGACCGGCGGATGGCGCCGCAAAAAGTCCAGAGCCCCCACCGCGTCGCCCAGCGACGCCACCAGCGCAAGCCCGTCCGTTAGCTCGATTAAGTGCTCCAGCGTGAGCCGGTTCATTTCGTTATCGTCAACAACAACGCAAGTAAGGGACGGAATGGGAGGCATGGGGAAGGACCTATAGTAGTTCTCAGGTTTATGTACACCTTCGACATTAATTAAAAATTATAAACAATAAATTAAAAGTCTCACTTTCAAGTGTTTAAATTATTGTTTCTAAGTAGTCGCGCAAAAGTAACCGTAGCAAAAAAGGCGGTCATGCTGAGCGCAGTCGAAGCATTCCTACCGCAATAGTAATTATTTACTTACGAGGTAGAGATGCTTCGACTGCGCTCAGCATGACGTTCAATTCAATACGCTTACTCATGCGTGAGTACTTAATTTCTAACTGTACACGCATACACGGAAACTGCCCTAACGGAATGGAGTAGCGGGGTAATGCGGCAGCTTATTGCCGGCTCAATGTACGGATTGGGGACCCGGTTTGGGTACGGGCCGGCCGCGCGGGCCGTGCCAAACTGGCAGCCGCGGGCCCTTTGGCAAACTCCTTGCGCCGGGTCAAATGCCGCAAGGCCCAACCCCGTGAAAACCCATTCCGACGCATATTTCCGATAATGGCCAACGATAACAACCTGCCCCAGGACGACAACCTGACCGCTGACCCCGCCCACACTGCTGGCGGAATGGCCGACGGCGAAACCCCCGATGCCAGCGCCGCTGGTGCCGAGCTGGCCGACCTTAAAGACAAATACTTGCGCCAGGCCGCCGAGTTTGAGAACTACAAGCGCCGCACCACCAAGGAGCGCATCGAACTGTTCAAAACCGCTAACCAGGAGCTGATGACGGCCCTGCTGCCCGTGCTCGATGACTTCGAGCGGGCCCGCGCCGCCACCCTCACCACTACCGACGCCGACGCCGTGCGTGAGAGCATTGCCATCATCTACAACAAGCTCGGCAAAACCTTGCAGCAGAAGGGCTTAACGCCGATGGAGGTGAAGGGCGGCGACTTTGACGCTGACCTGCACGAGGCCATCACCCAAATTCCGGCCCCGAGCGACGATTTGCGCGGCAAGATTGTTGACGAAGTAGAAAAAGGCTATTACTTGGGCGACAAGGTGATTCGCCACGCCAAAGTAGTGCTGGGACAGTAGAAGATAAATTATCAGAAAAGGCCAGCGTGCGGAGTTTGTCGAAGTGCCTTCCCCGCGGCAGTAAATCAACTGATTTAACTGGTCAGTGGGAAGGGTGCTTTGGTAGGTCCCGCGCGGCGGTCAGCAGTGAATATTAATAGAAAAGATGGCAACGAAGCTGGATTATTACGAAGTATTGGGCGTGACCCGCAACGCGGCCGGCGACGAGATTAAGTCGGCGTACCGCAAGATGGCCATCAAGTACCACCCGGACAAAAACCCCGACGACCCCTCGGCCGAGGACAAGTTCAAGGAGGCGGCCGAGGCGTACGAAGTGCTGAGCAACGCCGATAAACGGGCACGCTACGACCGCTTTGGCCACCAGCAGGGCGGCGGCGGGGCCCCGAACATGGACGATATCTTCTCGCAGTTCGGCGACATCTTCGGTGGCGGCGGCGGCGGGTTTGAGGGCTTTTTCGGCGGGCGCCAGGGCGGCGGCAAGCGCGCACGGAAGGGTTCAAACCTGCGCATTAAGCTGAAGCTTGACCTGGAGGAAGTGGCCAACGGCGTCGAGAAAAAAATTAAGGTAAAGCGCTACGTGGCCTGCCAGCCCTGCGGCGGCAGCGGCGCCAAAAACGGCACCGAGCTAAAAACCTGCGCTACCTGCCAGGGCCAGGGCCAGGTGAAAAAGGTGGTGAACACCATGCTGGGCCAGATGATGAGCAGCAGCACCTGCCCTACCTGCCACGGCGAGGGCAAAACCATTACAACCACCTGCGACGTATGCAAGGGCGAAGGCCGCCAGTTGCACGAGGAAGTAATTCCGATCAACATTCCCGCCGGTGTGGCCAACGACATGCAGCTGAGCATGAACGGCAAAGGCAACTTCCCCGAGCGCGGCGGCGTGCCCGGCGACCTACTGATTCAGATTGAGGAGGAGCCGCACGAATTCCTGAAGCGCGACGGCAATAACATCATGTTCGAGCAGTACATCTCGTTCGTGGACGCTGCCCTGGGCGCTAACCTGGAAGTGCCCACCATCGAGGGCAAAGTGAAAATTAAGGTTGACCCCGGCACCCAGCCGGGCAAAATCCTGCGCCTGCGCGGCAAGGGCATCAAGGACCTGAACGGCTACGGCCGCGGCGACCAGCTCATCCACCTGAACGTGTGGACGCCCAAAAGCGTGAGCGACGAGGAGCGCGACCTGCTCGAAAAGCTGCGCGACTCGCAGAATTTCGTGCCGCATCCCGGCAAGAATGAGAAGGGATTCTTTGAGAAAGTAAAGGAGTATTTCCAGTAGGCGCCAGCCGCTTGACCGAAGGGAAATGCCCCGCTTGGCTTCGGCCAGGCGGGGCGTTTTTGTTGGTAGGCTCCGCTGCCCGGGGCCCCGGGAAATTTTTTCTGGGGCCCCTGTAATGCGCGGCGGCGGGCGGCGATTAACTTCCCGAAATTACCGCTCCGCATGACCGCCGTTGCTACTGCCCCCGACTTTGTGGAGGCCCTGAACGAGTACCAGCCGCTGCTGCGACGGGTGGCCCGCCTCTACTGCCAGGATGCCGACGACCGCCAGGATTTATTCCAGGAAATGGTGCTGCAACTCTGGCGGGCCTGGCCGTGCTACATGCCCCAGCCGGGCGCCAAGCTCAGCACCTGGCTCTACCGCGTAGCCTTGAATGTAGCGGTGAGCAACCTGCGCCACCGCACCCGCCACCCGGCGCCCGGGGCCCTCGGCGCCGACGCGCTGCAAGTGGCCCAGGCCACGGAGGCCGCCGCCTTCGAGCCCGAAGAAACCGCCGCCCTCTACCGCGCCATTGCTCGGTTGTCGGAGGTAGACAAGGCCTTCGTGCTGCTGTATTTGGAAGACCGGCCTTACGAAGAAATGGCTGACATCCTGGGGATTACCCAGAACAACGTGCGCGTGAAAATGCATCGCGTGCAAGAAAAGCTTCGCTCGCTCTTAGTCCCCGCTGCCTGATGGAACTCGATGACCTTCGTGCCAGTTGGAAGCAGCCCGTGCCAGTTGAGGAGTCAGCCACCCTCAACGAGGCGGCCCTAATGCGGCTGCTGGCCCGTGGCTCGGGCAGCCCAGTGGCCAAGATGCGCCGTAATGCCTGGCTGGAGATTGGATTTGTGCTGGTGTGCTTGGCCGTGTGCCTCGGTGTGGCGATATCGACCCAGGACAGCTATTACCTGACATCAGCGGCTTGGCTGGGGCTTATTTGCCTACTCAGCGGCTTGTATTATCGGCGCAAGCTGGCGGTGCTGCGAAGCCTGGGCGAGGTAGCGGGACGGGCCGTGCGCGAGCATATAGGGCAGCAACTGCAGAGCTTGCGCAGCCTGGTCGAATTGTATTACCGGGCTACGATATGGTCGGTACCGGCGTCGCTCACCGTTAGCTTATTATTCGTGGGGGGGCGCATGGTGCAGCGGTTTGCTGAGCCTAGGCTGGCGACGGGGCTGGGTTTATTGGGCATGGCGTATGGCGTGATGGGTGTGTTGCTTTACGTCCTGATGCGCAGGGCGACCAACTGGTACCTGCACCGCCTCTACGGCCAGCACCTTGACCGCCTCGAAGCCAACCTGCGCGAGCTGGACGAGCTTGGGGGCCCCGGGGCCTGAGGCGGGGCCCCCGGTCATTCATGCGTATTCTTGCAAATTCCTATTCTTTCCTTCTTTCTGCCATGACCCCAATTCTTGAAGCCCTGGACGTGCGCAAAACCTACGCCGCCCACACCGCCCTCGACGGCGTGAGCCTCGCCATTCCCGAGCAAAGTATTTTCGGCCTGCTGGGGCCCAATGGCGCGGGCAAAACGTCGCTCATCCGCATCATTACTCAGATTACGGGGGCCGACGGCGGCGAAATCCGCTTCCGCGGGCAGCGCCTGGGGCCCGAGCATATTGGCCGCATCGGCTACCTGCCCGAGGAGCGCGGCCTTTATAAAAAGATGAAAGTGGGCGAGCAGCTACTGTACCTGGCCCGGCTGCGCGGCCTGAAACGGGCCGATGCCGTGGCGCGCATCAAGCAGTGGCTGACGCGCCTCGACCTGGTGCCCTGGGCCCAGAAAAACGTGGAAGACCTCAGCAAGGGTATGCAGCAGAAGGTGCAGTTTATCGCCACGGTGCTGCACCAGCCCGAGCTCATCATCCTCGACGAGCCGTTTTCGGGCTTCGACCCGATTAATGCCAACCTGATCAAGGACGAGATTCTGGCGCTGCGCGAGCAGGGCGCCACCATCATTTTCTCGACGCACCGGATGGAGTCGGTGGAGGAGCTGTGCGACAGCATTGCCCTGATTAACAAGTCGCGCAAGGTGCTCGACGGGCCGGTGTCGGCCATTAAGAACGAGTTCAGAACCAACACCTACGAGGTGGAAGGCAAGGGCCGGCCCATCCTCTCGCACCCCGATTTTGAGGTGGTGGAACAGAAAGCGCGCGAAAACGACCATTTCTACGCCCGCGTGAAACTGCACGACGGCACCACGCCCAACGAGCTGCTGCGTTTCCTCATCGGGCAAGTAGAGGTGCACGCCTTTCGCGAGCGGATTCCGAGCATCAACGAGATTTTTATCCAGCGCGTGGGCGAAACCATGCTCGAAACCGCTGACTACGCCAACTAATATCATCCCGCCGTCATGGACAAAATCTGGCTCATCATCCAGCGCGAATACCTCACGCGGGTGCGCAAAAAGAGTTTTTTGGTCATCTCCCTGCTCGCCCCGGTGCTGCTGGCGGCCTCGTCGCTGGCCATCGGCAAGCTGAGCATGGGCGGGGGCCCCGACATTGTGGCCGTGTACGATGAGAGCCAGTTGCACTTGCTGTCGCAGCTTGTGAGCACCGACGACGTGCAGTTTGTACCCGCCCTGGGCACGTCGCTGGCCGCCTCGGAAGCGGCGTTTAAAAAGTCTAAAACCAAGGAAGACGCTCTGTTGTACGTGCCCGCCGGCATCAGCATCGACAGCACCCGCGGCATCCAGCTATTGGGCAACGGCAACGTGCCGCTCAAGCGCCAGCGCGATGTGCGCACCGCCGTGAGCAAGGCCCTGGGGGCCCTGAAAATGGAGCGCTCGGGCCTGAAGCAAGCCACCATCGATGCCCTGCAAGCCCGCATTGAGCTGACTACCATTGACTTGACGCAGCAGGGCGGCCGCCGCAACGACGTGGGCGTAACCACCGCCATGGCCTACGTCCTGTCCATTCTGGTATACTTCTTCATCTTCACGTACGGCGTGCAGGTGATGCGCGGCGTGAGCGAGGAAAAGTCGAACCGCATCATGGAAGTCATGATTTCGTCGGTGAAGCCGTTTCAGCTCATGATGGGCAAAATCCTGGGCATTGCGGGCGTGGTGCTCACGCAGTTTGGGCTGTGGCTGGCACTCTCGTGGGGCCTCACCACGGTGCTCGTGCCGCTGCTGCTGAAGGACAAAGCGCCCGTGGTAGCCGCCGCCAGCCGCCCCGCCGCTCCCGCTACTATTGCCACCACCGCGCCGGCCGACGGTACCGCCGCAGCCCCAGGCGCCATCGACGCGCGCCCCAGCAGCGCCGCCGCGGCCGCCAATGCCGACGAGCTGCCCATTGCCGCGCCGCGCGCCGGGGCCCCGTTCAGCATCTGGAAGGTGCTGGACGGGCTGCCGGTTGGCCGCATCATCGGCGGCTTCCTATTCTTTTTCCTGGGTGGCTACCTGCTGTATTCGGCCATGTTCGCGGCTATTGGCTCGGCCGTGGACGACCAGACCGACGCCCAGCAATTTATGTTGCCGGTTACCGTCCCGCTCATCATCAGCTACATCGTGAGCATCAACGTCATTATCAACGGCGACCCCAATGGGGCCTTGGCGTTCTGGCTCTCGATGATTCCCTTCACCTCGCCCATCGCCATGGTGATGCGCCTGCCCTTCGGGGTACCGCTGTGGCAGTTGCTGCTTTCGGGGACCCTGCTCATCGTCGGCTTCGTGGGCACCACGTGGGTGGCCGCCCGCATCTACCGCGTGGGCATCCTCATGTACGGCAAAAAAGTGACGTACAAGGAGCTGGGCAAGTGGATGTTCTATAAAGGGTAGGGGAGTAATGAGCAGATTTTGAACGTCATGCTGAGCGTAGCGAAGCATCGCTCCCGCTGAGTAAATAATATTACTGCTGCGGGAGCGATGCTTCGGCTGCGCTCAGCATGACGTTTTTGGCTATAAGTTCTGGCTGCGCGGATGTTAGATGAGCATGACGTTCTTGGCTATTAGTTTCAGCTGCGCGGACGCTAGATGAGCAGGACGGCTTGGCGAGTAGTTATTCCAGTTTTCGCAACCGACTTCGGGGCTGCGCTGTTCGTAACCGCAACGGGCACCGTGCCCACATCCTCCGCGAAACCTCCCCAAAACCTTGCGAAACCTTGCGCTAAAAATCGTCTGCCTGCTCGCCCTGTGCAGCTTCACGCTGGGCGACCGGCCTGCCTACCGCCTCTTCGCCGCCGACGGCAAAGCCGCCGACTACGACCAGATGCTCGCCGACCTTGCCCAGGCCGACGTGGTGCTCTTCGGCGAGCAGCACAACGACCCCTTGGCGCACTGGCTGGAGCTGCAAGTAGCTAAGGATTTGCAGCGCCTCAAGGGCCCTGGCAAGCTGGTGCTGGGCATGGAAATGTTTGAGCGCGACGTGCAGCCGCTGGTGGCCCAGTTTACCGCTGGCACCCTGCCCGATTCGGCCTTCGAGCGCCAGGCGCGCCCCTGGCCTAACTATGGCACCGACTACCGCCCGCTACTGCAATTTGCGCAGGCGCACGGCATCCCGGTCGTGGGCACCAACGCCCCGCGGCCGTTTGCCCAGCAGGTAGCCCGCGGTAGCCTCACCGCCCTCGACAAGCTGCCCGCCGCCGACCGCGCCCTGCTGGCCCCACTGCCGCTGAAGGTGGACTACGAGCTGCCCGGCTACAAAAACATGGCCGCCATGTTCGGCGGCGGCGGCAACAGCCCCCACGACGGCGGGGCCCAAACCATCATCCAGGCCCAGGCCCTGAAGGACGCCACCATGGCCTACTTCATCCGCACCAGCCGCCAGCCCGGCCAAACCCTGCTGCACCTCAACGGCAGCTATCATTCCGACCACCACGACGGCATCGTGGCCTACCTCCGCCAAGGGGCCCCCACGCTGAAGGTGCGTACCATCAGCGTCGCCACGCAGGCGCAGCTGGATCGGCTGGATAAGGACAACATCAACGTGGCCGACTACGTGGTGGTGATACCGGAGGACATGAACAAGACGTATTGAGTTGGTAACGACGCAATTTCAGTGCTGGTTGCGCTGTAGCTGCCTGCTGCTAGGGCTGCTGCCGCTGGGGGCCCCGGCGCAGGGCCCCCGCCCGCCGGCCTTCGACGTGGTGCCGCTGGGCGTGCGCGGCGGGCTTGACGAAGGCAACCTCTCGGCCTACCTGGTGGCACCCGCCGGCAGTACCGCCTACGTGTGCCTCGATGCGGGCAGCCTGCGCACAGGCCTTGGTAAAGCCGTGGCCGACAAGGTATTTGCCGTGGATGCCGACGCCGTGCTGAAAACCTACATCAAGGCCTACCTCATCTCGCACGCTCACCTCGACCACGTAGCCGGCCTGCTGCTAAACGCGCCCGACGACGCCCCCAAAACGATTTACGGCCTGCCCAGCTGCCTGGCCATCCTGCAAAACGACTACTTCAACTGGCGCGCCTGGCCCAACTTTGGCCCCGCCGGGGCCCCGCCTGCCCTGGGCAAATACCACCTCCAGGCCCTGGCGCCGGGCCCCGAAATAGCGCTGCCCGAAACCGCGCTGCGCCTGCGTACCTTCCCGCTGAGCCACGCCCGGCCCTACGAAAGCGCCGCCTTCCTGCTGCGCAGCCACGAAGATTACCTGCTGTACCTGGGCGACACTGGGGCCGACGAGTTGGAACAGAGCCACCAGCTGCAAGCCCTGTGGCAGGCCGTGGGGCCCCTGGTGCGGGCCGGCCAGCTCAGGGCCATTTTCATCGAAACGTCCTACGCCAACGAGCAGCCCGAAAAGCTGCTATTCGGCCACCTCACGCCCGCCCGGCTGATGCAGGAGTTGGCTGCGTTGGGCCAGGTGGCGGGCCCCGGGGCCCTGCGCGCCGTGCCCGTCGTTATTACCCACCGCAAGCCGCCCGCTGCCAACGAGGCCGCCATTGCTCGGCAGCTGGTAGCGGCCAACTCACTGGGGCTGCGGCTGATATATCCAGTACAAGGCCAGCGGCTGCAATTCTAAGCCGTTGGGAAATGGATACAAAAAAACCCGGACGGGCCGGGCTTTTTTGTGGGCTGTTGAGCCGTCTGAGTCGATGAGCCGTCATGCCGAGCGCAACCGAAGCATCTCTCCCGCTCACTAATTATAGATTACTGCTGCAATGGAGATGCTTCGACAAGCTCAGCATGACGGTCCAATTACTTCCTAAACAGGTTAGTTTTCCTCCGCGCCCAGCTTGGCTTTAGCCAAGGCTGTACTGAGACTGTTTTGCAACTGAGCATTGGGGGCCCCGGTGGCGGTGAGCGAGATATTGTACTGTTTTTGCAGCTGCTCCCAATCCTCAATGGCAATGAAGACGCCGGTTATTTTTCCCTTGTCGTCCGACAAATATTTTACGTCCATAACAATTCGGAAAAAATTAGCGAAATCACCATTAATCAGTCAAAATCAGCGGTTTTAGGCCGAGAACGACGTGCCGCAGCCGCAGGTGCTTTTGGCCTGGGGGTTGTTGAACACGAAGCCGCGGGCGTTGAGGCCGTCCTGAAAATCGACCTCCATGCCGAGCACGTACATGGCGTGTTTCTTGTCCATGATGAGCTTGAGGCCGTCGAGGTCGTAGGTTTCGTCCTGCTCTTTGGCTTTGTCGAAGCCCAGCAGGTAGCTCATGCCCGAGCAGCCGCCGCCCTGCACGCCGATGCGCAGGCCGTAGTCATCGGGCACATTTTTCTCCATGATGATATTTTTAACCTCGACCACGGCGCGGTCGGTGAGGGTGATGGGGGCGAGGGTGGCAACGCTGGCCATAGGAAAGACGAGGTTAGGTTAATTAGAACAATAACAAATATACACCAGCCCGGGCAGGGGCCCAGTGGCAAGGTAAACAGCGCGGGGCGGGCCGCGGTTCACGGCGTAGTTTTGCCGGCGGCCGGGCTTCAGCGCGGCCCGCCGGCCGCCTCGCCCGGGGCCCCTGCCGGCGCCGTGCCTACTTTCTGCCTGGCTGAAGCTGGGTGTTGCATCATGGATTCTGCCGCTTACCTTTTCGAACTGCTCAAAATTATTCTGCCGGCGCTCGTCGTGGCCGGGGCGATCTACTTGCTCTTCAAGCAGTACCTGGACAAGGACCAGCAGCGCCGCCTCATCGAGCTACGGCTGGCCAGCAGCAAGGAAACGCTGCCCCTGCGCCTGCAAGCCTACGAGCGGGTGGTGCTGATGCTGGAGCGCATTTCGCCCAACAACGTGCTCGTGCGCCTGAGCAGCGCCGGCCAGTCGGCCCCCGATTACCACCGCCTGCTGCAACAAGAGATTCGGGCCGAGTACGACCACAACCTCTCGCAGCAGCTCTACGTGTCGGCCGATGCCTGGGTGCTGGTCAAGGAAGCAAAGGAAAACGTGCTCACGATGGTGAACCGCGCCTTCCATGGCCTGCCCAACCCCGGCCAGGCCCGCGGTACCGAGCTGGCCAAGCGCATCCTCGAAGGCCTGATGACCGACGCGGCCGAGCCTACCGCCCAGGCCCTGGCCGCCGTGAAGCACGAGGCGTTCGGCCTGTTCTAACCGCCTGGCCTTGGGGCCCCGGGCCCCGCTACTTATGGAGAAAAAGACCCGCATTGCCGTCGACATGGACGAGGTAATGGCCGATTCCATTGCCCGCTTCCGGGAGTGGTACGGCCGTGATTTTCAGCGCGAACTGACCTTGGAGTCGCTGCACGGCCGCAGTGCGGCCGACGCCGTGGCCCCCGAGCACCAAGGCGCCCTGCGCGCTTATCCCAATGCCCCAGGCTTTTTCAAAGACCTGCCAGTGATGGCCGACAGCCAGGACGTGCTGCGCCAGATGTCGGAGCGCTACGAGCTGTTCATTGCCACGGCGGCCATGGAATTTCCCAACTCGTTTCTCGACAAGTACAATTGGTTGCAGCAGCATTTTGCCTTTATCCCGTGGCCGAACTACGTGTTTTGCGGCGACAAAAGCATCATCAACGCCGACTTCCTCATCGACGACAATGCCTACAACTTTGATAATTTTCGGGGTGAGGGTATCCTGTTCAACGCCCCGCATAACGTGCACAAAATGGGCCACCGCCGCGTGCACAGCTGGCAGGAAATTGCGGGTATTTTCCTGTAGCGTGGACGCTGCGAGTTCGCGTTGCTGCCCGGTCGCCCAACGGTAATTGGTAGGACGAAGCGAGGGCCGCGGACTACAACCGAAGATCAGCGTAGCTAAAGTCCGCGCTATATTTAAACGGTGGCCAGGGTGGCGGCGATGGCGCGGCGGTAGCAATCCTCGTAGAGCGGCACGATGTTGCCGACGGCAAATTCCTCGGCGCGGGCGCGGGCGGCGGCTTTGAAGCGCGGCAGGTTGGCGTCGTCGAGCACGTAGAGGGAATTTTTTACCATGTCGGCTATGTCGCCGATGTTGCTCACCATGCCGGTCACGCCGTGGATATTCAGCTCGGGAATGCCGCCGGCGTTGGTGCTCACCACGGGCATTTCGCAGGCCATGGCCTCCAGAGCGGCCAGTCCAAAGCTCTCATTCTCAGAAGGCATCAAAAATAAATCGCCCACGCTGAGCACTTCTTCCACGGCTTCGAGCTTGCCCAGGAAGCGAATGTCGCGCTGGCAATCGAGCTCCCGGGCGAGCTTTTCCATGCGCGAGCGGTCGGGGCCGTCGCCCACCAGCAGCAGCTTGGCCGGAATCTCGGCCCGCACGCCGGCAAAAATGCGCAGCACGTCCTCCACGCGCTTCACCGCCCGGAAATTACTGATGTGAATGAGTAGCTTTTCGCCCTCGGGCGCAATGGCGGCCCGGAAATGGCTCTTGTCCTGCTTGCGGAAGCGCACGAGGTCGATGAAGTTAGGAATCACCTCTATCTCTTTGTCGATGGGAAACGACTCGTAGGTTTCGCGCCGCAAATCGGCCGATACGGCCGTCACGCCGTCGCTCTGGTTGATGCTGAACGTAACCACTGGCTCGTAGCTGGCGTCTTTGCCCACGAGCGTAATGTCGGTGCCGTGCAGCGTGGTGACGACCGGCGCGGCGATACCGCGCGTGCGCAAAATCTGCTTGGCCAGGTAGGCCGCCGAGGCGTGCGGAATGGCGTAGTGCACGTGCAGCACGTCGAGCTTCTCATTCTGCACGATGTCGACCATTTTGCTGGCCAGGGCCGACTCATAGGGCGGAAACTGGAAGAGTGGGTACGCGGGCACGTACACCTCGTGGTAAAACAGATTTTCGTTGAAGAAGTCGAGCCGCACCGGCTGGCTGTAGGTGATAAAGTGGACGCGGTGGCCACGCTGGGCCAGGGCCTTGCCCAGCTCCGTGGCCACCACGCCGGAGCCCCCGTAGGTGGGGTAGCAGACGATGCCGATATTCATAAAAAGGGAAAAAAGAAGCGCGGAGGTAACCGCCGGGCGCGGCAGATGTTACCGGGGGCCCTCACGGGTGGATTTGGCAGAGGGTTCTACGTAGTTGGTCGGAGAAATGGGCCGGGTGTTGCACGGGAACGAAAAAAAATCATTATTCGGGCGCCACCGCCTTGCTTTGCGTATATTTTGTTTTCGTTACCTCGCGATTTTCTGCTGCTTGAAAACCCTGTTTCTTCTCCGTAGCGCCTTGCTGGCCGGGCTGTTGGTTTCGCTGGCGCTGGCCGGCCGGGCCCAGCCCGCATTGCCCATCGCGCGCAACTTGCAAGCCGCCTACACCCGCGGCACCCGCGCCGAAACTGGAGCCCCGGGCCCCAGGTATTGGCAAAATACGGCGGCCTACGACATCGACGTGGAATACAACCCGTCGTCGCGCCGCCTCTCGGGCACGGTGGACATTGTTTACCAAAACAATAGCCCCGACACGCTGCGCCAAATCTGGTTCAAGCTCTACCCCAACCTCTACCAGGAAGGGGCCCCGCGCGTGAACCGCATCGCGCCGGAAGACATTAATGACGGCGTGCAAATCCAGCAGCTGGCCCTCAACGGCCAGCGTCTCGACGTGCGCCAGCTGACCGTTGACGCCACCAACATGGTGGTGCCGCTGGGGGCCCCGCTGCTGCCGCGGCAAAGCCTGAAGGTAGCCATTACCTACGCCTACACGCTCAACCAGGGCTCGCATAACCGCACCGGCGAGGTGGAGCCGGGGGCGGCTTTTGTGGCCTATTTCTTCCCCCGCATCGCCGTGTACGACGACCTCGACGGCTGGAACCGCTGGCCCTACACCGGCGTGGCCGAGTTCTACAACGATTTCTGCACGTTCAAGGCGTCCATCACCGTGCCGCGCAACTACGTGGTATGGGCCACCGGTAACCTCGTAAATCCCGGCGAAGTGCTGAATAAGAAGTACATCGACCGGCTGCACCGCGCCGAGCAAAGTGAGGTCGTGACGACCATCATCGACAGTACCGACGTGCGCCGCCGCGACATCACCAACCCCGACGCCCAGAATGCCTGGCGCTTCGAGGCGCGCGACGTGCCGGACTTCGTGTTTGCCACCGCCGACCATTACGTGTGGCAGGCCAGCAGCCCCGTTGTGGACCCCAAAACCCAGCGCCGCACCCGCGTCGATGCCGTGTACTCGCCCGAGCACCGCGACTACCGCGACGTGATGGATATTGCTCGCCGCACGGTGCTGGCCATGAGCTACACCTTTCCGAAGTGGCCCTTCCCGTACAGCCACGAAACGGTATTCGACGGCCGCGACCAGATGGAGTACCCGATGATGGTGAACGACAACCCCAGCGCCACCCGCCAGGGGGCCATTACCCTCACCGACCACGAGATTTTCCACACGATGTTTCCATTCTATATGGGCATCAACGAAACCAAGTACGGCTGGATGGACGAGGGCTGGGCTACCATCGGTGAGTGGCTGATTTCCAGTATGATTGATCCCACGCTGGTTGACTCCTACGGCATGCAGCCCTACAACGCCGCCGCCGGCACCGAGGCCGACCCGCCCATCGTCACGCTCAGCAGCCAGCAAACCGACCAGGCCTTTTTCCTGAATTCGTACCCCAAGCCGGCGTTGGGCTACCTGTTTGTGAAGGACCTGTTGGGCGACGAGCTGTTTACCCGGGCCCTGCACACCTACATCCGCAACTGGCACGGCAAGCACCCCATGCCCCACGATTTCTTCAACTCGATGAACACCGGCGCCGGCCAAAACCTGAACTGGTTCTGGCAGCGCTGGTTTTTCGACAGCGGCTACCCCGACCTGGCCATTGCCCGCGTGGCCCCGGCCAGCGGCGGCACCGAAATAACCATCGAAGCCAAGGGCACCAAGCCCGTGCCCATCGACCTGCTGCTAACCTTCGCCGATGGCACCACCCAAAAAATCCACCGCACCATCGCCGTGTGGCAGGCCGGGGCCCGTACCGTAGCCGTGCCCGTACCCAGCAAAAAGACAATTAAAAAAATCGTGCTGGGCAGCCTTTACGTGCCGGATATCTCTCCCAAAGATAACGTGTGGGAGGCGGTGAACTAAGCGGCGTACTGACGTGTGCGCGCTGCAATACTCTCAAACTATTTTTTTCATCAATAGTTCATGATGCTTAATGGTGGGATACCTTTGAGGCTTGACCTTGAAACACCTATGCTACAAACCTCTACCACGCATCACTTCCGCGTCACCAGCGCGGTCACCTTATTGTTCCTGCTGACCACCTTCGCCAGCTTTGGCCAGCCGCGCTACCAGTGGCAGCCCCTCACCGACTCCAACTGGGACACCGCCGCCAACTGGGTGCCCACCCGGCTGTCGCCCGCCGCCACTGACGTGCTGGTGTTCGACGGAACCTTCACGCCGAGTACCAGCGTAACCTTGGATTTTACTGCTTCACAAAATATCGGTCAGCTGATCTTTATCAATAGAGTGCAGGCCACACTGAATACAGTCGGTTCTCAAACGCTCGTCATTGGGGCTCAGTCCCCAGCTGTGGGCTTGCAAATGGATGCCGGAACGCTCGTGCAAGTAGTTGGCAGACTGGGTAGCAGCAACTCATCACTGGCTATGCAACTCGCGGTAGGCACCCGGGCGGCTATTGCGGGCCGACTGGAGTTCTCGGGAAACGCTTCTTTTACCAGCTCTCACACGTTGCTCTCCGCCACTGCTAAAGCCATTGAATTTACGGGCGGATCCTACTTTTTGAGTGGCACAACATTCGAAGGGTTTCCTTTTGGTTCGCTCACAGCCAACACGGAATCTGTAGTTTTCCGTAGCGGCGCGACGTTTGAACAAGCCGGGGGACGTAGCCCTTTCGGCGAAAGGACTTACGCCGTTACTATTTTCGACCTTGGTAGCTACTACCTCTACACAGCCGGTGGCACCGGTAGCGTTGGCTTGAGTGGCCGTACGTTCGGCTACCTCACCGTTAACGCGAACCGCACACCTACAGCCGGTACTTATGGTGCTAACAAAGTCATTATTCAAAATGACTTGATGATATTGTCCGGTACTCACACATTTAATGAAGCTGTTTAGGAAGTAGTCAGGCGGGCTCAAAACAGAAAAGACTCCCACGGCAGAGCGAAATTTGAGGTGCGACCCATCTCCTTTCCCTCCGTCATGGAAGTCCTGCCCAAAGATATCATTACCGCCTGGATACTCCCCCATTTGCCCTTTAGCGCCCACGGCCGTCGGCGGGCGGCCCAGCCGGTGGAAGTCGTCGGCGCCATTCTCTACAAGCTCAAAACGGGTTGTCAGTGGCGCTGGCTGCCCGTGCGAGAATTGCTGCCAACCCACCCCCTGACGTGGCAGGGCGTCTACTATTATTTCAACCAGTGGCGCAAGCAAGGTGCTTGGAAACAGCTTTGGTTGAGCGTCTTGCGCTTGAACCACGCGGCGCTGGACTTGTCGAGTGTGCAACTCGATGGCAGCCACACCCCGGCTAAAAACGGCGGGGCGGCTGTCGGCTATCAAGGCCGCAAGGCGGCCCGCACCACCAACGCCCTGTTTCTGGCCGACAACACGGGCCAGCCCCTAGCCGTGGCCACGCCGCAAGCCGGCAACCACCACGATACGTTTGCCCTCGAACACGTCTTCGCCGAACTCTGTGAGCTGCTCGAACAAGCGCACCTGCGCCTGGAAGGCCTCTTTCTGAATGCCGACAAAGCCTTTGATGTCACTAGCTTGCGTCAGGCCTGCGCCCGGCGCGACATCGAAGCCAACATTCCCCGCAACCGGCGCTCGACCGACTGGCAAACGGATGATGACACGCCGCTGGACCCCGAACTTTACCGGCGCCGGCTGGTCATCGAGCAAATGAACGCCTGGCTCGACGGCTTCAAGACCCTGCTGGTGCGCTACGAAACCTGCCTGGAAAATTGGCTGGCCTTCCACTGGCTCGCCTTTGTCGTGCTGCTACTGCGTAAAATTACCCGACCACCCACTTCCTAAACAGCTTCAATATCAAAGAACTTGATCTCAAGGGCAGTATCTTGTTGAGTGGAGGTAATCTTATTTTCACCCCAGGCGCTACCAACTCGTTCCTTCTAACAATAAGCGGGGCTTCTGCCCAAAATATTGGCGGCAGCGGTAGTGGCACTTTAACGCTGGGTCCTAACGTCAGCCTGGTAATGAACAACCCAGCGGGCGCTGTCCTCCAACGTCCACTGCAAGTAAAGAACCTCACGTTAACCCAAGGTAATATCAGCACCACGACTATCAATGGGTTAGTGTTATCGGGAGATGGGACCATGCCTACTGGCAGTGCAACTAGCTTCATCGACGGGCCCTTGAGCCGGCTGCAAACTAGTACGGTGGTCAACCTGACTTTCCCGATTGGCAGCGGTAAGGTTTATCGGCCGCTCACGCTCACCGGGCAGCAAGCCGATGCCAACCCAATCACTTACACGGCCCAGCAATTCAACCAGGCTCCGACGAAGCGGGCCATGCCCACGGCAGCAGGCAGCTTGCAACGCGTATCAAGGGTGCGGTACTTCACCGTGACGAACGGCGGCGCGAGCAATTTCACCCAAGGCGTTATCAAGCTCAATTATGATGTGGACGACCAAGTAGATATGCCCGCCAAGCTGCGCATTGCCAAGAGCGACAACGCCGGCAACTGGCTCGACCTGGGCGGGACGGGCTCTGGGGCCCCGGGCGGTAGTATTATCTCCACCGTAGCGTTCACTTCGTTCAGCGATTTTGTGCTGGCTAGCACCGAGGCCGCTGGGGGCCCCGGCAACAACCCGCTGCCCGTTGGCCTCGTCAGCTTCACGGCGCGCCGGGAGCTGGCGGGCGTGCGGCTGCGCTGGGCCACGGCCACCGAGCGCAACAATAAGCATTTTGAGGTGCAGCGCAGCACCGACGGCCAAACCTTTGCGGAACTAAAAACGGTGCCCGGCCACGGTAGCAGCACCGCGGCGCAAGAGTACGCTTGGCTCGATGCGAAGGTAGAAGCTAATGCATTGGTGTACTACCGGTTGCGCCAGGTAGATGTCGATAATACTGATACGTATTCGCCGGTGGTGGCGGTGCAAGCGAGTCCGGTAGCGGCCGGCGTGTTTCCCAACCCTGCTTACGACCGTCTCAATTTTCACGCTGCCGCTGGTAATACTTATCGCTTGCTGGACATGTTGGGAAGGCCAGCCTTAATGGGGAAAGCCGTTGCCGGTTTCAATGCCCTTAACCTGAATGATTTGGGCCCTGGTATCTATCATCTGGAGATTGTCGGTGCGCAGGGCCAGGTGCGGTACCGGGTTATTAAAAACGGGGCTGCCCACTAAGGAAAGGCCGATGTTGAAATCGAGCAGAAGCAAGCTTGGGGTTGGTGCATTTGCAGATCAGCTCTTGCCCAAGGCCGGCCAGCAGGGTCAATAAGCCCCGTGCAAGCAGGCTGGAATGGCGTAATATTAGGATGGAGAGGAGCGTAAGGGGGCCCAATTGTCTAATTCCGCAGCGCCTCTTCAATTCGATGGAGGCCTTTCTCAGGCCGGCCGATGCTTAACTGTTGAAGCTGTTTGGGAAGTCGTCAGCACGTCATGCTGAGCTTGTCGAAGCATCTCTCCCGCTGACTAATCCTGATTACTGCTGCGGTAGAGATGCTCCGACAAGCTCAGCATGACGTTCAACCTTAAATTTCTAGGTTTCCTAAACAGCTTCGTTAGAGCGGTTTCCAACTCGGTGTACAGAATTTCACGTACCTTCTGTTATGAAAGCGTATTCGATTGATTTGCGGGAACGGGTAGCGGCGGCATGTGCCGCGCCGCAGGCCCGGATTTACCAAGTGACGGCGCAATTCAGCGTTTCCATCTCCTTCGTGGACAAGCTTTTGCGTCGTCAACGTACGAGCGGTTCGCTGGCGGCCCTGCCCGCGAGCGGCGGCCCGATGCCGCGCCTGGACCCGGCGGGCCAGGACCTGTTGCGGGCCTGTCTGGTGGCGCAGCCCGACGCGACACTGGCCGAAATAAGCCTCGCCTTGGCCGCCGCCGCCGGCCCGGCCCTGAGCCGCACGAGTACGTGGCGGGCGGTCGAGCGCCTGGGGTGGGGGCGCAAAAAAAAAGCATCCACGCCGCCGAGCGTGACACCGAACGCGTCGTAGCCTTGCGCCGCTTGTTTTTGGAAGCCATTCAGCCAGAAGATGTTACCCGTTTCGTATTCGTGGACGAGACGAGCATTAACCTCACCTACTGCCGCCGCTATGGCCGGGCCCCGGCCGGCCAGCGCCTGGACCAGGCCGTGCCGTTGCACAGCGGCCCGAACGTGACGCTCCTCGCCGCCCTGACCCCGGACGGGCTCGGGGCGTTGCTCAGCGTCAACGGGGCTGTCAACGGGGCTGTCAACGGCGACGTGTTTGCCGCCTACCTCGACCAGGTGCTCGGCCCCACCCTGCGGCCGGGCGACGTGGTGGTACTCGACAACCTCTCCGTGCATAAGGTGGACGGGCTGGACGATATCGTGCGCAAATACGGGGCACGGCTGCGCTACCTGCCGCCTTATTCGCCTGATTTCAACCCCATTGAACTGGCTTTTAGTAAGCTCAAGACGTGGCTGCGCACCGCCAAGGCCCGTACCCGCGACCTGCTGGAGGAAGCCATCCGGGCCGCCGCCGAGTGGGTAACCGAACAGGATGCCAAAAATTGGTTTGACCATTGTGGATATCATGTACAGTGATTTGGAAACCGCTCTAGCAGTTACCATCCGCCGCCAACTCCAGTAGCGACGTGGTGGTGGGGGCGCGCTCGGGTACCGAGCCATCGGGCCGGGCCCAGGGCTCTAGTGGGGCCAGGGGCAGCACTAGCAGGCGGGCTACGGTTTGGTCGGCCGGGTCGGGGTAGGCGGGTACGCCGATGGTGAGGTCGCACTGCGGCACGTTGAGGCGTAGGGTGCGGTGCAGGCGGTCCCAGAGGCTGAGCACTACGCCGAAGTTGCTTTGCGTTTCGGCGCGCACCATCGAGTGGTGGATGCCGTGGGCGCGCGGCGTCACGAGCAGCGGCACCAAGCGGCGCTCGGCGGCCAGCGGCAGCCGCCAGTTGCTGTGCTGCATAGCAGTGCAAGCCTCAAACACCACCTCGTAGGCCAGGGCTGTGGCGGGGCGCACGCCCAGCAGCGCCGGCAGCCCGGCCCGGTACGGAATGCTGGCCAGCATTTCGCCAAAGTGAAAGCGCCAGGCCGTGGTCAGGTCCATGTCGAGGTCGGAGTGGTGCACGCGGTGCAGGCGCCACAGCAGCGGCGAGTGCAGCAGCCGGTGCCAGGTATAGGCGAGGTAATCAAGCAGTAGTACCTCGGCGGTGGTGCGCAGGGGCCCGGGCAGGCCGGCCAGTAGCCGGGCTGGGCGGTGCGGAGCCGCCAGCTGCGCCAGGCCCACCACGGCGGGCAGCAGCGTGAGGCGCATGGCGGGCAGCGAGGGCGCGGCCAGCAGCAGGTTGCGCAGCCAGCGCTCGGAGCGCGGGCGGGTGCGGCGGCGCAGCGGGTGGCGGGTTTCGAGCAGTAGCACGGCCACGCCCACCACCGCTAGTACCGGGGTTGCCCAGCGGTCGAAGCGCTTGAGTAGGGGGTGAGCAAAAGGAAAAATAGCCACGGCAAATAACGAAAACAGGTGAGAAAACGGCGCTTCTATAACCGCCATCGGGTGCGCAGGGTTGCCGAAGGGCCGGTGGCAGCGCGTTGGCGGCCGGTACCGGCCGGGCTGCGCTGCGTAGGAGAAGCCGACGCAGCGCTTTCCTGGTCTTCTGCGCAGTAACCTAGCTCTGCTTGACAATTAGTATTATAATCCCGGCTTACAACGAGGCCGATACCCTGGCGGCCCTGCTGCCCTACCTGCGCCAACCCGCGCCGGGCGAGCCCGTGCCCGAAATTCTGGTGGTAGACGGCGGTAGCACTGATGGCACGGCGGCTGTGGCCCGGCAGGCCGGGGCCACCGTGCTGCACAGCCCGCGCCGGGGCCGCGCCGCCCAGCTCAACTACGGGGCGCAGCGGGCGCGGGGCGAGTTGTTGTATTTTCTGCACGCCGACTCGTACCCACCGTCCGGGTTTGTGAGCGAGTTGCGGCAGGCCGCGGGTGCAGGCTACGCCGCGGGCTGCTACCGGCTGGCGTTTGACAATGGGCACTGGCTCTTGCGGTTCAGCGCGTGGTGCACGCGCCTGCCGTTTACGGCCGTGCGGTTTGGTGACCAAAGCCTGTTCGTGCGCCGGGCGTTGTTTGCGCAAATTGGTGGCTATCGCGAAGACCTGCTGCTCATGGAAGACCAGGAAATTGTAGCGCGGCTGCGGGCCCAAGGAGCTTTCAAAATATTACCCCGGGCGGTAACTACTTCGGCGCGTAAGTATTTGGCTAATGGCGTGTTGCGCTTGCAGGCAATTTTTGCTCTGCTCGTGGCACTGTATTATTTGGGAATGCCGCAGCCGCGACTGGTGCAGTTGTACCGGCGGCTCATTCGGCAGGGCAAGCTCTAGCAAGCTCTAGCAAGCTCTAGCGAGAGGCGGGCTGTAGCTTGCCGGCTGTTTACCACAAAGTCCACTTTGCGCATGAATTCTGCCGCCGACCAGCCCGGGCACCTGCTCATTTTTGCCCGCGAGCCCGTGCTGGGCCGCGTAAAAACCCGCCTCGCCGCCGGCATTGGGGCCGAAGCCGCGCTGGCCACCTACCGCGAGCTGCTCACCCTCACGGCCCGGGCCATAGCCGCTGCCGGGGTGCCCGCTACCGTATGGCTGGCCGAGGAGCCCGTCCCGCCTTGCGAGCTTGCCCAGTTCCGGCCCGAATGGCCCGGCCTGCCCTGGCGCGTGCAGCCGCCCGCCGAATCGCTGGGAGCGCGCATGGCCCACGCGTTCAGCGCGGCCTTTGCGGCGGGAGCAGGCCAGGCCGTTATCATTGGCACCGACTGCCCTGGCTTGAGCGCCAAACTGCTGCAACGGGCCTTCGAGCTGCTGCTAAGCCACGACGTGGTGCTGGGCCCCGCCGCCGATGGTGGTTATTACTTATTGGGAATGAATAAGTTGGAGCCCGAATTATTTGCTAACAAAGACTGGAGTACCGCCACTGTGCTGCCCGACACCCTGGCCGATGCCGTCCGCCTGGGTCTGCGCGTGGCCCAACTGCCCACCCTGCACGACGTAGACTCGGCCGAGGACTTGGCCATTTGGCGAATGGGTGAGTGAATGAATTGCTTCCGTGTGGTCATCAAAATACTTTTTTGAACTTGCCCATTCGCCCATTCACTCCTTCGCCAACTGCCACTTCCCAAGCAGCCCAGGCCAGCACGCCGCCGTATTCGAGGGTGATTAGCAGGCCGCTTTCGGTGTAGGCTGTGGTGCGGTAGGCCGCGTAAGAGAGCACCGCCAGCCCGGCCCACACCCGGGCGTAGCGCAGCGGCGAAAAACAGCTCAGCGCCACCAATGGCACCAGGTACCAGGGGTGCACAATGGTGGCCAGCGCGAAGTAGCCGCTGAGCGTGAGCAGCAGCAGCTGCGGCACCGCCGCCAGCCGGGGCCGCCCCGCCCGCCGCGCCAGCCAAAAAGCCAGGTACGCCGCCCCCAGCCCCAGCAGCGGCCCCAGGCCACCCACTAAGTCAATGCCCGTCAGCCACTTGCCCAGGCCTAGCAGGAGGTAGAATACGCTGGCATTGAACTCGAAGCTCTGGAAATATAAATCGAGGCTGAGGCCGATGTGCAGTAGTAAGCTCCACGATAGGTAGGGCAAAAACAGCAGCCCCAGGCTGCCCGCCAGCACGCCCAAAAACCACCGGAAGCGCCGCCGCCCCAGCTGCCGGGCCAGTAGCGGCAGCGCCAGCAGCGGCAGCAGCTTGGTGGCCACGGCCAGTGCCAGGGTCCCGGCCGCCAGCCGGGTGCGGCGGCGTAGCAGCAGCGCCCCGGTCAGCAGCAAAAAGCACACCACCACGCCCTCCATGTGCACGTTGCCCGCCACTTCTACCACCACCAGTGGGTGCAGCAGGTATGCTAGGGCGCGGCGGGCGGGCCAGCCCGCCAGGGGCAACAGCCACAGCAGCAGGGCCGCCGCGCCCGCATCGGCCAGCAGTAGGGCCAGGCGTACCACTACCAGAAAGCTGGTTTCGGACGCAGGAAAAGCCCTCGCCGCCGCGCCATACAGGCCTTGGGCCACGGGCGGATACACCGAGAAATAATCGGGGGAGTTGAGGTGCGGCAGCAGGCGGCGCAGCTCGCCCAGGGGCAGGGCAGCCGAGTCGGCGGGTGGGTGCCGGAGCAGCTGCCGGGGCGTTTCGGCGAAGGGACTGTGGCCGTGGCTGGCCAGCAGGCCATCCCAACGGAAGCGGTAAAAATCGTCGCTCAGCGCCGGGGTGGCCGGCAGCCACAGCAGCCGAAACACCAGCGCCGCGCCCAGTCCCCAGCGCAACGGCAGTCGCGTGTGCAGCAGCCATGCGTAGGCCGCGCCCGCCATCGCAAAGAGAATTGCTAACTGCGTAAAGTGTGCCCGCGGCGTGGCGTAGGCCAGGCCCCAGTAGGCCGCGCCCGTGAGCAGCAGCGCCAGCAACTGGCTGATGCGAAGCAGAATAGAGAGGGGCACTGTGCGTAAAATACTAAAAGCAAAGCTATTGACGCCTACTCCGGTCCGCCGGCTTTTTCAGCCGGCCGACTGCTTGTCGTTGTCAACCAGCAGTAGTTATTAGCCGGTTGCCGCTTCTATTAAGACAATGGGGATTTGCTGTTAAGCTAATGGAACCCTGCTGCTAACAACGATAACCAGTCGGCTGGCTGAAAAAGCCGGTGGACCGGGCAGGCACTACCAATACTTGAAAATCGTCCACAGAATTTTGTAGCCCGCCCCGATGGTGCCGCGCACCGTGCCCGACACCTTGCTCACGCCGATGCGGCGGCGGTAGCGCACCGGCACCTCGGCCACGCGCAGGCCCAGGCGGGCGGCTTTCACTTGCATTTCTACCGTCCAGCCGTAGTTGGTATCCACCATGCCGATGCGGGTCAGCGCGTCGGCCCGCACGGCGCGGAAGGGGCCCAGGTCGGTATGGGTGCCGCCGTAGCGCAGGCGCAAAAGACGGGTAGCCAGCCAGTTGCCAAAGCGCTGCTGCGGTAGCAGAGCGCCTCGCTCGCGCTGGCCCAGCGCCCGTGAGCCAATCACCAGCTCGGCCGCGCCGCTGAGGATGGGGACCAGCAGGGCAGGCATTTCCTCGGGAAAATCGGAGTGGTCGCCGTCCAGAAACACGATGATTTCCGGGGTTTGGGCAGCAGGCTGGGCGGCGTAATAGGCCAGTCCGGCCAGGCAGGCCTGGCCGTAGCCGGGGCGAGGCTCGGCTACTACGGTGGCCCCGGCGGCGCGGGCGGCGGCGGCCGTGGCATCGGTCGAGGCGTTGTCTACTACCACTACTTCCTGCACCAGCCCAGCAGGTATCTCGCTCAATACCAAGGCGATGGACTTCTCCTCGTTGTGGGCCGGAATAAGCACGGCAATGCGGGGCGGGGAGGTAGTCAAGGGTAAGTGGGTTACGGGGCAAGCTGCAAAGAAAGCGGGTATCGCGCCGGGGGCCGGGGCGGAGCACTGCGCTTGCTTCTCAAAAGCGCTTGCCCAACAACTACTTAGCCCAGAAAATCCTTAATTTCTTCCACCGTTGTGCGGGCCGAGCGGCCCACCCCAATGAGTGTGGCCGAGGCAAAGCCCGTCCAGCTGCCGTAGCCCACCAGCCAAAGCCCCGGCAGCGCCAGGGCGCGGGTGCCGGTTGTGGCCACGCGCCCATCGGGCCCCACTAGCCCGAGCCCGCCCAAAAAGCCCAGCGCCGGCCGGAAGCCCGTGCACCAGATAACGGCGTCAAACGCTTCTGCCCGGCCATCGGGCCAGACCACGCCGGTGGGAGTGAAGTGCGTTGGTGGGCGCACGCTGCGCAGCACGCCGCGCTCGCGGGCCGCCTGCACCTCGGGTACCATCACCACGTCGCCGAGGCTGGGGGGCGGGCTGGCCGCGGGGCCGGCCTGGTATCGCTGGGTGGCCTGGGCGAAGAGCACGCGGCCATCCACGTCGTCGGGCAGCAGGCGCGGGGGGCGCTCGGTGGCCCAGATGGTGCGGGCCACCCGCGACACGTCGGCCAGAATCTGGGCCCCCGAGTTGCCGCCGCCCACTACCAGCACACGCTGTCCGGCGAAGGCCGCCGCTTGGCGGTAGTACGCCGAGTGCAGCTGCTCGCCGCCAAACAGCGCCCGGTCCGCATAGTCGGGGATAAAGGGTTGGCTCCACGAGCCAGTGGCGGCCACCACGGCCCGCACTTGCCAGGGGCCCTGGCTGGTGGCCACCACGAAGCCGGCCCCGGCGCGGGCCACCGCCGCCACGCGCACCGGCCGGTGCACGGGCAGCGCGTAGCGGCGCTCGTAGTCAGTGAGGTACGCCACCACCGCGTCGCGGGGCGGGAATTCAGGGCCGCCGGGGGCCGGGCGGGGCATGGGCCAGCCCGGCAGCGAGTTGGCCTCGGCCGGCGAAAAAAGGTGCAGCGCATCCCAGCCGTTGGGCCACGCGCCACCGGGCCGCGGCTGGTCGTCGAGCAGGGCAAACGAGTAGCCCGCCCGGCGCAGGTAGTAGCCCACGGCCAATCCGCTCTGCCCCGCGCCAATTACCAACACATCAATTGTTTGCGAATCCATCAAGTAGTTATTTGCCCCCGAAGTGGGCCTGCTCAAAGTTGTGGGCGTAGGCCTTCACCTCGTCGCGCACGGCCCGAAACTGCTGCATAATCTCGTCGTCGGTGCCGGTGGCTTTGGCGGGGTCAGGGAAGTTGTGGTGCAGCTTTTGGGCCGACGAGGGAAACACCGGGCAGGCCTCGTGGGCGTGGTCGCACACCGTGAGTACGTAGGCGAACGGCACGGCGGTGTACTCGTTTACGTGGTTGCTGGTGTGGTGGCTAATGTCCACGCCGTCTTCGGCCATTACGCACACGGCGCGGGGGTTGAGGCCGTGGGTTTCGATGCCCGCCGAATACACGGCGGCGCGGTCGCCTAGTTCTTGCTGGAGGTAGCCTTGCAGCAACTGGCTGCGGCACGAGTTGCCGGTGCATAGCACCAGGATGTTGGGTTTCATAAGATGTTGTTACAGCAGTTCCTGGGTCATGGTATTTGCTTTGGTCGGACGGCTCCGCTGTCGGATCGGTTGACGCGTGCGCCGCTTGGCCAGTCGTTCAGCCTTCGTTCACGCGATAACAGGGTGGACAGCTCCGCCGTCGGACCGGAGCAGGTATCCTGATTTGGAAATTGCGCTAATAAGAAAATTAAGCAGCTGCATAATACTTGCGCCGCAGCCAAAACGCCAGGTTGACCAGCGCAATGAGGGCCGGCACCTCAATGAGCGGGCCGATGACGCCCGCAAACGCCTGCCCTGAATTCAGCCCAAACACGCCGATGGCCACCGCAATGGCCAGCTCAAAGTTGTTGCCGGTGGCCGTGAAGGCGATGGACACGTTTTCGGCGTAGCTCGCGCCCAGGTATTTGCCCGCCATAAAGCTGATCACGAACATGATACTGAAATAAATGGCCAGTGGCAGCGCAATGCGCAGCACATCGAGCGGAATGCGCACAATCAGGTCGCCCTTCAGGCTGAACATCACCACAATGGTGCCCAGCAGCGCGATAAGCGTAATCGGACTGATGGCCGGCAGGAAAACGTGCTCGTACCAGGCATCGCCCCGGAGGCGGCGCAGCACGAGACGCGACAAAAAGCCCGCCGCAAACGGCAAGCCCAAGTACAGGAGCACGCTCGGGGCAATGTCGCCGATGCCGATGTGCACGGTGTAGCCCTTCAGCCCAAAATAAGGCGGCAGCACAGTGATGAACAGCCAGGCCATCACGCTGTAAAACAGTACCTGAAAGAGGGAGTTGAGCGCTACCAGCCCGGCTGCGTATTCGCGGCTGCCATCGGCCAGGTCGTTCCACACCAGTACCATGGCAATGCAGCGCGCAATGCCGATGAGGATGACGCCCATCATGTAGTCGGGCCGGTCGGGCAGCAGCCAGATGGCCAGTCCAAACATGAGTAGGGGCCCCACAATCCAGTTGAGCACCAGCGACAACCCCACAATGCGCACGTTGCGAAAAACGCGGGGCAGCTGCTCGTACTTCACCTTGGCCAGCGGCGGGTACATCATCAGGATGAGGCCCACGGCCAGCGGCACGTTCACGGAGCCCACTGAGAAGTAGTTGATAACTTGGTTGATATGAGGCACAAAATAGCCCAGGCCCACGCCCAGCGCCATGGCCAGAAAAATCCAGAGCGTGAGCCCCCGGTCGAGGCCGGAGAGTTTTTTTTGGGCTACCGCCGCCACGGGCGGGGGTGCTGCTAGGTTGGTCAGTTCCATAAAAAGAAGGCGGGGAAAAGGACGGATACGGCAAGCCAACTGGTACCCCAAAGGCGGCCGGAAACTCGGGCTAGGAGGTAAGAGATGAGGCTACGCCGGCTGGCCCGCTGTGAGGCGGCGGCGCTCCAGCAACAGGGCGTCGCGCCACACGCCGGCTGGTGGGCAATGCGCTCGCGCCGGCCCACCAGCCGGAAGCCCTGGCCTGCGTGCAGCGCCAGGCTGGCCGCGTTCTCCGGGAAAATGCCAGTTCGCAACGCACACGGGCCCTGGGTTTTGGCGCTGCGCACCAGCGTGCCCAGCCGTTGCTGGTCCACGCCTGGTCCTGTGCTTTAGCGGCCACGCGGGCGCCTACCTTGGCCGCGCCTCGGTACACCCACCGGCTTGACGCGGACGGGAACGCAGCCCAGCCTAGTACCCGACCGGCCTCGTGAACGTGGCCTGCCCGGTGGTAATGCCGGCTCGGTAAGTGGATTTGATTTCCGGCCAGTGGACGGTGGTGAGGGCGCTAACCGGTGTGGCGAACAAGAAACGGGCGGGTTGAGTCCTTACCAATAATACGTTAGCAGCAGCCCCCGCCCGGCGTGCAGGTGGCCACCGGCAACTGCGGCAGCGCAAAGGCCGCGCTGGGGATGCCGCAGGCATCCTGGGCCAGGCAGGCCGTCTGCTTGGGCGTGAGCAGGAAGTCGCGCCCGTCGAAGGCCAGGCCAAACTTGCCGATGGTGGCCTGCTGGTACTCTACCTCGATGTCCAAATCCTGGGGCCCCAAAATGCGCGTCGAGAGCTGAAGGATATGCAGAAACTTTTGCGGCGCCAGCCGGTGGTCGTAGTCGCCGGCCTCCCAGAGCTGAAAGTTGGCTACGGTTTCCTTCCGCTCCACGCCGCCGCAGTCGACGAAGTGCTTGGTTACCAAGCCCACTTCCGTCATGTGGAAGTGCGCCGGCAGGGCAGTGCCATCGGGCAGCCGGAAGCTGATGGCGGCGAGGCCCGCCAGGGCCTCCTTCAATTCGGAGATTTTCATGGGAAAGGAATTGAGGTAAAAACAAGAATTAACAGGCGCAGGTATCTTCGGGGCCGCAGGTTGCGCCCGCCATGGCTTCGCTAAAAAAGGCTGTAAACTGCTGCTGCACTTGCTGCAGTAGCTTCGTATTGAGGCAGTAGCAGACGGTGAGCCCGTCGATTTCACCGCGTATCAAATCCAGCGCCTTTAGCTCCTGCAAGTGCTGCGACACGGTGGTGCGCGAGAGCGGCATTTCGGCCGCGATGTCGCCTGAAATGCAGGTTTGCTTGCTGGCCAGCAGCTGGATAATGGCTACCCGCGCTGGGTGGGCCAGGGCTCTGGCGATGCGCGCCAGCTGCTGCTGGTCGGCGGTGAAGGCGGCGGTTTTGGCGTAGGTCATGGCGTAGAAAAGCGGCGGCCGGTAACCACCTTTGGAAGTATGACGCAAATATACGTTATATCATGTCGTAAGTTTGCGTCATACTGGAAATTAGATTGTTTGAGGGCCCCCAAACCCGCCGGCGGGGCGGGAGCGTAGATGCTGCGCCCGGCGGGTCCCGGCGGTTTGGGCGTTCTTTGCTTTCTATGCACTTCGTTATTATCGGCAACGGCATTACGGGCGTTTCAGCGGCCATTACGGCGCGGCGGCTCTTACCCGAGGCCCGCATTACGCTGGTGGGGGCCGAGAGCGCGCACCACTATTCGCGCCCCGCGCTGATGTACCTGTACCTCGGCCACTTGCGCTACGCCGACGTGAAGCCCCACGCCGACTGGTTTTGGGCCGAAAACCGGCTTGAACTCCTGCATGACGAAGCCCTTGGTGTGCATACCGCCGCCCGCACCGTGCAGCTGGCCGCCGGCCCTTCCCTGGCCTACGACCGCTTGCTGCTGGCCACCGGCTCGGTACCCCGCATCCCAGGCTGGCCCGGCCGGCAGCTGCGCGGCGTGCAGGGCTTCTACGGCCTGCCAGACCTGGAAAGCATGAGCCGCGACACCCAAGGCGTTGCCCACGCCGTGGTGGTGGGCGGCGGCCTCATCGGCGTGGAGCTGGCCGAAATGCTGCACTCGCGCGGCATCCACGTCACCTGGCTGGTGCGCGAGGGGCGCTACTGGCAGTCGGTGCTGCCGGCCGAAGAGTCGGCTATGCTGGAAGCGCACATTCGTGACCAGCACATTGACTTGCAGTTGACTACCGAGCTGCGCGAATTGCGCGGCAACGCCCAGGGCCGCGTGCAGGCCGTGGAAACCACCACTGGCCAGGTGCTGCCCGCCGAGTGGGTGGGCCTGGCTACCGGCGTGCAGCCCAACTTGGTTTTGGCCCAGGCCGCCGGCCTCGCCACCGACCGCGGCATTCTGGTGGATGAGATGCTCGAAACCAGCGCGCCCGGCGTGTACGCGGCCGGCGACTGCGCCCAGCACCGCCGGCCTGCCCCCGGCGAGGTGGCCGTGGAGCAGCTCTGGTACACCGGCCGGATGCAGGGCGAAACCGTGGCCCACACCATCTGCGGCGAGCCTACGCCCTACCGGCGCGGCGAGTGGTTCAACTCGGCCAAGTTCTTCCACCTCGAATACCAAACCTACGGCCGGGTACCCGCCCAGCCTACGGCCGGCATCGCCAGCTTTTGCTGGCAGCACCCGAATGGGAAACACCTGCTGCGTATCAATTTTTGCGGAGCCGACCAAGCCGTGACGGGCGTAAATACCCTTGGCCTGCGCCAGCGCCAGGACGTGTGGGAGCACTGGCTGCGCGAAAAAACGCCCATTGGCACCGTGGTGGCCCAATTGGCGGCGGCCAATTTCGACCCCGAGTTTGCGCGCCAGCACGAGCCAGCCATCCGGCGCGCGTTTGCCCAGCAGTTTCCGAGTATTGCGGTGGAAAAACCGCGCCGCAAGGGGCTGTGGTAGCGGGGCCGCTGCGGGGCTGAGCGCGGGCACCGCGAGCAGGTGAAACCGGATGATTGCAAGCGCGAGGTGTTCGGGCTCGCAGCGTGCGAGCTACATTACTTTCTATAGAATATGCAAGACCATCCTACCCCCTCGCTGGCCCTGGCCCAGCCGCCGCCCGCCGCCACGCCGCCCGGCGAAAAGCTACCCCTGGCTGCCGTGGCCCTGGGCCTGCTGGCGCTGCTAGTTGCCGCCGCCGATGCCGACCACAACCGGGCCCGGCTGAGCCTGTACGCGGCCTTGGCGCTGGTGAGCGGTGGGGCCCTGGGCTGGGCCTGGCTGGCGTTTGGGCGCCCGGCGGCCGGCTGGCACCCGCACGATTTGTGGCGGCGGGCCAGCACTAGCCGGGGCGCGGTGGCCTGGGCTACGGGTGTGGCCCTCACGGGTTTCTACGTAGTGCTGTACTGGTTTCCGGGGCTGCTCGAAAACCTCATTCGGGCCCTCGACCCGTTCAGCGCGTGGCTGCGGCACAGGGCGGCCGACCAGTGGTTGCTCTACGGCACGTTTTATACACTGGCGGTGCTGGTGCTGGGCGGCCGGGCGCTGTGGAAATACCGCTCTACCCGCTACCACCTAGCCCGCACCGCCTCGGTGATGTTCTTCCAGCTAGGCTTCAGCTTTTTGCTACCGGGGCTGCTGCTGGCTTTGCAGCAGCCCGAGTATTACTTCTCGTACTTCTGGCCGCTGAAGTACGACTACCTCTTCCCCGACGCCGTGGGCAAGCTGCTGCACGGCGGCGGGCTGGGCGTGTTCATGGTGTTTTGGGGAGTGGTACTGTCGTTCCTGGCTACGCCAGTGCTCACCTACTTCTTCGGCAAGCGCTGGTACTGCGCCTGGGTGTGCGGCTGCGGTGGCCTGGCCGAAACCGCCGGCGACGCCTACCGCCACCTCTCCGACAAAAGCCGCACGGCCTGGCGCTGGGAGATGCGCCTGCTCTACCCCATTCTGGGGCTGATACTTTTGCTCACGGCGCTGCTGTGGGTGGGGGCCTCGGGGGCGGTGCCGGCGCTGGGCGTGGTCACGGGGCCCCTGGGGCAGTTGTATGGCTTCGCCATTGGTAGCATATTTTCGGGCGTTGTGGGGGTGGGATTTTACCCCTTGCTGGGCAGCAGGGTGTGGTGCCGCTTTGGGTGCCCCATGGCCGCCTACCTGGGCCTGCTGCAAAAGCACTTCTCGCGCTTCCGCATCAGCACCAACGGCGGGCAGTGCATCTCGTGCGGCAACTGCTCGAACGCCTGCGAAATGGGCATCGATGTGAAGCAGTACGCCCAGCGCGGCGCGCCTATTGTGCGGGCGGCCTGCGTGGGCTGCGGCCTGTGCGCCACCGCCTGCCCCCGCGGCGTGCTCAACCTGGAGAACGGCCCGCGCGAGGGGCGGCTGGCGGCTTCCACGTTCATCCACGCCGATTCGCTGCGAATTTTGTAGGGGTAAGGTGGCCGCGGTTTTTAAGTCGTTGTCCGGTCCGCCAGCGTTAGCCGGCCGGCCAGCCAGCACCGGCGAACCGGCCCATACCTCGATTTGAAAACTGCGCTACAACACGCCTACATGCTCTTTCTCGAAACCGGGCTGGTCGTCCTCTACGGCCTGTGCCTGGTATTTATGCTGGGTTTCAGCCTCACGCAGTGGCAGCTCGCACGGCTGGCGCGCCGGGCCCCCGCACTGCCCGCGCCGCCCCTGCCCGCCGCGTGGCCGCACGTCACGGTGCAGCTGCCGGTGTACAACGAGCTGCACGTGGTGGCGCGCGTCATCGACGCGGCCGCGGCGCTCGACTATCCCGCCGGCTGCCTCCACATCCAGGTGCTCGACGACTCGACCGATGTCAGCGTGGCCGTGGCTGCCGCCCGCGTGGCCCACCACCGGGCGCGCGGCGTGCGCATCAGCCACGTGCGGCGGCCTACCCGCCAGGGCTACAAAGCCGGGGCCCTGGCCCACGGCCTGGCCGAAACCGACGGCGAGCTTATTGCCATTTTCGATGCCGACTTCATTCCGGAACCCGACTTTCTGCGTCGCGTCATCCCGTACTTCACGGGCCCCGAAATCGGTATGGTGCAAACCCGCTGGGGGCATTTGAACGAAAACGATTCGCTGCTCACGCGCCTGCAAGCCTTCGGGCTGAACGCGCACTTTCTGGTGGAGCAGGTGGGGCGGCAGGCGGGCGGCCACTTCCTCAACTTCAACGGCACGGGCGGCGTGTGGCGGCGCACCTGCATCGAAGACGCCGGCGGCTGGCAGGCCGATACCCTCACCGAAGACCTCGACCTGAGCTACCGCGCCCAGCTGCGCGGCTGGCGCTTCGTGTACCTGCCCGAGGTGGTGGCGCCCGCCGAGCTGCCCGCCCACCTGGGGGCTCTCCAGTCGCAGCAGTACCGCTGGAACAAGGGCGCCGCCGAAACCGCCCGCAAGCACCTGGGCCGGCTGTGGCGCACGCCGGCCTTGCCGCTGGCCACCAAGCTGCACGCCACGTTTCACCTGCTGAACAGCTCGGTGTTTGCCGTCATTTTGCTGATGGCGCTGCTGAGCGTGCCGCTGGTGCTGGTGCGGGCGCACCGGCCCGAGCTGGAGCCGGTTTTTCGGCTGGCGTCGGCTTTTGTTTTTACGCTGCTGCCGCTGGTCTATTACTACTACGGGGCCTGGCGGCGGGCCGGGCCGGCGGCCGGGCGCTGGTTCGCGCCCACGTTTGGCCTGTTTGTTTCGTTGTCGATGGGCTTGGCGCTGCACAATGCGCGGGCCGTGGGGCAGGGCCTGCGGCGGCGCGCCTCGCCCTTCGTGCGCACGCCCAAGCTGGGCCGGGGCCCCACCGCCGGGGCCCCGGCCCACCCCACCCGCCGGCCCCCCGCCGGCCCGCTGCCGTACGGCGAGGGGCTGCTGACGCTGTATTTCCTGGGCGGGTTGGCGGCCGATTTTTACTACCGCAGCTACGGCCTGCTGCCGTTTCACGGGTTGCTGGTGGTGGGCTTCGGGGCCCTCACGGGCTACGCTTGGCGCGAGCGGCGGGGCTAGGGTAACCGCCGGGGGCCGCGCCTGCGTATCTGCGGGCATGACTACTTCCTCTCTGGTGCGGTGGCTGGGCGGTGGGCTGCTGCTGGCGGGCCTGGCGGCGGCCTACTACAGCCGCCAAGCCGCCGCGCCTTCCACCATCAACCCCCTCTATTCGGTCATGCTCAACGGCCTGCTCCAGGAGTCGGTGCCCTTCGTGAGCGTGGCGCAGCTCCGGCGCCAGCCGGCCTCGGTGCTGCTCGACACGCGCCCGCCCGCGGAGTTCGCCGTCAGCCACTTGCGCGGAGCCCGGGAGGTTGGCTACGGCGATTTTTCCCTGGCCAAAGTGCAGGACCTGCCTAAGAACGCGCCCATCGTGGTGTACTGTTCGGTGGGCGCGCGCAGCGAAAAAATCGGCGCCCGGCTCCAGCAAGCCGGCTACACCAACGTGCGCAACCTCTACGGCGGCATTTTTGAGTGGGTGAACGAGGGCCAGCCCATCGTCACGGGGCACGACCAGCCCACTACCCGCGTGCATCCGTACTCGCCCGCCTGGGGCATCTGGCTCCAGCGCGGCCAAAAGGCGTACCGGTAGCCTGGCCCGGGGGCCCGCCGCCGCACCTGGCTACGGCAGCAGCCGGATGATAAAATTCTTGAGCGGATTCTTTTTGGTGAGGGTCACCAGCTGGCCGTTGGTGTACTGGTACTCGTCCTCGCGGCCAGCGCGCAGGGCCTGCCAGGCGCCGTTCTGGCCCCGGCTCAGGGCAAAATAATCGCCGAAATATTCGGCAAAAGCCCGCGCCTGCCCCGCCGGTGGCTCGCCAAAAAACATATTGGTGACGGCGTAGCGGATGGGCTGCGTTTCGGTGGCCCGGTAGTGGTGCTTGTACTGGTCGGCAACGATGTCGTAGTGGTCGCCCTTCCACTCGGCCCGGGAGGAAAAATCGCCTTGGTTGGTGTGCGCCTCCACGGTCGAAAGCAGTAGTTGGCCGCTGCGGAAGTGGTTGGTGACCCGGTAATAAATCTTGAGGCGGTAGAAGAGGAAGTTCACCCGCACGTCGCTCACCAAAGCGTACGTCACGTCGGGGCCCACCGGGGCCTGGCGCGTGGCCGTCATCGTTCCTACCCGCACGCCCGCCACCTCAATGCTGTAGCGCCGCACCTCGGCCGCCGCGGCTTTGGGGCCCTGGGCCGCCGCGGCTCTGGGCCCCAAAGCCGCCAGCAGGGGCAGGGCGCTGAGGAAAAGCAGTTCATTTAACATGTAGTAATTAACCTTTAACAGTTTCATTACGAATGGATAAGCAGAATGCAACTTGTTGCTGCATTCTGCAAACTGTTAAATGTCAATTGCTAAGTATTAAATGAAAATCAGCAGCAACCGCCGCCGTCGTAGTGGTAGGTGGAGGGCGAGATGAAAATATCGTCGCGGCCCAAGCCGGCTAGTTGGCCGGCGGCTTTGTCGCACACGGCCAGGGGCTGGTTTTGCAAGAGCACATGGCCCTTGTGGTCGTCAAAATACTCGTCGCCGCCGTAGTAAATGGCGGTGCGGCCCGTGAAGATGCAGGGTCCATCGGCTGGCATCGGGTCCTTGATGGCGCACACTTCCACGCTCTCAATGAAGATGACCTCATCGGTGGCGTAGTGCTGGGGCGAGAGCACGCGGTAGGCACGCTTGGCCCGCACCTCGATGGTGCCGAAGCCGACCTCGGCAATCACGTCCAGGTACTGTTGCAGGGGCAGCGAGCCGGTGAGGCACAGGGCCCGCAGGCGCTCGTCGGCGCGCAGCTCGTTGCTCATGGGCTGCTCGCAGGTGGGGTCCGACATCACGAGGCGGCCGTGGGGCCTGAGCACGCGGTAGGTTTCCTGGAGGGCGCGCTTGAGGTCGTCGAGCTTGAAGATGTTGAACAGGCAGTTCTGGGCGGCCACGTCCACGCTCGCGTCCTCCACGGGCAGGTGCAGGGCGTCGCCGGCACGCAGGTCCACGAAGTCGCTCTTGAACCAATCGTTTTGTTCCTCAGCGGTTTGCATATTAGCACGCGAGGCGTCGAGCATTTCGCTTACCACGTCCACACCAATCACGGCGCCTGGCCGGCGGCTGAAGTACGCGAACTGGAGCAGCTCCATGCCACCGCCTACGCCCACGTAGAGCACGGTGGGCGAGTTTGTGAGGTCGCGCGGATTCACGGTGCTGCCGCACCCGTAGTTCATGCTCAGCATGCGTTGCGGAATGCTCAGGCCAGGCAACTGCCACACGGGGTTGGTGGTACAGCAAAGGCCCACTTGGGGCTCCTGGGCCGCCTGGCGGTACAAGTCGGCGGTGGTATCTAAGTAGCTCATTTTAGGCGTTCGGGGGTAATAAGGGCAATGCTAAGGTGGGGTGGGCCCCCATGCGAAAGGCGTACAAACAAGCCTATTGCTTGTTCAGATTCCAGTTATACTCCAGGTAAGAAATCTTGGTGTTGTCGTCAATCTTGGTAGCTGAGTAGCGGTTCACCCATTTCACCACCGACTGGCCATTTTTTTCCCAGTCGCCTTTATACCAGTCGAAATATTTGGAGAGCTGAGCATTCGCCTTGCTGATTTTGTTCTTAGCCGGGTTGTTCAGGAAGTCGTGGGCCTGGTCGTCGAGCTGCTTTTCGAGCGCGGCGGCAGTGTAAGCTTCGTTACGCAGGCGCGGGCACGAGATGGAGGCACAGACAAGCGTAAAGTGGATGCGCGGGTCGTCGAACTTCTTGCGCAGGATGCCGTGCTCGATGTTGTCGAGGCTCATTTTTTCGCCACCGATGCTGAAAAACTTTGCCGCCCAAGGTGTAGTCACGAACGGAATTTGAATTTTCGAGCCAATATCCTTGATGCTCTGCACTGGGTAATGGTCGAGGATGAGGCGGATAGTATAGGCGTTGTAGGCGTTAATCCAGTAAGCCATCTGGTCGGCCTTGCCCCAGTTAGCGGCCGGCGGGTTCTTGCTCAGCAGGGCCAGGTACTGGTTGAAAGCCGCCTCATCCGCCTTAAAACCCTTGTAGTCAACCAGCCCCTGGGCGTTGACGTGCTTTTTGAGCAGTTTGTCGTAGGCGCTGTGGTCGACCAGGGCCCCGGTGGCGGCGACGGCGACGGCGTAGGTGGGCGTCGGCACGGGGTTAAGACTGGGCACCGCCACGGCCACGGCGGTGAGCGTGCCGGCGGCCAGGACCAGCGCCGCCAAGGTGGAGGTTTTCATGAGTTTGTTCATTGGGGACTGTATACGGGAAAGGGCCGCTGTAAAGATTGCCGGGCGGCAATCTCCCGGCCACCGCAATTTCGTAGAAATTATAAATCATTTTTCTACCGTGCTCCTGACTACTGTACTGTTGGCCCTGGCCGGGCTGGCCCCCGCCGATACGGTGCACCCCAAGCGCCTGGCGCTGCTTCCGGTGCCGCTGGTCTATTACACGCCCGAAACCCGGCTGGCTTATGGTGTGGCCGCCACGGCGACCGTGCATTTCCGGCGCGACGACGGCTTTGCCACCGCCCACCCCTCGCAACTCACCCTGGCTTTGGCCTATACCCAAAACCAGCAGTTGCTGCTGTACCTGCCCTTCCAGATTTTTTACAACCACAACCGCTACTACACCTATGGCGAGGCCGGTTACTACCGCTACAACTACTACTTCTATGGCGTGGGCCAACACGAAGTGCCGCGTGAGCTATATGGCGTCCATTTTCCCCGCGTGCGGGTCAATGTCTTCCGGCGCGTAGGGGCCGGGACAAATGCCGGCAAGCTCTACGTTGGCCTGCGCTATCAATACGAAGACTACCGCATGAGCAGCGTTGAAGCGGGCGGCCGGCTGGCCAGCGGCACCGTACCCGGCGGGCTGGGCAGCCGCCTGACGGGCGGCGGGCTGGGCCTGTTTTACGACTCGCGCGACAACGTTTTCTTTCCCAAAAAAGGAGTGGTCGCCGACCTCAGCGCCTTCCTCCGCAACCGGGCCGTGGGTGCGGGCCTGGCGGGCGAAACGACGCGCTTCGACCGCTACACGGCCGATGTGTCGGAGTACCACGCGCTGGGCCGCCACACCGTGCTGGCCGTCAATTATTTCGGCAGCTTCATCGTGGGTACTGCCCCGTTCAATGCCCTGTCGCTGCTAGGCGGCTCGCGGCGGCTGCGCGGCTACTACGAGGGCCGCTACCGGGACCAGAACCTCGCCCTGGTGCAGGCTGAGCTACGCGTTGATGTGTACAAACGCCTGGGCGCGGTGGTATTCGGCGGCGTGGGTACCCTGGGCGATGAGCAGGCGCTTTTGCGCCTCCGCGAGCCGAAAGGTGCCTACGGAGCGGGCCTGCGCTTCACGGCCAACCGTCGCGACCATCTTAACGTGCGGCTCGATTATGGCCGTGGGCAGCAATCAAGCGGCTTTTACCTTACCGTTGGGGAGGCATTCTAACCCGGCTAAACTTAGTATTTGCCAATTAATCTGCAAGTTGCGGCTCCGTAGAGATTTTACCAGTATGCTCAGCGTAATTATTCCCACCTACAAGGAAGCCGCCAACATCGGCCGCTTAGTAGCCGAGCTGCGCCGCCACGCCCCCGCCGGTGCGGTCGAGATAGTGGTCGTGGACGCCGCTAGCCCCGATGGTACCGCCGCCGCCGCCCGCCAGGCCGGCGCCACCACCGTGCTGCAATCGCCCCAGCCCGGCCGCGCCGCCCAAATGAATTATGGTGCTCGCCACGCCCGCGGCGAAGTCCTCTACTTCGTGCATGCCGATGTGGGCATTCATCCCGACTACGCCGCCACTATTGCGGCGGCAGTGGCGCGGGGCCACGCGGCGGGCTGCTACCGGTTTCGGTTTGACTCGCCGCACCCGCTACTGCGAATTAATAGCTACGGCACTCGCTTTAAAGGGATTATGAGTCGGGGTGGCGACCAGACGCTATTCATCACGCGGGCGCTGTTCGTGCAGTTGGACGGTTTCGATGAGCGGTTTGTGATAATGGAAGACTTTGACATTATCCAGCGTATTCGCAAAGCTGCCCCGTTTTTCATCGTGCCGCAGGACGTCGTGGTGTCGGCCCGCAAGTACGAAACTAACGGCTGGCTGCGCGTGCAGCTGGCCAATCTGACGGCTTTTTCGCTGTTCTTTCTCAAGGTGCCGCCGCCGCGCATTGCCCGCACCTACAAGGCCCTGCTCAACTACCGCTGATGCCAGCCGCCCCGCTCCCCCGCGTACTCGTAACCGGTGCCAACGGCTTCCTGGGCCGCCATCTCGTGGCCGAGCTGCTGCGCCGTGGCTACCCTGTGCGCGCGCTGGTGCGGCCGGGCAGCGCGGCGGCTGGGGCCCTGCCGCCCTTGCCGTCGCTGCCCATCGAGGTAGTCGAGTTTGACCTGGCCCGTGTGGCCGACCAAGCCGAAATAGCCACTGTGGGCAGCGGCTGCGGGGCCCTCATCCACGCGGCAGCCCTGGCCCAGGTGAACCCCGCCCGCAACTCGGCGGTGTGGGCCGCCAATCTAGGCGGCACCGAGCAGGCGCTGCGGCTGGCGCACCAAGTAGGGGTGGGGCGCTTCGTGTACGTAGGCACGGCCAACGTTTTCGGCTTCGGTCCAAAACAGCGGCCCGGCGACGAAACCTGGGCCTACGCCGGCCGCCGCTACGGGCTTGACTACATGGACAGCAAGCGTGCTGCTACCGACCGCGTGCTGGGCGCCGTGGCCCGCGAGCAGCTGCCCGCCGTGCTGGTGCACCCCACCTTTATGCTGGGCCCCGGCGATGCGCGGCCCACTTCGGGCGCGCTGCTGCTGGAACTGCTGGGCGGCCGCCTGCCCGGCTACCCCCTAGGCGGCAAAAATTACGTGCACGTGCGCGACGTGGCCGTGGCCACCGTCAACGCCCTGACCATGGGTTGCGTGGGCGAGTCGTATATCCTGGGCAATGAAAACCTGAGCTATCGCGAAGCCTTCGCCCTAATGGCCGAAACCGTGGGGGTAGGAGCCCCGCGCTGGCCGGTGCCGCCGCCGCTGGCTAACTTTTACGGTGCAGCTTGCGACTTCAAGGCCCGCCTCACCGGCCGCCCCACCCAAGTAAATGCAGCGATGGTAGCCGTGGCCAACGACGGCCACTACTTCACCGCGCAGAAAGCCCGCCGCGAATTGGCCTTGCCCCAAACCTCCATTTCCCAAGCCGTGGCCGATGCCTTTTCCTGGTTTAAAGCCCACGGCTACGTCCGGTAGCAACGCTGGTCCGCTGGCCGGCCAGGTGGCCCTCATCACCGGCTCTGAGTCGGGCATCGGGCGCGAAACGGCCCGTGCATTTTGCCGGCAGGGCGCAGCCGTGGTGCTCAACGGCCGCCAGGCTACGCGCCTCGAAGCCACTCGCCAGGCCCTGGCCGCGGAGGGCTACCAAGTAGCCGCCTGCGTGGCCGACGTGACCGATTATGCCGCCGCCGAACGCCTCATTGCCACGGCGATAACCACGTTCGGTCGGCTTGATATCTTGGTTACCAACGCTAGTATTTCGATGCGCGCCTACTTCCGCGACCTCACGCCCGAGGTATTCCGGCAGGTACTCGACAGTAACGTTTACGGCTCGGTGTACCCGCTCAAGGCGGCCCTGCCTTACCTCATTCTGACCAGGGGCAGCGTCACGTTCATCTCGTCCATTTCGGCCCTGAATGGGATGCCCAGCGGCTCGGCCTACTGCGCCGGCAAGGCCGCCCTGGCCAACCTCGCCCACACCCTGCGTCTGGAGCTGGCCGATACGGGCGTACATTTTGGGGTGGTGCACATTGGTTTTACCCAGAACGATGCCGACAAGCGCGTGCTCGACGCGGCCGGGCGGTCCGTGCCCATTGCGTACCGTTCGCCACGCTGGCAGAAGTCGCAGGCCGAAGTGGCGGCTAGTATCTTGCGGCATGTGCGGCGGCGGCGGCGGCGCACGGTTGTTTCGGCGCTGGGCTACCTTATTTTGGTGGTGCACACGCTGTTGCCGCGCCTCGGCGATTGGGTGGTGCGCGCCAGCCAGCGCCGCCTGCGGAACTTCTACGAATGACCCCGGCTTACCAATCTGTCCCTCACCCTTTTCTCGTAGCCAGCTAAAACGCAGTATGGAAACTTATTACAATCCCGCCGACCTCAAGAAATTTGGCAACATTGGCGAGTTCCAGAAGGAATTCGCCGATAAATTCTTCGCTTACTACGGCGCCGTATTTGCCGAAGGGGCCCTCACGGCCCGCGAAAAGTCGCTCATTGCCCTGGCCGTGGCCCACGCCGTGCAGTGCCCCTACTGCATTGACGCCTACTCGGCCGACACGCTCGAAAAGGGCTGCACCGAGCCCGAAATGATGGAGGCCGTGCACGTGGCCGCCGCCATTCGCGGCGGCGCCACGCTGGTGCACGGCGTGCAGATGATGAACAAAGTCAAGGAGTTATCGATGTAAGCCAGTAGCGTAGACTTTGCAAGTCCGCGCGTCGAACGATTCACCACGTCCCCCGCGCGGACTCGCAGAGTCCGCGCTATTTTCCATGATAAAATCTCTCAAAGCGACTGGCAACCAGCTCGCCGACTCGGCCTTTCAGCTCACCGTGCTGCGCCAGGAAGTAGTGGACGTGCTGCACCTGCCGCCCTTCCACCAGAAAATGCGGGAGGCAGGGCTGTTTCCGCTGCGGCCGGTAGCCCCGGCGGTGCTGCAAATCAACGTGGGCAAGATGTGCAACCAGGTTTGCAAGCACTGCCACGTGGATGCCGGTCCCGATCGCAAGGAAATCATGACCCGCGCCACGATGCAGCTCTGCCTCGACGTGCTGGCCCAAACCGATATTCCCACGGTGGACCTTACCGGTGGGGCCCCGGAGATGAACCCCGACTTCCGGTGGTTTGTGGAGGAAATCAGCAAGCTGGGCCGCAAAGTGCTGGTGCGTTGCAACCTGACCATCATCGTGGCCAATAAGAAGTACCACGACCTGCCCGATTTTTTCAAGCAGCACGGCGTGGAGGTGGCTAGCTCGCTGCCCTTCTACTCGGCCGACAAAACCGACCGCCAGCGCGGCGACGGCGTGTTTGCCGACTCCATCAAAGCCCTCAAAATGCTGAACGCCGTGGGCTACGGCCAGCCGGACAGCGGCCTGGTGCTGAACCTGGTGTACAACCCGGCTGGCGCCTTTATGCCGGGGCCCCAGGCGGCCTTGCAGCGGCAGTTCAAGCAGGCGCTGGCGAAAGATTTTGGCATCGTGTTCAACGACCTTTTCGCTATTACGAACCTGCCGGTTAGCCGCTTCCTGGACTACCTCGTGGAGTCGGGCAACTACGCGGGCTACATGGAAAAGCTGGTGAACGCCTTCAACCCTAGCGCTGCGGCCGGCGTGATGTGCCGCGACACCATTTCGGTGGGCTGGGACGGCGGCCTCTACGACTGCGACTTCAACCAGATGCTTGACCTGCACGTGGCCAGCACCAGCCAGCACATCCGCGACTTCGACGCCGCGGCCCTGGCCCAGCGCCCCATCGTGGTCAACCAGCACTGCTACGGCTGCACGGCTGGCGCGGGCTCGAGCTGCGGCGGCACGGTAGCATAAGTGGACGGTGGTGAGAACGATGCTGCGCCACTGCTTATTCGCGGAGGCGCTGGGCACGGTTACTTGCCAACGATTTAGCTCAAACGTTGCAAACCAAGTTGATCGAAGCTTACTGGCTGCCCGCGGCGCTGCTGGATGCGCCGAGTCCCTTGCTGGGCTTTGCGGCTAACTGGCCGGCGGCCAGGGCCTTATAAATCACCTCCTGGATGCGGGTGCGGATGTTGTACTGGCGCAGCTTGTTGTTACCGGCGTCGGGGTACACGCGGTTCGATAGGAAGATGTAGAGGATTTGGTTGTCGGGGTCCATCCACACGCAGGTGCCGGTGAAGCCGGTGTGACCGAAGGTGCTGGCCGGGGCCAGGTTGCTGGTGGGGCCCTGGGGCTTGCTGGGGTCGCCATGGTCCCAGCCCAGACCGCGCTTATTGCCCGCCACCTGGGGCCGGGCAAACTCCGACACCACCGGCGTCTGGAAGTAGCGGGTGCCGCCGTAGTTGCCGTTTTGCAGGTCCATCTGCATCAGCACGGCCAGGTCGTTGGCGGTGGCGAAGAGGCCAGCGTGGCCGCCTACGCCGCCCACCAGGGCTGCCATCTGGTCGTGCACGGTGCCTTGCAGCTGCTCGTGGCGGTAATACGTATCGTTCTCGGTGGGGGCAATGCAGCTTTTGGGGAAGCGCGTGAGCGGGTTGTACGTCAGGCTGCCCAGGCCCAGGGGCCGGTAGAAATTGGCTTGCAAAAACTCCTCAATGGGTTGCTTCAGCAGCTTCTCGCTCAGGCGCTTCATGATGAGAAAGCTGAGGTCGGAGTACTCCACCGGGTACTTGCCGTGCACCTTGGGCAGCAGCGACGAGCGCAGCGTCCAGGTCCACACCGAGTCGTCGGCGGCCTTTACGCTGTACTCGCCGGGGGCCACCTCGTTGGGAAAGTCAACTGATTTTTGGTCGGCGTAAAAGGTCGGCTTCAGCTTGCCGTCGCGCACAGTGCGCTCCCAGGTGGGAATGCCCGGCTTGAGGCCCGCCTGGTGCAGCAGCACGTCGCGCACGGTCATGTCGCGCTTGTTGGTGCGCTGCATTTCGGGCAGGTAAGTGGCTACTCTTTCGTCCAGGTTCAGGCGGCCCTGGTCTTTGAGGTACATGATGGCCTGCAAAGTGCCGGCCACCTTGGTGACGGACGCCAGGTCGTACAACGTGCTGCTGGTCACGGGCTGCGACTGGTCGTAGGTGCAGTAGCCGTAGCTTTGGTCGAACACCACGGTGCCGTTTTTGGCCACCAGCACCTGGCAGCCGGGGGCGGCGGCGTAGGTCTGGCTTTCGAGGGCGATGTTGTCGATGCCGGCCAGCACGCGCGAGTCGAGGCCCTCGCTTTCGGGGGCGGCGTAGCGGAGGCGGTGCAGGTCGGGCGTAGCCAGGCCGGTGCCCACCGGCAGGGTCGGCGATACGGTGACCGGCAGCTTGCCCCGCGCCGGCAGGGCCCCAAACAGTATCTGCGGCACCACCAGCTGGGCCGCGTAGTGGTCTTCGTAAGCGCAGACCAGCGTGCGGGCCCCCTCCAGGTACTTGAGGCCGTAGGCGTTACCCATGGCCACCACCACCGTTTTGATGCCTTTGGTGGCCTGGAGCTGCTTAAGGAATTTCAGGGCCCCGTCGCCCAGGCCGTAGCTGTGGCTGGGGGTGTTGTTCATCTGGTGCAGGCTCACTACCACCACGTTGTAAGGCTTCAAGCGCGGCAGCAGGCGGGCAAACGTGGAGTCGGGCGCGTAGCGGTCGGCCACGGCGTACACCGGGCCGGTCTGGTACTTGTTGAAAATAGTGGCGTAGGGCCCCTCGGCCGGCGTGCCGATGGTGATGGCCGCAATGCGCAGCGTATCAAGCCGCTGGAAGGGCAGGAGCTGGTCGTCGTTTTTTACTACCGTGGTGGCGTGCTCAAAAATGCGCTGGGCCAGCACGCGGGTGCTGGGCTGGTTCAGGCTGTCGTGCAGCACGGCTAGGTTCACGGGGCGGTAGTGGTTCAGCCCGGCCCAGTATTTGGCCCGCAGAATTTTCTTCACCCGCAGGTCGAGGTCGGCCTGCTGCAATTTGCCCGCCGCCACGGCCTCCCTGATGCGGGTAAGCGCGGCCGGCACGTCTTCCGAAAACAGCAGTACATCGTTGCCCGCGGCCAGGGCCATGGCGTCCAGCTCACCGTCTTTGTAGAGCTTGCTCACGCTGCGCATGTTCAGTGCATCGGTGAACACCAGGCCTTTAAAGCCCATCTTGTCCTTCAGCAAGTCCGTAACCAGGGCGTGCGAGAGGGTGGTGGTTTTGGCGTTGGTTGTGTCGAAGAGTGGGATGTAGAGGTGGGCCACCATCGTGCCCATCACCCCGGCGTCGAACGCCTGCTGGAAGGGTACTAGGTCGACTTTCGTGAGCCGCGCCATGTCGGTATTGACGACCGGCAGGGCTACGTGCGAGTCGGTGTCGGTGTCGCCGTGTCCGGGGAAGTGCTTGGCCACGGCCATCACCCGGCTGTCCTGCAATCCCTTGATATACTGCACGCCCAGCGCCGCCACCCGGTCCTGGTTTTCGCCAAAGGCGCGGTTGCCAATCACCGGGTTGTTGGGGTTCGAGTTCACGTCGAGCACCGGTGCGAAGTTGATATGCACGCCCAGCGCCCGCAGCTTGCGGGCAATGGCCTGGCCCATCTGGTACACGTACTGCGGGTCGTCGAGGGCCCCCAGCGTCATTTCCTTGGCGAAGTGGGCCGACGAGTCGAGGCGCATGTCGAGGCCCCACTCGGCGTCGGTGGCAATGAGCAGCGGCACCTTGGCGGCGGCCTGCAAGCGGTTGGTGAGCAAGGCTTGGCGCTTGGGGCCCCCTTGCAGAAACATCACCCCGCCCACGCCCTGGTTGCGCACCAGCCGCTCGATGCGGTCGGCGTGGGCCTTCTCGCGGTTCGAGTAGGCGGCCACCATGAAGAACTGGCCCAGGCGCTGATCAGGCGTAAGCGAGTTGAACACGCTGTCGACCCACGCCATTTCGAGGGGGGAGTTGGGCAGCGGGTCGGCCGGGAGCTTCCGCAAGCTGGCGAACGAGAGCAGCGTGCCCGCCGCTAGCAGTAGCGCCGCGAGGGCCAGCCAAACCGTGGTACGCAGCGGGCCCGGGGGGCGAAGGAAAAGCTTCAAGGGAAAACCGGGCCCCGGGGGCCGTACTTTTGTCGTGGAAAGCTGCGGAACCGACGGAAGGGGTTTGGCCGTTCCAAACCCGCCGCCTGCCCAGCCTTAACGGGGCAAAAATCGCTCCGAACCGGGCCGATTAGCGCGCCGCTGTTTGACCGCGAAGGTACGCAGAAACTACGGGGGGGTAGATTTAAATCGGCTCCCCGCCGCGTTGCTTTGCGCTGCCCGCCGGCTTTTTGCGTTGGCCCACCGGCTAATTTGCCCGCTTCTTTGTTTACCTGCTGGCCCCGGCCAGCCCCGCTCCATGCCCGATATCATCCGCCTGCTTCCTGAGTACCTCGCCAACCAGATTGCGGCCGGCGAGGTAGTGCAGCGCCCCGCCTCGGTGGTGAAGGAGCTGCTGGAAAACGCCGTGGATGCCGGCGCCACCCAGGTGCAACTCATTGTGAAAGAGGCCGGCAAGCAGCTCGTGCAAGTCGTGGACAACGGTACGGGCATGAGCCCCACCGACGCCCGCATGAGCCTGGAGCGCCACGCCACCAGCAAAATCCGCAGCACCGAAGACCTATTCCGCATCCGCACACTAGGCTTCCGGGGTGAGGCCCTGGCCAGCATCGCGGCCGTAGCCCAGGTCGAAATCCGCACCAAGCAGCCCATGCAGGAAACCGGCTCGTTGCTGCTCGTGGAAGGCTCGCAGGTGACCAGCCAGCAGCCCACGGCCTGCCCCGACGGCACGAGCATCGCCGTGAAAAACCTGTTTTTCAACGTGCCCGCCCGCCGCAACTTTCTCAAAAGCAACGCCGTGGAGATGCGCCACGTGCTCGACGAGTTTCAGCACGTGGCGCTGGCCAACCCGCAGGTGGGCTTCTCGCTGTTTCAGAACGACTTGGAGGTGTTTGGGCTGCCAGCCGGCAAGCTCAGCCAGCGCATTGTGCAGCTGCTGGGCAATGGCTACAAGGAGCAGCTGGCCAACTGCGAGGAGGTGACGCCCTTCATTGCCGTGCGCGGCTACGTGGGCAAGCCCGAGTCGGCCAAAAAAAGCCGGGGTGACCAGTTTTTCTTCGTCAACAACCGTTTCATCCGCTCGGCCTACCTCAACCACGCTGTGCTGGCGGCCTACGAGGGCCTGCTCCCGCGCGATGCCCACCCGTTTTACGTGCTATTTCTGGAGCTGGACCCCAAGGCCATTGACATCAACGTGCACCCGACCAAGACGGAAATCAAGTTCGAAGACGAGAAAACGGTGTATGCTGTGGTGCGCTCGGCCGTGAAGCAGAGCCTAGGCCTGCACAACATCGCGCCCTCGCTGGACTTCGACGGCGATGTGAACTTTGCACCCATCCGGCCGCTGCGGGCCGGCAAGCCGGCCGCCGGGGCCTCGCGCTGGCTGCGCCCCGAGGACAACCTGCCCGCCGTGACGCCCGCCGACCGGAACGATTTTGCGGGGGGACCCGGCCTGGCCGGGGCCCCCGCCGCCCGGCCCACGGCGGCTGGCTTCGCCAATTTCGACCCCGACACCCGCACCGACGGCTTTGCCCGCCAGGCCGCGCCGCGCCCCACCGAGCAGGCCCGGCGCGACCTTGAAGCTTTCTACCGCGAGCTGGGCCAGCCCTTGCGCACGGCCGACGATTTGCCCGCGGAGGACGCGGAGGCCACCACCGCGCCTGCGCCAGCCGGGGCCCCAGGGGCCCTGCCGCTGGCTTTCCCGGAAGACGACCCAAGCACCAAGCACCAGGCACCAGGCACCAACCTGCCCAGCCGCGAAGGGGGCCCCGGCCACCGCGCCGTGCAGGTGCAGCAGCGCTACGTGCTGGTGCCGGTGAAGTCGGGTGTGCTGCTGATTGACCAGGAGGCGGCCCGCGAGCGGATTCTCTACGAGCAGTACGCGCAGGGCCTGGAGCGCGCCGACGGGGCCTCGCAGACGCTGCTATTTCCGCGCACGGTGAGCTTTTCGCCCGCCGATTTTGCGGTGCTGCGGGAGCTGACCGAGCCGCTGCATACGCTGGGCTTCCGCTTCGTCGAGTTTGGGCCCCACACCATTGCCGTGGAGGCCGTGCCCGCCGGCATGCCCGCCCAGGCCGAAAAGGAGCTGCTCGAAAGCCTGATTGAGCAGTTCCGCACCGCCGCCGGGCCCCTGCGCCTCGACCGCCACGAGGCCCTGGCGCGGGCCCTGGCCCGGCGCGTGGCCAGCAGCACCGCCGCCGCCCGCCTGCCCGACGCCGAGCTGAACGCCCTGGCCGACCGCCTGTTTGCCTGCCAGGTGCCCGGCTACACCCCCGACGGCCGCAAAACCCTGGTGCTGCTCGACGCCGCCCAGCTGGCCGACTTTTTCCGCTCCTAAAACTCCGCTCGCGCCTGGTTCCGCCCGGGCGCTACTTTTACATTCATGTTCAACCTCACGCCCACCGTTCGCAACTTGCTCATTGCAAACGTTTTGTTATTAGTCATCAGCTCCAACCTGCTGCCGCAAGTTGTGCAGTACGGGGCCCTGTTTCCGGTGGGCTCGGTCTTCTTTCAGCCCTGGCAGTTCCTGACGTACATGTTTTTGCATGCTGGCTGGGGGCATTTGATTGGCAACATGTTCGGCCTCATCTCCTTCGGGCCCCTGCTGGAGCAGCGCTGGGGTGGGCAGCGGTTCCTGTTCTTCTGGCTGATTTGCGGCTTCGGCTCCGGCCTGCTCTATGAGGGCGTGCGCGCTTACGAGCTGCGGCCCCTGACGGAGCTGCGCCGCGACCTGGTGCAAAACCCCACCGGCGGCGACTTTGCCGAGCTGGTGCGCACCGCCCGCGGCAGCGGCCCTTACGCCGCCGACGAAATGGCCCTGGCCGACGCACTGGTGCGCAGCCCCAACGACCCCACGCTGCGCGCCACCGTGGTGCAGGAAACCCAGAAATTGTACCAAACCGTGCTGGCCTCGCCCATGCTCGGCGCGTCGGGGGCCCTGTTCGGGGTGCTGTTCGCGTTTGCCTACTTGTTTCCGAACACCGAACTGATGCTGCTCTTTTTTCCGTTTCCCATCAAAGCCAAGTACTTTGTGTTTCTCTACGGTGCCTACGAGTTCTACAACGGCGTACACCGCACGCCCGGCGACAACGTGGCCCACTATGCCCACCTTGGCGGCCTGCTCGTCGGCTTTTTGGTGGTATATTACTGGGAGCGCGGCCGCGAGCGGTTCTATTAACGTTAATCATTCATCCGGCTCCGGGGCTTTCCGGGCTGGGCACGTTGCCTAATTTATAAAATCTGCGATTTTATGAGTGTTTTTCAAGAAATCCGCACCGCCTTCGACCGGCGCGACAACGCCCTGAACCAGTTGCTGCTGCTGAATGTACTGGTGTTTGCGGCCCTTATCATCCTGCACGCCGGCCTCACCATCGGTGGCGTGGGGGGCTTATATGAGCCGGTGCTGCGGCAGTTCGCCATGTCCTCGTCCTTGCCTGTACTGGCCCGCCACCCCTGGACGGTGCTCACTTACGCCTTCACGCACGAGGGCTTCTTCCATATTTTATTCAACCTGCTGAACCTCTACTGGTTCGGCCAGATCATCCGCGAGTATTTGGGCAACCGCCGGCTCGTGAGCCTCTACGTGCTGGGGGCCCTGGCGGGGGGGCTAGTGTTCCTGCTGAGCTACAACTTCCTGCCCGCGTTTCGGCCGGGACTGGGCGCGTCGGTGGTGGGGGCCTCGGCCTCCGTCACGGCCATCATCGTGGCGGCGGCCACGCTGCTGCCCGACTTCACGTTTATGCTGATTTTTCTGGGGCCCGTCAAAATCAAGTGGATAGCGTTGGCCGTGGTGCTCATCTCGCTGGCCGGCATCAACGGCGGCAACCCCGGCGGCGAAATTACCCACCTCGGCGGGGCTCTGCTGGGCTTCGTGTTCGTCAAGCAACTCAAGGCCGGCCGCGACCTGGGCCGTCCCATCCAGGCCATCGGCGATTGGATAGGCAACCTGTTCAGCCGCCGGCCCAGCATGAGCGTCAGCACCACCCGCCGCCCCGAGCCCGTGACGACCGCCGCCCGCGGGGCCCGTCCCGCCGCCGCTCCCGGCCAGCCCCACCCCGACGAGGTAGATTCTATCCTGGAAAAAATCTCCCGCTCCGGCTACGAGAGCCTATCTAAGGACGAGAAGCAGAAGCTATTCCGCGCCAGCCAGCAGTAGGCAGAACGATGGTATTATGAGTACAATCAAGCTAAGCCTTTAGGTCAGTCATGAATCTATCATCCCGAATTACCGTCAACCCGGAAATTTGCCACGGCAAGCCCATCGTGCGCGGGATGCGGTGGCCAGTGGTGGTGCTCCTGGACCTGCTGGCGTCGGGCATGACCAACGAAGAGATTTTGGAGGAACACCCCGAACTGGAGCGGGAAGATTTGAGCGCTGTCCTTGAATATAATAAATTGAATAGTTTGAATTAATTGTTCTTCATCCTATGGAATCCCTATTAATAACTCCTGCCTCCCGCGAGGAATTAGCCCTGCTAACCGCCTTGCTCAAAAAAATGAGCATTGAAACCAAGGTGTTGTCGGACGAAGAAAAAGAGGATTTGGGCTTGGGCTTGATGATGCGCGAGGCCAAAAACAGTCCCCGCGTTTCCCGCGAAGCCGTGATGCGGAAGCTGGGCCGGGCATGAAAACCGCTTTTTCCAGCCGTTTCTTGAGAGACTTGGATAAATTGCCCAACGCCGCCGTGAAATCAGCGGTAGCTGACGTTATCGAAGCGGTTGAAGTGGCGGCTAATCTGACGGGTATCGTCAATCTCAAAAAATTAAAAGGCTACAAAATGGCCTATCGCATCAGGGTGGGCGACTTTCGTATCGGCGTATTTATAACGGGTGGCGAAGTTGAATTTGCTCGGGTTGTGGACCGAAAAGATATTTACAAGCTGTTTCCATAAGCATTAGTCAAAAGCAACAGAAAGCCCCGCCAGATGCATCTGGCGGGGCTTTCTGTTAATTAGCTGCGGAATAATTACGCCGCTGCCTGGCCCATTTTGTCTAGCGCGTCCATTACCTCTTTCACGTGGCCGCGCGAGGTTTCGAGCATGGCTTTTTCCTCGTCGTTGAGTTGCAGCTCAATCACGCGCTCCACGCCGTTTTTGCCCAGGATGACCGGGGCCCCCAGGTACACGCCGTTGATGCCGTACTCGCCTTGCAACTCTAGGCAGACCGGGAACACGCGGCGCTGGTCGCGCACGATGGCCTCCACCATTTGGGCGGCGGCCGCGCCGGGCGCGTACCAGGCCGAGGTGCCCATGAGCTTCACCAGCTCGCCGCCACCCTGGGCGGTGCGCTGCACGATGGCGTCGAGCTTCTCCTTGGAAATCAGCTCCGTAACCGGGATGCCGCCCACAGTGGTGTAGCGGGGCAGGGGTACCATGGTATCGCCGTGGCCGCCCATCAGCACGGCCTGGATGTCCTTGGGACTCACGTTCAGGGCCTCGGCCAGGAAGGCGCGGTAGCGGGCCGTGTCCAGGATGCCGGCCATGCCGAACACCTTCTCGCGGGGCAGCTTGGCGGTGAGGTGGGCCTGGTAAGTCATCACGTCGAGCGGGTTGCTGACGACGATGATAATGGCGTTGGGGGAGTGGGCCACCACCTGCTCCGTCACCGATTTCACGATGCCGGCGTTGGTGGCAATCAGGTCGTCGCGGCTCATGCCGGGCTTGCGGGGCAGGCCCGAGGTGATGACCACGACCTCCGAGCCGGCGGTGCGGGCGTAGTCGTTGGTGACGCCCACGGTGCGCGAGTCGTAGCCCAGGATTGGCGCTTTCTGCCAGATGTCCAGGGCCTTGCCTTCGGCAACGCCTTCTTTGATGTCGACCAACACGATTTCGTTGGCAATTTCACGGGTGGCGAGCACATCGGCGCAGGTGGCGCCGACGTTGCCGGCACCGACAACGGTAACTTTCATAGGAAACGGGTTGGGTGAAAAACGGGTGCGCCGTAAAAGTAGGCCCCGAATGCCCGGCGGGCAAAACAGGGGCGGGGCCCCGCGAAACAGAATTTCTCGGAAGTCGTCGGGTCAGGAGGCGGCCGACGGGTATACCTTAGCTTACAAAGCAAACTACTAAGTTAACTCCGCGGACCCCGCAGGCGAGGGAATTAAAGCAGAAAAAGGGTTGATGGTCAAATTATTGCGCAAATTTCATGGTGATTAACTTCAAAGCCGCTTTCTGGCTCAGTGTGTTCCTCGCGTGTGCGCAACCGGTGTCCGCCCAGCACCTGGCCGAGGCTATTCGAGTTAACCAAGTCGGCTTTTATCCAGCTGCGCCCAAGGTGGCCGTGGTGGTAGGAGCAGCGGCCGGCAAGTTTTACCTCACCACGCCGGACTTGGCTACCACGGTGTTCACGGGGGAACTAGGGCCCCAGCGGTACGCCGAGTTGTCGTTTCAGCAAACGCGGACGGCCGATTTTTCGGATTTTAAGGCAGCAGGAACCTTTGTGTTGTGGATTCCCGGCCTAGGGTTTTCCCATCAGTTTCAAATCAGGCCGGGGGTGCACGACGCCGTAGCGCGGGCGGCCCTGAAAGGCTTTTATTACCAACGGGCTTCGACGCCGCTGCCGCTAGCCTACGCGGGCATTTGGAGCCGGCCATTGGGCCACTCCGATAACCAAGTGCTGGTGCACGCCTCGGCCGCCAGTGCCCAGCGGCCAGTCGGAACGGTTATTGCCGCGCCCCGCGGTTGGTACGACGCCGGTGATTACAACAAGTACGTCGTTAACTCTGGCATTACGCTGGGCACCCTGTTCTCGCTTTACGAAGATTTTCCGGCGTACTGCGCCGGGCTTGACACCCGTATTCCGGAGAGCAGCAATGCCCTGCCCGACCTGCTCGACGAGGCTCTTTGGAACCTGCGCTGGCTCAAGGCAATGCAGGACCCCAGCGACGGGGGCGTGTACCACAAGCTCACCAACGCTAGCTTCGACGGCATGGTGATGCCCGCCGAGGCCCGGGCGCCGCGCTACGTAGTGCAGAAAAGCACCGCCGCGGCCCTGGATTTCGCGGCCGTGATGGCGCAGGCAAGCCGGGTGCTGCGCAAATTTGACCGGCAGCTGCCCGGCTTGGCCGACTCGTGCCTGCGGGCCTCGACTAGTGCCTGGGCGTGGGCCCGGGCCCATCCGGCCGTATACTACGAGCAAGATGCGCTGAACAAGCAGTTTCAGCCCGCCATCAGCACTGGAGCTTACGGTGATGGGGACGTGAGTGACGAGTTTATCTGGGCCGCGGTCGAATTGTACGTCACTACCAAGCAGGACAGCTACTACCGGTCCGTGAAGCTATTTCAGGACGCGCAGACGCCCTTGCCGTCGTGGGGCCAGGTCCGAACGCTGGCTTATTACACGCTGGCCCGGTTCGGCCCCGAGCTGACGGCCTTGGGCCGCAAAGACCTGCCGCAGCTGAAAAGCCGGTTGCTCGCGCTGGCCGATAACCTGGCTCAGGGCAGCGCAATGCGCGCTTACCAGACCGTGATGGGCAAGTCAGCTGCCGACTACAACTGGGGTAGCAATGCTAACGCCGCCAACCAGGGCGTTGCGCTGGTGCAAGCGTACCGCCTCAGCGGCGACCGCAAGTACCTGCAATTTGCCTTGACCAACCTGGATTACCTGCTCGGCCGCAACGCCACGGGCTACTGCTATGTTACGGGCTGCGGGGCTCAGCCGCCGCAGCACCCGCACCACCGGCCGTCGGAGGCCGACGGCGTGCGCGAGCCCGTTCCCGGGTTGCTCGTTGGGGGGCCCAACCCCGGCCGGCAAGACGGCTGCCATTATCCGTCTACCCTCGTCGACATGGCCTACGACGACGAGGTGTGCTCCTACGCGTCCAATGAAATTGCCATCAACTGGCAGGCCCCGCTGGTGTACCTGGCCGGCGCGCTGGAGACCCTGCAAACGCAAGGTGGGTTGTCGCCTGCTCCCAAAAAGTAGCCCAGCTGGTCCGCAGCTTTAGCCTTCACAGCCGCTGCACGGCCAGCACGCGCTGGGTATCGGGGCTCACCTTGAAGCGGTCGTCCACGCGCAGGCCCACCACCCAGCAAATTTTGCCGTCGGCCGAGGCCAGCACGCGCACGTCGTCCTTCAGGTTCAGCGGCACTTTCTGGTCGATGAGGAAATTGCTGAGGTGCTTTTTGCCCTGCATCCCCAGCGGCATGAACCAGTCGCCCTCCTGCCAGCGGCGCAGCGTGAGGGGGAATTTCAGCTTGTCGGCATCGAGCGCGGCGGTGCTGCGCGAGCGCGGAATGGCGTAATTGGCGCCGTCGTGGGCTGTGGCGTGCAGGCGCATCCCGTCGGCTAGCAGGTCGGCCTGGCCCTCGGCGAGCTGGAAGGTGCCGTACTGCGCCAGCCGTCGCGGGGTGATGACGAGCTGGTCGCGGTCTTTCACCAGGCGGTGGGTAGGCGAGTCGAACTGCTTGCCTGACAGACCTTTGAAGGCCGCGACAACCTCCTTCGTTACCACCCACGAAAAGCCGAAGGGTCGCAGCATTTCGTGCAGCACCAGGGCCGTGGCGGCCGTGTTTTGGAGCAGCGCAATGCTTAAATAGGTGGCCTCGGGCGCGTCGCGGCGGGCTTGGGCGGCGGTGTCGGCCACGTAGCGGCGCACGATTTCCTCGGCGCCGCCCACGCGCTCGGCGGTGGCGGCCATCGTCTGGTCGAGGCCGGGGTTGATTTCGCGCAGCACCGGCAGCACCTCGTGACGCAGCAGGTTGCGCTGGTACACGGGGCTGTCGTTGGAATCGTCTTCGCGCCAGCGCAAGTTGTTGGCCACCAAGTAGTCGTGCAGGTCGTCGCGGCCCAGGCCCAGGAGCGGGCGCACCACGGCCCCGTTCTTGGCCTGGATGCCGTGCAGGCCGGCCAGGCCGGTGCCGTGCGTGAGGTTCAGCAGCATGGTTTCGGCCTGGTCGCGCTGGTGGTGGGCGGTGGCAATGGCCACCAGCCCCTCGCGGGCCCGCACCTGCTCGAACCACTGGTAGCGCAGCAGCCGGGCTGCCATCTGGGTTGAGATGCCCTCGCGCTCGGCAAAGGCCTTGGTCTGGAAAAACTCGGCGAAGTAGGGCGCGTCGTACTGCTTGGCCAGCTTGCGCACGAACTGCTCGTCGGCGTCGGCGTCCTCGCCGCGCAGGCCGAAGTGGCAGTGCGCCACCGCCACTTGGGCCCCCAGCCGGTGCAGCACATCCAGCAGCACCACCGAATCGAGGCCCCCGCTGACGGCTACTAGTACGGGGTCATTCGCTATGGAAAATAGCTGGTAGGTTTCAATGAACTGGCGAACTTGGTCGAGCATAAGGGAGAAATTAAAAGTTGTGAGTTGAAAAGCTGTTTGAGCGACTACCAGAACAGTGTGTAGACGCAAGGATGCGCCTCTACACTATTTCAGGGCCCAATCAAGTTGAGTAGCTCCTAAAGGTTGAGCGCTGGTTATGTAGAAGAAGTGTTGATGGTCATTTATTTTAATTTTTAACCCTCAACTTTTAATTTATTCCAGGCGGGCTATTTCGGCCAGTACGACAGCCAGCCGCGCGGCCATCGTGAGGTCGCCGTGCAGGCGAAGCGCCCAAGCCAAGCCGTGTGGTTGGCCAGGGTGCGGCTGCCGCCGCAGGAGCCGTCGTCGTAGCCGGCCGCCCAGGGCAGAAAGGCTCCGGCCCGGGCCGCCCGGGCGGGGTCGGTGGTGATAACGTCGCCGTAGCGGGCGTGTTCGCGCTGCCGCAGGCGATGTAGGCGCAGGGCCGGCGGCAGCCACAGAAACACGGCCAAATCAAGCGCCGCCAGCTGCTGCTCGCCCCAGGGGCCCCAGCCCACCAGCGAGCCGCCCAGTACCCAGCGGAGCCCCCGGGCCAGGCTGTGGGCCAGGCGCGCATTGCGTGCAGCTGCGGGCCGCCGCACGGTAAACGGCACGGCGGAGGGCCCCCAGAAGTAGTCGTCGCTGTCGAAGTACGGCACCCCCAGGGCTGCCCCCAGCACCGTGCCCAGCGTGGTGATGCCCGCCCCGGAAGCCCCGAAGAGATGGATTTTCATAGCGGAAGTGAACGACAAACCGGAACCGGGGCCCCAAGGCACTAAGCCGCAAAGATGCGCGTTAGGCCCCGCCGGCCGCCGTACCTTTGCCCGCTAAATGCCCCGCTTCCGCTTTTTTATTTTGCTCTTGCTGCTGCTGCCGTCCCTCGCGTGGGCCCAGCGGCCCGGTGCCGCACCCCGCCCGGGGCCCGGCCCGGCCAAGCCCGCCGCCAAAGGCACGCCCGTGGAGCTGCTGAAAGGCGCTGGGGAATTAGTAGGCATTACGACGCCCGAGGGCGTGAAAATCCGCAAGGTGCTAGGCAACGTGGGCTTCAAGCAGGGCGACACGTTTCTGTACTGCGACTCGGCCTACCAGTACCTCGACCGCAACGAGATTGAGGCGTTCAGCAACGTGCGCGTTGTTCAGAACGATACCGTGACCATCACCGGCGACAAGGGCTACTACAACGGCAACCTGCGCACGGCCCGCATGGTGGGCAACGTGGTGATGCGCGACCCGCGGATGACCCTGACCACGCCCACGCTCAACTACGACCTGAACCGCAAAACGGCCACCTACTTCGAAACCGGCCACCTCACCGACCCGCAAAATACGCTCGACAGCCAGCAGGGTTTCTACGACACCAATAGCAAGGTATTTGTATTCAAGCGCGACGTGCACCTCGTGTCCATCGACGCCCAAAACCAGCGCACTGACCTCAACAACGACACGCTGACTTATAATACCATCAGTAAGATAGCCTACTTCGATGGGCCCACGCGCATCCGGGGCCAGCAGGGCAACCTGTACGCTGAGAAGGGTAACTACAACACCGTCACGCGGGTGTCGAACTTCCAGAAAAGTGCCAAAATCGATACGCCCAACTACCTGCTCGGCGGCGACCGGTTGGTGTACGATGAGGGCCGGCTGTACGGCGAGGCGGCGGGGCACGTCACGCTCGTTTCCAAGAAGGACAACATCACGCTGCGCGGCGACTTTGGCCGGCACTGGCGCGGCCTGGGGCGCACCAAGCTCTATGGCGGGCGGCCGGTGGTGCGTAATATTTCGGGCAAAGACACCCTGTACATGGCCGCCGATACGCTGCTGAGCGTGGAAAGCCGCCCCGGCACGCCCAACGTGCGCCAGGTGTTGTACGCCTACCCCAAAGCCCGGATTTTCAAGGCCAACCTGCAAGGGCGCTGCGACTCGCTGACCTACGACCGCCAGGACAGCATCATTTACCTGAACCGCGACCCGGTGCTCTGGCAGGCCCGCACCCAGATGGTGGCCGACTCGATGCAGATCCGGCAGAAGCGCGGCAAAATCGACCAGATGCGTCTGTACGCCAACTCGTTCGTTATTAATCAGGACACGCTGCTGAACTTCAACCAGATGAAGGGCCGCAACATCATGGCCTACTTCCGCGAGGGCCAGATTGGGCGCATCGACGTGCTGGGCAACGCCGAAAGCATCGCCTACGCCCTCGACGGCGACACCGTGGTAACGGGCCTGAACAAGGGCGTGTCGGCCACGATGACGCTGCGCTTTGCTGACAACAAGCTGCAAAGAATCACGATGTTGGTCAACCCCGACGCCAACTTTATCCCGCTGCACGAAATAAAGGAGCCTGACACGCGCCTCAAGGGCTTCCGCTGGCGCGACACCGAGCGGCCCACCCGCCGCCAGGTGCTGGGCAAGCAGTTCGACGACCGCCCGCCCCGCAAGCCCATCCGCAAGAAAAAGCCCGTGCGGGCCAAGCGCCCAGCTAAAAAAACTACTCGTGGGGCCCCCAGCGCCGCCCCGCGCAAGCCGCCCGCCCCCGCCACCCCCAAGCCGCCTGCCCCCGTCAAGCCTGCTGCCCGGCCCTGAATGCAACCCTTGGGGCCCCGGCGGCGGTCCGGTGAAAGCCAACGGCCCGCCGCCGCTAGCCCGGGGCCCCGAAAGCCGTTTCCGGTTTGTGATTGCCAGCGTACCTTTGTTGTTACTTATGCCATTTTCCCGCTTAACGCTCGTTTTCTTCTGCCTGGCCGCGCTGCTGCTGGGGGCCTGCAACCCTGGCTACCAGAAGCTGCTCAAGAGCGGCGACGTGAATAAAAAATACGAAGCCGCCGTCCGCTACTACGATGCGGGCGACTACTTCCGCGCCGGCACGCTGCTCGAAGACCTTATTCCGCTGCTCAAGGGCCGGCCCGAGGCTGAGAAGGCGCAGTTTTACTTCGCCAACACCAACTTCAAGCAGCGCAATTACGTGCTGGGGGCCTACTACTTCAAGCAGTTCACCGACACGTACCCCAACTCGGTGTACACCGAGGAGGCCTCATTTATGCACGCCAAATCGCTGTTCCGCGACTCGCCGGGCTTCGAGCTGGACCAGACCAACACCACGTCGGCGCTCGAAGTCATCCAGGACTTCATTAACCGCTACCCCGAAAGTAAATTTCGGCCGGAAACGGAGGTTATGTCGCAGGAATTACAGAAGAAGCTGGAAAGCAAGGCCTTCGGTGCCGCTGAGCTGTACTACAAGCTGCGCTATAACCAGGCCGCCGTGACGGCAATGGGCGTGTTTGAGCAGAACTACCCAGCTTCGCCATTCATCGACCAAGCCGATTTCCTGCGCCTGAGTGCCCAGTATGCCTGGGCCAAGGAGAGCATTGAATCGAAGCAACGCGAACGGTTTCTCGATGCCGTGGCGTTCTATCAGCACTACATCGACACCTTCCCGCAGAGCAAAAGCCTGAAGCTGGCCCAGGTCATGTACGACGACAGCCGCGCCGAGCTGGAACGGCTGAAAGCCATCCCCGGGGCCGAGGCCGCGGCAGCCAAGTAATGCGTTGAATGGTTTTATTGTTGCATTGTTGATCGCTGGTTAATTATTTAATTAATGTTCAACAGTTAGCCATCAGCAATTTAACAGTAAAACCACTTAACAATCAGACCATTCAATAATAAAACAATTAATTAACTGCCCATGAAACCCGCTCCCAACGCCGTATCCAGTTCCATCGTGACGCGCAACATGGCCGATTTTAGCATCGAAAGCGGCAACGTGTACGAAGCCATTTCCGTCATCTCGAAGCGCGCCAACCAACTCTCCATCAAGCTGAAGGAAGAGCTGAACGACCGCCTGGCCGAGTTCGCCTCGACCGTTGACAACCTGGAAGAAGTTTTCGAGAACCGCGAGCAAATCGAGGTATCGAAGCACTACGAGCGAATGCCCAAGCCTACTAGCCTCGCCATCGAGGAGTTCCTGGAAGGCAAGTTGCACTACACCACCCCCGATCCGGTGGAAATGCCCCTGGCCCGCGAACTGTTCTAATTGCCGCCGGTGCTGCTACCCGCTTCGTTGCCCTTGTCGCCGCTGGCAGGCCGCCGCCTGCTGCTGGGCGTGAGCGGCAGCATCGCCGCCTACAAAGCCGCCGCCCTCACGCGGCTGCTAGTGCAGGCCGGGGCCGAGGTGCAGGTCATCCTCACTGAAGCCGCCGCCGCCTTCGTTACGCCCCTCACGCTGGGCACCCTTTCCAAAAAGCCCGTCCTGACGGGCTTTTTGCGTGATGCGGCCTCTGGGCAGTGGCACAACCACGTCGAGTTGGGCCTGTGGGCCGATGCGCTGCTCATTGCGCCGGCCAGCGCCAACACGCTAGGCCAGCTGGCCAACGGCCTGTGCCCCAACTTACTGAGCGCCGTATACTTGTCGGCCCGCTGCCCGGTGTTTCTGGCCCCGGCCATGGACCTGGACATGTATGCCCACCCGGCCGTGGCGCAGAATCTGGCGCGCCTGCGCAGCTACGGCAACCACGTGTTCGATTCGCCCAGTGGCGAGCTGGCCAGCGGCCTCGTGGGCCCCGGCCGCATGCTGGAGCCCGAGCAGATTGTGGCTGAGCTAGCGACGTTTTTTAGTCCAACAAGCTGATCAGGGTCCAACTGTTATCTGCTCACTGTCAATTGATAACTGAATAAATGCGCGTCTTGATTACCGCGGGCCCTACCTACGAGCCGCTGGACCCGGTGCGGTTCCTGGGCAACCGGTCGACGGGCAAGATGGGCTACGCGCTGGCCGAGGCCTTTGCGGCGGCGGGGGCCCGGGTGGACCTCATCAGCGGGCCCAGCGCCTTGCCCGCACCGGCTCACCCGGCCGTGCAGTTGACGCGCGTGGGAACCGCCGCCGAGATGTACGCCGCTGCCGCTGCCGGGGCCCCCGCTGCCGACGTATGGGTGTTTGCCGCCGCGGTGGCCGACTACCGGCCCGCCCATGTGGCCGCCGAGAAGATTAAAAAAGCCGGCGACACGCTCACGCTGGAGCTGGTGAAGAACGTGGACATCGCCGCCACCCTCGGCCAAACCAAGCGGGCTGAACAATTTGCCGTGGGTTTTGCGTTGGAGACGACGAACGAGCTAGCCCACGCCCAGGGCAAACTGCACCGCAAAAACTTCGACCTCGTAGTCTTGAACTCACTGCGCGATGCTGGGGCCGGGTTTGGCCATGACACTAACAAAGTGAGCGTGCTGGACCGCGCCGGCCAGGTAGTTACCTTTGAATTGATGGCTAAAACGGACCTAGCCGGTGAGCTGGTGCGCTTGGTTTTGGCCCGCCTCGCTGCTGTCATAACTATTTGATTGACTTTATGATGCCTAAGACCTGGTCCCTGTTGCCGCTGCTGCTATTGTTGCTGGGGCCCCCCGCCCGGGCCCAGGAGCTGAATTGCACCGTGGAGGTGTCCATCGGGCCGAGCGTGGTGATTACCGACCAGAGCATCGTGGCTAGTATGCAAAGCAAAATCCAGGAGTTCCTCAACACCCGCACCTGGACCAGCACTACGTATCAGGAAAAAGAGCGTATCAAGTGCCGCATGTTCATTGTACTTACAGGCGGTGCGTCGCCGTCGTACCAGGCCACGATGCGGTTGCTTTCGACCCGCCCGATTTACGGCACCGGCTACGAAACCAACGTCATCAGTATCGTCGATAAGAGCTTTAATTTTAACTACCCGCCGCCCAACTCGCTCGATTTTTCGCCCAACAGCTTCGTTTCCAACCTCTCGTCGCTGCTGGGCTTTTATGCCAATATCATCATCGGGCTCGACCGCGACACGTTTAGCCGGCTCGGGGGCACGCAGTATTTTGAAAACGCCCGGCTCATCATGACCTATTCGGCCTCGCAGATCAGTAGCGAGGGCCAGGACCCGAGCTGGTCCAACGGCGGGGGCCTGCGCAGCCGCTACCAGCTGCTCACCAACCTTACCGACCCGCAGCTCGAAGCCTTCCGTACCGGCTCGTACGCCTACTACCGGCAGGGGATGGACCTGTTCATCGAGAAGCCCGACGAGGCGCGTACGGCCGTGCTGGGGGCCCTCACGGGCATCAACGCGGCGGCGTCGCTGCGGGTGAGCGAGCCAATTTTCCGGTACTTCTTCGACGCTAAGGCCGACGAGATTGCTAATATTTTCCGCACCAGCTCCGACCAAAACCAGAAGCAGCAACTGGTGACGATGTTGGTGAACATCGACGCGACCAACGCGCAGAAATACCAGGCCATTCTCACGTCCCGCTAAGGCGGTGGGATGGTAATATATTGGTTATTACATAACTGGGCGGGTATTAGCATTTGCCAAAACTTTGGGGCTAACTTTAATAAATAATGCGTTGGGGCCTTGCAGAGCACCGGCCTAATTACTTATTCAGCTAGAATAGCTACAGTTGGCCACGATACCCCGTGCGCACCCCGGCCCCATCTACCCAATTATGTTAGTCGATTTACGCATTCAGAATTACGCCCTGATCGAGTCGCTGGAGCTTCGGCCGTCGCCGCTGCTCAACATCATTACTGGCGAAACGGGGGCCGGCAAATCCATCATGCTGGGGGCCATTGGGCTGCTGCTGGGCAACCGGGCCGATGGCAAGCTGCTGTTCGATACGGCGCGTAAGTGCGTGATTGAGGGGCAGTTTGATATTGCCAGCTACCAGCTGCAAGATATTTTTGAGGCCGAGGACCTGGACTACGACGCGCAGTGCATTCTGCGGCGCGAAATCAGCCCCACGGGTAAGTCGCGCGCCTTTGTGAACGACACGCCGGTGACGCTGGAGGCGCTACGGAAAATCGGGGCCAACCTGATGGACATCCACTCGCAGCACGACACGCTGCTGCTCGGCGACACGGTGTTTCAGCTCAACCTGCTCGACCTCTACGCCGGGTTGGTGCCGCAGCGCACGCACTACAGCAACGCCTTCCGGCAGTACCGCAAGCTGGAAGCTGAGCTGAAAACGCTGGAGGACCAGTCGAACCAAGCTAACGCGCAGCTGGACTATAATAGCTTTTTGCTGAACGAGTTGGAGGAAGCTAGTCTCGACAACGAGGACCAGGAGGCCCTGGAGCAGGAGGTGAAACAGCTGGAGCACGCCGAGGAAATAAAGTACAAGCTGAGCCAGGCCCTGCACGGGCTGCGCGACAGCGAGAGCTGCGCCACCGGCATTATGAAGGATGCCTCGTCGCTGCTGGGCCAGGTTTCGAGCTATTCCGACAACTTCCGCGAGCTGCGTCAGCGCCTGGAAAGCTGCCTGATTGAGCTGCACGACATTGCCGACGAGGTGGAAACCGCCGAGCGCCGCACCGAGGGCGACCCCGCCCGCGCCGAAGAGTTGCAGGAACGCCTGAACGTGCTCTACACCTTGCAGCGCAAGCACGCGGTGCGCGACCTGGGGGCCCTGGTGGCCGTGCGCGACGAATTGCGTCAGAAAGTGGGCAACGTGCTAAACCTCGACAAGCAAATCAGCAAGGTGCGCAAGGACGTAGAGGCCGCCCTGACCGCGGTGACCAAGCAGGCGGCCAAGCTCTCGGATAGCCGGTGCAAGTCGTTCCCGCGCTTCGAGCAGGAGCTGCGTGCCCTGGTTGCTGACCTGGGCATGCCCAACGCCCGCATCGTAGTGGACCACCGCGCCGGGGCCCCCAGCGCCAGCGGCACCGATGTGGTGAACATCCTCTTCACGGCCAACAAGGGGGCCCAGCCCCAGACGCTAAGCAAGGCCGCATCGGGGGGGGAGTTCTCGCGCTTGATGCTGTGCGTGAAGTACATGCTGGCTGATAAGACGGCTCTGCCCACGATAGTGTTCGATGAAATCGACACCGGCATCAGCGGGGAAATTGCCGTGAAGGTGGGCCGCATGATGCAGCAAATGGCGCGTAAGCACCAGCTGGTGGCCATTTCGCACCTGCCGCAGATGGCCGCGGCTGGCGATGCCCACTACTTCGTGTACAAGGAAGACCGCGCCGACCGCACCGTGAGCCGCATCCGCCAGCTCGGCGAGGAGGACCGCATCCGGGAAATTGCCCATATGATTGCCGGCGCCAAGCCCAGCGCCAATGCCCTGCAAAGCGCCCGCGAGTTGCTGGCCCTGCGTGGCGAGGCCGTCGTGGCAGGGTAGGGGGTAGTGAATGGGAGAATGGGTGAATGAAAAGGTAAGTGGCTAACTTGCCGCCCTGAACCGAATGGTGAAAGAAAGGGCCGGGTTGCTTTTTCATTCGCTCATTCACTCATTCACCTATTCACTCCATGCCCAACAACCTGCTCGCCGGCAAAGTCGGCATCATTTCCGGCGCCCTCAACGAGAAATCCATTGCTTGGAAAGTGGCCCAGCGCGCCCACGCCGAAGGCGCCCGCTTCGTGCTCACTAATGCCCCGCTGGCCATGCGTATGGGCGAAATCAACAAGCTGAGCGAGGAGTGCAACGCCCCCATCATCCCGGCCGACGCCACGTCGGTGGAGGACCTGGAGAAGCTGTTTACCGGGGCCCAGGAGCAGTTGGGGGGTAAGCTCGACTTTATGCTGCACTCCATCGGCATGAGCCCCAACATCCGCAAGGGCAAGAACTACGGCGAGCTGAACTACCAGTGGTTCCAGCAAACCATCGACATTTCGGCCCTTTCGTTCCACAAAATGCTGGCCGTGGCCGAGAAGCAGGACGCCTTCAACGAGTGGGGCAGCGTAGTGGCCCTCAGCTATATTGCCGCCCAGCGCGCCTTCCTCGACTACACCGACATGACGCAGGCCAAGGCCATGCTCGAAAGCATTGCCCGCAGCTACGGCCAACGCCTAGGTAAGCTTAAGAAAGTGCGCGTCAACACCGTGTCGCAGTCGCCCACCAAAACCACGGCCGGCGCCGGCATCAGTGGCTTCGACGCCTTTTACGAATTTGCGGATAAGATGTCGCCGCTGGGCAACGCCCCTGCCGAGGCCTGCGCCGATTACTGCATCTCGCTGTTTTCAGACCTAACGCGCTACGTGACCATGCAAAACCTGATGCACGACGGCGGCTTCAGCACCACCGGCATCTCGCAGGAAATGGCCGACTTGATGGAAAAGGCCAACGCCTAACCACATCCGGGGCCCCACGAAAAAGCCTGGCCGTAACTGGCCAGGCTTTTTCGTGGGGCCCCGGATGTGGTTTTGTAGGCAACGATTGCGGAAAAAAAGACAGATTTTGAGTAGAAGCGCCGCTTAGTCTGGGGCTCTTTTCGCCCGCTTTTGCTGTGAAAACCCAACTGCTTTTCCTGGGCCTGTGGCTGCTGGGGGCCCCGCCCGGGCCTACGATTTCGTGGTGACGCAGGACGGCAGCGGGCGATTACGCACGGTGCAGGCGGTGTTTGGCGCGGTGCCCGACTTCTGGAAAAAGATGATTACTATTTTCGTCAACAAAAGCATTTATAAAGAGAAGCGTGGCTTAGCCGGCTGCAAACCCCTGGTCACTCTGATTAACGAGGGCCGCGACTGTACCGTGCTTACCTACGATAGTTACCACCAGATACTAAGCGCGTTTGTTGAGGAGAAGGGGGCATCAAGTTTAGCCCGCCGCGGGTACGGCGGGGCCTACCTTGCGCTCGGCTCGGCCCGCCACCGGGGCGCGTCCATCACCAGCGTCACGAGCAGGGCGTGGGGCAGTGTGACGATGGAGGCCACCACCAGCGCCAGGCTGAACCAAGCGGCCCCGTTGGCTAGGTAGGGGGCCAGCAGGCGGCCCAGCACCAACAGCGCCACGCAGCTCAGGAGCAGAAGGGGGGCCGCCCGGCGCAGGAAGAAGGCCAGCCGCGGCCCCAAGTCGGCCGCGGGGCGCGGCCGATTCGGGGCTGCGGCATAGCCGAGCCAGCCCGTGAGGCGCAGCACGTGCTGCAAGCTGTGCCAAAACACGAAGTATACGGCTACCGATAGCTGGGGCGGCAGTGCTAGCAGCAGCAGCACCAGCACCAGCACCTCGCCCAGCTCGGTACGGAGCCGGGCCCATTGGCGGCGGTAGGCCCAGCGGGCCCAGAGGGCCAGGTGCCCTGCTACCACCACCACGCCGAGGGCTGCGGCCGCGGCGGTCAACGCGGCCGCGGGCACTGTGGGGGCCCCGGTGAAGGCCAGCAGTCCGTTCACGATGCCCGCCGTTTGGGTGGGCCAGCCCCACAAGGGCACGGCAAACAGCAGCAGGCCCCGCAGGCAGCTGTGCGTCAGCCACAGCCACGCCGGTGGCCGGGCCCCGGCCGGCGCGTCGGCCGAACCCCAGTGCCACACCGTCAGCAAGAAAAAACCGCCGACCGTAGCCGCCGGCCAGGCCCACCACAGGGCCCCCACCAAGCCCGCCAAGCCCAGGTAGCCGAGCAGGAAGCTCAGCCAGTACCGCCACCCGCCGGCTCCGGGGCCCCGGGGCTGGCCGGCGGGCAGTACCAATTGGTCGCAGGCCCCGTGCGCTACGCCCAGTACCACCATGCCCACGGCCAGCGGCGGCCCCAGCAGTACCCAGGCAGCACTTGGAAACGCCGCGCCCACGCCGGCCAGTGCCAGCACGGCCGCGTAGGAGTAGCGCCGCCGGGACCAATCAGATGCAGAGTCAAGCGACATAGTGCGTGGGGCAAAAGGGGGGGGAACTAACACGGGCCGCCACGCCGCGGAGCGGAGCAACGGCCCGTGGGCAATGAACTGTCCGGAATCCGGGCGATGGGAGCAGTATACTATGCTAGTACTCCGGCACCCTGCGGGACAACCTTCTTAGCTGCCGACTCGCTGCGGGCGATGCCGTACACGACCAGTCCGAAGCCAATCTTGTTCACGGCGTCGCCCAAGTTGTAAATCAGGTCAAGGTCGTGCGGGCGGAGCAATCCGAGCCCGTCGGCGCCCAACCAGCCGCCAGGCATGGCCATGTAGCCAATTGGGTAAATGGCCCAGCCTACGAGAATGAACCAAGCCAAGGAGCGGACGCCCTTCTGTACGGCCGTCGATTCAGACTTGGCAGCCAGTTGTGCGATTTCCCCCATCCAGGCCGAGTACAGGATATACAAGTAGCCCAGCGTGGAAAGCGTGCCCCAAATCATCGAGTGGCTCTTCGAACCGTCCGTGAAGGCCTCACCAATGTAGCCGCATACAAGCATAAATACCGCTGCGAGGACGAGCTTCCAGAGTAGGCCAATTTTGGCCCCGGCGGCTCGCACCAGCAAGTAAAACTCGACGACCATTAGCGGCACGGTCAGCGTCCAGTCGATGTAGCGCAGGGCCACGGGCGACGTGTGAGTTTCCATGTAGTAGTTGCGCATGTAATAGTAGTGCACGGCAGCGATTCCGGTAATCATCCCCGAAATCAGGAGCGAGGTTTTCCATTTGTCGGCTACACCTCCACGCTCGAAGAGGAAAAATACGGCCGCAGCCGCCATGGCCATGTACCCCGTGAAAAACGTGAACGCAATCGGATCATCAACCGGAATCTTCAGAACGTCAATTAGGATGGTTTGCATGGCGGATTGGTGTTTGATGTGAAGGTATACCTCATCAATAGCTAGATGTGCATTAATGTTTCGTAGCCAGTCAAAAAAAATATTAGCAAACATTTTTCGGGATAGAATTGTCTAACAGTGTTTTTTGAATGTTTCAGTAGCCACGGCTCAAATCTACGGGATTTTCCAGCGGTCCGCCGGCCTGGAAATGAGCTGGGTTGCTTAGAAATAAGTCCCCTTCCCTCGTCTTCCAGGAGCCGGCCGAGAAAATCCATCGGCGCTGCCGGGTAGGGTGTTGATGACGATATCGGGTTCGGGTAAAACCGCTTTTAAGTCGGCCGCGGAGTGCAGCTCGGCGGCGGGGCTAGTGCGGGCCAGCAGCTGCACCGGGCACTCGAAGCCACTGAGCTACTGGCGGATGGCCAGTACAATGGCCCCGGCTCCGAGGATAACCACCCGATTGCCGCGCAGCAGGCCGGCGCGGTTGTGCACCAAAGCTCCGCCCACCCATTGCTTTTCGGCCTGGAGCACGGCCAGCTCGGGCAGGTGGCGGTATAGGGCCAGCAGGTCCGCCACTATGGTTTCGGCGCGGCCAGGCGAAGAAGTCGCTCAGGTTGGCCACCGGTACGCCCAGTCGCACGCCGCGGTAGCGCTCACACCCGGCCGAATCGATTTGCCAGAACTGCAAGCCGGCCGGGGCCCCGGTAGCCAGGCGGGCGGCACGTTGCCCAGCACCGCCTCGGCTTGCTGGAAGGCAGCGGCCTGCTGGTCGGCCGGCACGTCGGCACGTCGGCGCCGAAGGTGACGGCGTGGCCCGCCGGCAGGTGCTGGTACAGGTAGGCGCGAGTGGCGGGGCTGAGGGGCGAGTAAACGAAGAGGTGCACGGACAAAAACGGGGAGGACTATAAAAAAGGGCGGTGGCTAAACGGGGTAGTCTGGCGAATTGCCCAAAGGGCTTCGTCGGGCCACTCTTACTGAAAAAAACAGCGGCTCCGGTCCATTATAAGAATGGTCCGACGACAGAAAAAGCCGCCGGACCACCCCGTTTTGGACCACCATCAAAAAAAGAACGTCGTGCCCGGATGACCGTTGCACGACGTTCGGCTGATGGTTCAGCGGGGGCGGGGCTAGGCCGGGGCGATGGTGCCTTCGGCCGGGGCCCCACCGTCTTTGGCGGTGGTGTCTTCGGGGTTCCCGTCGTCCTTTTTGGGGCCCCCGTGCTCCTCATCGGGCTTGTAGTTTTTCTCCATTTCGGCCAGCTTTTCCTTGCCGTAGGCGAAGCGGGTGATGATGACGTAGAGCACCGGCACGATGAAGATGCCCAGGCCGGTGGCCGCCAGCATCCCGCCGAGCACCGTCCAGCCCAGGGTCTGGCGGCTTTGGGCCCCCGCGCCCGAGGCAAACACCAGCGGCAGAATGCCCAGGATGAAGGCCAGCGAGGTCATGATGATGGGGCGCAGGCGCAGGTGCACGGCTTCCAGGGTGGCTTGCACCAGCGGCATACCGCGGTCCACGCGCTCCTTGGCAAACTCAATGATCAGGATGGCGTTCTTCGCTGAAAGGCCAATGAGCGTGATCATGCCGATTTGGGCGTACACGTTGTTGGTGAGCTTGGGCAGGAAAAACAGCGCCAGGATGGCCCCGAAAATACCGACCGGCACGGCCAGCAGCACCGAGAACGGCACTGACCAGCTCTCGTAGAGGGCGGCCAGAAACAGGAACACGAAAATGATGGAGAGCGCGAAAATGTAAATCGTCTGGCCGCCGGCCAGCAGCTCCTCGCGGCTCAGGCCTGAGAACTCGTAGCCGTAGCTCCGGGACATGGTTTGGGCCGCCGTTTCCTGCAAGGCCTTGATGGCGTCGCCGGAGCTGTAGCCGGGGGCTGGGTTGCCGTTAATTTCGGCCGAGCGAAACAGGTTGTAGTGCGAGATGAGGGGCGCGGTTTCCTCGCGCTTGTAGGTGGTGAGCGTGCTCAGGGGTACCATGCCGCCGGCAGAGTTGCGCACGTAGTACTGGCCCAGGTTGGCAATGTCGCCGCGGTAGGAGGAGTCGGCCTGCGCCACCACCCGGAACGTGCGGCCGTAGAGCGTGAAGTCGTTGATGTAGGCGCTGCCCAAGTACGTGCGCAGGGCCCCCCCGATATCGGCAATCGAGACGCCCAGCTTCTTGGCTTTTTCGCGGTCAATGTCGAGCTTGTAGCCCGGCGTGCTGGCCGTGAAGAAGGAGAAGCCCGAGGCAATTTCGGGCCGCTTGCGGATGGCCCCCAGGAATTTTTGCAGGTTGGCGTCAAAGGTCTGGATGTTGCCGCCGGCCTCGCGCTCCTGAAAAATGAACGAGAAGCCGCCCGTGTTGCCCAGGCCCGGAATGGCGGGCGGCGAAATTACCACCGTGGTGGCCTCCTTGAAGCGGGCCATGCGCTGCTGCACGGTGGCGATGAGGCCTTGCAGTTGCAGGGCCTTGTCCTTGCGGTTTTCCCAGGGCGCAAGCTGGCAGAAAATGGTGCCCGAGTTGGATTTTGAGGAGAAGTTCACCGCGTTCAGGCCCCCCAGGGCGGCGTAGTGCGCAATGCCCTTAGTTTTGCTCAGCTCCTTCATCATCTCGTGCAACGTAGCCACGGTGCGGCCCGTGGAGGCGCCCTCGGGCAGGTTGAAGGTGACGATGATGCGGCCCTCGTCCTCGGTGGGCAGGAAGCCGCTGGGCTTGCTGCGGAATAGTAGCCCGGCCCCCACCACGATGCACACCAGGATGATGACCACGAAGCGCGAGTGCTTGATGCTGCTCGCCACGCCACTCCCGTACTTCTCGGTGACGCGCCCAAACCAGTTGTTAAACTTGAAAAACAGCTTGTTGAGGCCCGTCGAGCTGTCGTCGCGCTTGGTGGGTTTCAGCAGTAGCACGCACAGGGCGGGCGTGAGCGAAAGGGCCACGAAGGCCGAAATCAGCACCGAAATAGCAATGGTGATGGCAAACTGCTGGTACAGGCGCCCCGTGATGCCGGGGATGAAGCCCACCGGCACGAACACCGCCGCCAGAATCAGGGCAATGGCAATAACGGGCGCCGAAATCTCGCGCATGGCCTCCAGCGTGGCGTCGAGCACGTTCATGTCGCGCTCGTTCATGTTATGCTCCACGGCTTCCACCACTACAATGGCATCGTCGACCACAATACCGATGGCCAGCACGAAGCCAAAGAGCGTTAGGGTGTTGATGGTGAAGCCCAGTGGGATGAAGAACGTAAACGTGCCGATGATGGACACCGGGATGGCCAGCACTGGGACGAGCGTGGAGCGCCAGTTCTGGAGGAAGAGGAACACCACGATGACCACTAGCAGCAGGGCCTCCACCAGCGTTTCCACTACTTCCTTGATGGATACCTTTATCACGCTCGCTGACTCGAAGGGCACGATGTAGTTGAGGTCGGTGGGGAACTGCTTCTTGAGCTGGTTCATGGTGGCCAGCACGTTGTCGTAGGTTTCGAGGGCGTTGGCGCCAGGGGCCTGGTACACGAGCAGGTAGGCGGCGCGCTTGCCGTCGACGAACGAGTTGTTGGCGTAGTTGAACTTGCCCAGCTCCAGGCGAGCCACGTCCTTGAGGTATACCAGTTGCCCGTCCTTCGGATTAGTTTTGACGATGACGTTACCGAACTGCTCGACGGTGGCGAGGCGGCCCTGCACCGTCACGATGTACTCGAACGGCTGCCCGTGCTCGGCCGGTGGGGCCCCAATGGAGCCGGCCGCAATCTGGGCGTTTTGCTCCGCCAGGGCAGCCGAAATGTCGCCGGCCGTGATGCCCATCTGGGCCAGCTTGTCGGGCTTCAGCCAGATGCGCATCGAAAAGTCGTCGGCGCGCGACACGATGTCGCCCACGCCCTTGGTGCGCAGCAGCGCGTCTTTGATGAACACGTTGGCGTAGTTGTCGAGGAAGGTGGAGCTGTGCGTGCCCTTGGGGGCGTACATGGCCACCAGCATCAGGATGCTCGGGTTGCGCTTGCGCACCGTAAGGCCCAGGCGCTGCACGTCCTGCGGCAGGGTGGGCAGGGCAATGCCCACGCGGTTTTGCACGTCGAGGGCGGCAATGTTGATGTCGGTGCCCACGTCGAAGTTCACCGTCATACTCATCTGCCCGTTGCTGGTGCTGTTGCTTTGCAGGTAGGTCATGCCGGGCGTGCCGTTCACTTGCACCTCCACGGGCGTGGCCACGGTCTGCTCCACGGTCTGGGCGTCGGCCCCGATGTAGCTGCCCGTCACCGATACCGTGGGCGGCGTGATTTCGGGGTACTGCCCGATGGGCAGGCTGCGCATGGCCAGCAAGCCCACGAGCACAATCACCAACGAGGCGACGATGGCCAGGACGGGCCGGCGAATAAAGGTTTCTGCAATCATAATATTTTTGAATAATCCGCTAAAAGCCAGATTATAAGGTCGTCATGCTTCGACTGCGCGGATGCCAGATGAGCATGACTGCTTTTGACAATTCTCGGTACAGTAAAACAGCCTTACTTGGCCGCGGGGGCCCCGCCGGGGCCCCCAGCCGGGGCCACGGCCGCGCCCGGGGCACTTATCTGAATTTTGCCGCCGTCGCGCAGCTTCTGCACGCCTTCGGTCACGATTTTGTCGCCCGCCGCAATGCCTTTGAGAATGACCACCTGGTCGACCAGGCGGGGCCCCAGCTGCACTTTGTGCTGCTTGGCGCTGTCGCCGGCGGCCACGTACACGAAGTTCTCACCCATCTGCTCCACAATAGCTTTATAGGGAATCACCAGGTGGTTGCCCGACTGCGTGTTCAGCACTTTGATGACGCCGCTCAGCCCGTCTTTCAGCCGGCGCTGGGGGTTGGCAAATTCCACCCGCACCGTGATGGTGCCGGTTTGGGCGTTCACGCCGCGGTCGATGGCCCGGATTTTACCCGGCTCGCCGTAGGGCTGGCCGTCGGGCAGTACGAAGCGGATGGTGGAGTCGCCCGCGCCGCCGGTCCGGTTTTGCAAAGCCGTAAAGCGCGGGATGTCCGTTTCCGTCACCACGAAGTCCACCCCAATCGGGGTTTCGTTCGAAATCGTGTTCAGCACCGTGGTGCCTGCGCTCACCTGCGTGCCCAGCCGCACCTGCGAAATGCCGATGCGCCCCGCAAACGGGGCCGTGATGGTGGCAAAGCTCAGGTTGGTGCGGGCAATGTTGACGGCGGCCTGGGCCGCGGCCACCTGGCTGCCGGCGGTGGCCGCGGCGGTGGTGGCGTTTTCGGCCAGCTGGCGCGCCACGGCGTCTTGCTGCAACAGGCGCTGGTAGCGGACTTGGTTCACGGTGGCGTTTTGCGCCGAGGCGCGGGCGCTGTTCAGGTTGGCCAGGGCCTGCTGGTAGGCGGCCTCGTACTGGCGCTTGTCAATCTCGTACAGCGCCTTGCCCTTGGGCACCAGTTCGCCTTCCTGGAAATTCAGGGCCGTGATGAAACCCGTCACCTGCGAGCGCAGCTCAACCGACTTGAGGGCCACGGCCGTGGCGGGGTACTCGTTGTAGTAAATGGCGTTGGTGGTGCGGGCGGCCACCACGCTCACCGGGGTGGGGGGCGGGGCCGCGTTTTTGCTTTTGGCGTCGTCTTTTTTGCTGCACGCGGCGCCGGCCACGAGGCCCAGGGTGCAGCACAAGGCCAGGTATTTAGTGTTCATCGAGCGAAAACGGAGGGATTAATAATTGGTGGGCAGGGCCCCCAGCGTGCGCTGTAGCTCCACCTTGTAGCTCAGCACCTGAAACAGGGCGCTGTAGTAATTCAGCTGCGAGGTGCGTAGCGTAGTCTGGGCTATCAGCAGGTCGAGGTAGGCCTTGATGCCTTCGCGGTACTGCAAATCGACCACCGTGTACACTTCCTTCGACAACTCCAGGTTGCGCTTGCCCACTAGGTAGTCGTTGAAGTAGCTCTTGTAATTGGCCAGGGCGGCGGCATATTCCGCCCCAATCTGATTGCGGGCGTAGAGCACGTCCTGGTCGATGCGCTGGTCCTGGAGGCGGGCCTTGCGCAGGTTTTGGGTGCGCCGGAAACCCGTGAAAATGGGCAGCCCCAGCTGCATACCCGCGTAGGAGTTCGGAAACCGCCGGCTGAACAGGTCGCTGAAGTTATTATTCTGGTAGACCGAGTTGTAGTTGCCGAACGCTGAGAGCGACGGCAGAAAGCCCAACCGGTAGTAGTCGATGGTGAGGCCCTGCAACGACTTCTGCGTCAGCACCTGCTGGTACTCGATGCGGCTGGCGGGGTTCAGCGGCTCCAGCGTGTCCACCACCGCGTCTTGCTCCAGGCTGAGCGTGTCGTACTGCAACTGAAAGGGCCGCTCGGCCGAAATGCCCATCAGCTGCTGCAAGTTGGCCGTATTGGCCTTGATGGCTTCCTGGGCCTGCTTGCGGCCGGCCAGCGAGTTGTTCAGCGAAATCTCGGCTTGCAAGTAGTCCGTCTTGTCCACGATGCCGGCGTCGTAGCGATCCTTGGCGTCGCGCAGGTTGCGCTGCAAGCGCGTGATGTCTTCTTTATATACATCGAGCTGCCGCTGCGAAAGCAGCACAGTATAAAACGCCTTGCTCACGTCCGACACCGTGGTGATGGTCGTATTCACGGTGTTTTGGCCGGCGGCGAGTCGCGTGTAGCGGGCCTCCCGGGCGGCCAGGTTTACGTCGTTGTTGTAAATGACCTGAGTGCCCGACAGCCCCAGCGTCGTCACATTCTTCACCCCCAGCTGGCGCGGGGTGCTGATGCCCGTTACCGCGTCCGGAAACACCGTGAAGGGTAGCCCAAAGTAGTGCTGCGCCGTGCTGGTGGCCCCAATTTGGGGCAGCCAGGCCGCCCGGTTGATGCGGATATCGGCCTCGTTACTCAGCTCGTCGAGGCGGGCCTGGCGCACCAGGGGCTGGTTCACCAAGGCGTAGTGCAGGCACTCGGGCAGGGTGAGGGGCCCCGTGGGCGCGGGTGGGGGCGTGGTGGCCGTTTGGGCTCCCGCCAGCCCCGGCCATAAAAAGCACGCGAGCAGGGCCAACAACCGGCCTTGCACGCGCACCGCGTTGGTTACAATGCTCATAAGGGGAGACAACCCGTTTGGGTAACAAAAGTTATCGGGCCTAAGACGCATTTCCAGCGCTGGGGTTGCTTGCCGCTCCGCACCAATGAGGCCCCAGCGCCGCTAAGTATATAAAAGCAGATACTTTAATACATAGCCAATGATTACCGCCGTGGAGGGCCCTGCGGCCGCCGCGGCGGCCGTGCAACCCGCCCCGGCCGGGAGCGTCGTTAAAGGACTTTTTCATCTCAAAATTCCTGCCCTTTGCCTACTTATTCGCTCCGCAAACTACTGCCGCTGGCCGGCCTGCTGGCCCTGGCGGCCGCGCCCGCCCGCGCCCAGGGCCCCGAAAAAACCGACGCCGCCGCCCTGGCCAAAATCAAAGACGAGGGGATGAACCGCTCCAAAGTGATGGAAACGGCCTTCTACCTCACCGACGTGTGCGGCCCACGCCTGGCCGGCTCCGAGGGCCTGGCCCGCGCCAATGCCTGGACCCAGAAGAAGCTGACTGAGTACGGCCTGGCCAACGCTGCCGTGGAGCCCTGGGGCGACTTCGGCCGCGGCTGGGACATTGATAAGTCCTACGTGGCCATGACCAAGCCTTATTACCACGCCATGATTGGCGTGCCCAAGGCCTGGACGCCCAGCACGCCCGGTGGGGCCCTGCGCAAGCAAGTCATCGTCGTGAAGGCCACCACCGAGGCCGACCTGGCCAAGTACCAGGGCCAGTTGCGCGACAAAATTGTGCTGCTGCCAGTAGCCACCCCGCCGCAGCCCAACTTCGAGCCCGACGCCAGGCGCTTGACCGCCGACGACCTGCAAAAGCTGGCCGACGCCCCCGCCACCGCCCCCATGACGGCCGCTAACCGCCCCGTGGAGCCCGCCACCGCCGAGCGCACCGCCGCCTTGCTTGCCGCGCGGGCCTTGCGCACCAAGCTGAACGACATGCTGATTGCCGAGGGCGCGGCCGCTGTGCTCAGCCCCGGCCGCGGTACCGACGGCACCGTGTTCACCACCAACGGGGCCCCCTACGCCGCCGATGCCAAGCCCGTGCTGCCCGAGCTGGAAATGTCAACCGAAGACCAGCTCCGCCTCATCCGCCTCGCCGAGGCCGGCATTCCGGTGGAAGTGGAGCTGGAAACCAAAACCCGTTTCCAAACCCAGGACCTGAAAGGCTACAACGTGGTGGCCGAAATTCCCGGCACCGACCGCAAGCTGAAAAGCGAAGTGGTGATGCTCGGGGCCCACCTCGACTCGTGGCACGCCGCCACCGGGGCCACCGATAATGCCGCCGGTTGCGCCGTGATGATGGAGGCCGTCCGCATCCTCAAAGCCAGCGGGTTGAAGCCGCGCCGCACCATCCGCATTGCCCTGTGGGGCGAGGAGGAGGAGGGCCTGCACGGCTCGCGCAACTACGTGAAGAACCACTTCGCCGACCCCGCCACCATGCAGCTCAAGCCCGACCACGAGCGGCTGGCCGGCTATTTCAACCTCGACAACGGGGCCGGCAAAATCCGCGGCATCTACGCCCAGGGTAACGAGGCCGTGAAACCGATTTTCACCGCCTGGCTCGCCCCGTTTGCCGATATGGGCGCCACCACCGTGACGCTGCGCAACACCGGCAGCACCGACCACGTGGCCTTCGACGCCGTGGGCCTACCCGGCTTCCAGTTCATCCAGGACGGCCTCGACTACTTCGCTCGCACCCACCACTCCAACCAGGACACTTACGACCGCCTCGTGGCCGACGACCTCAAGCAGGCTTCGGTGGTAGTGGCCTCGTTCGTGTACAACGCCGCCATGCGCGACCAAAAGCTGCCCCGCAAGCCCCTGCCGGCCCCCACGCCGCCCCGGGCCCAGTAATAGAATAGGCAGTTTCGGCCGATGCCCACTGCTAGCAAAGCCCCGGGGCCCCGGTCAACCCGCTGCCGCCTAAGCCGCTGCTGAGATCCATAAAAAAGCGCCCCTGCTACGTAGTAGGGGCGCTTTTCTTATAAAGAGCTGGCGGGCCGGCAGTTACTCGGCTTTCATCTTCATCTTGTTTTTCTTGATTTTCACCTTGCCCTTGGCGTCGGTGCTGTCGCTGCGGGGGCCCATGCCCCGGCCACCGCGCTGCATGTGCTCGGCCTGCATGGCGGCGTACTTGGTGTACTGGTCGGGCGTCAGCACGGCTTTGAACTGGCCGTCGTACTTGGTGCGGCCGGCCATCATCTGGTCACGCATTTGCTCGCGGGTGGCGGTGCCGGCCTGCATCTGGCCGCGCATGGCCTGCATCTCCTGGTCGCGGGCCGTCATAATTTGCTGCACCTTCGTGGTCTGGTCGGCGCTGAGGCCCAGTCCTTTGGCCATGCGCTCCGATTGGCGAGCGGCCATTTGCTCGGGCGAGGGGCGGCCGCCGCCTTGCTGCGGAGTGGTTTGGGCATTGGCGATGCCAGCCGTGAGGGCGAACGCGGCCAGCAGCGGAAACAGGTAGTTTTTCATGTTGCGATGAGATAAAGAAATGAGTGGTTGGGGAAAAATAGGGCCCCCGGTGGGTTGGACTGGCCGGGGGAAAAGGTTGGAAAAGGAGGGTTGGCGGGGTCTGCTATCCGCCCGATTGGCGAAGACCGGAGCAAGCCGCTCGTACCCTGCCCTTTGCAAACCTTCGTCCACATCCGCCCCTTTTTCCGCCCGCTAGACCAACGCCGCCATCCCCTCGACGGGCCCCCGCGAAACCCCGCTCAACCCCGCCAAACCTGCCTGGGGCCCTACCGCAGCTTCAGGAACTTGCGCCGCATCACGTCCTGCACCGACACGCCCGTAATTTTGCTTTCCAGCCAAGAAATCAGGTCGAAGTACAGAAAAGGCCGCCGGTCGTAGGGGTTTTCGTAAATGGCCACTAGCTTGTCTTTCAGCTTGATAAACTCGTCTTTGAGCTGGCCGGGCGCAATATTGCCTACCCGCCGCAGAAACCGAAAAATCTCAACTTGCATCGGCTGCTGGTCGTCCATCTTGCCCAGGAAGTGGTACACCGACCGCACCTGGTACTCCAGGCTGGCGTCGTCGCCGGCCTCGTAGTGCGCCACCAGATTCAGGATGCGCGCGAAGCACTGCAAATCCTCGCGCAGGCTCAGGTCCTTCTGGTCGATGATGAGGGTCAGGTACTCGATGGCCTTGCGGAACTGCCCGCTGCCGAAGTACAGGCTGGCAATTTTGTAATAAAACACCAGCGTGCGGTGCAAATCGAGCTGTGAGCGGTATAAAACCAGGTTCTCCAGCAGCTCCGGCACAATGGCCAGGCCCTCGGTGAAGCGCGCCTCCAGGAAGTAGGCGTTGATGCGGTTGGTGTAGATGTACTGGAACAGCAGCGCCTCGATGTTGGGGCTGGCGCGGCGCGTCTGGTTAGCGGCGAAGTCCTCCAGCTGCTGCAATACTTCCATGAACTTACTGTAGTACATGAGGTTAAAAAGCGTCGCCAGTAGGTTGTGGAGCCCTTTGATGTAGAGCATCGCCTGAGTGTCCTTCAGGTGTGGGGCCCCCTCAAACAGATCCACCCACTTCTGGGCGTAGCGGTAGCAGGCCCTAAAGTCTTGGTTCAGGGTGTGGTACCACACATGGGCCTGGTAGAAGTACAGCTTCTCAAAAAATGTGCTGTCGGGGCCCATCGTCGCCGGCACGTTAGCCTCGAAAAAAGCTGTAATTTGTTCGTGGTCAGTTTGGTTACGGGCATGTCCAGCCTTGAGGTATAAGCCGTAGAGCCGCAACGAGGCGTTGGACAGCTCGTGCATCCGGGCGAGGTGCGTTACGGTGTCCAGGGCTTCGGTGGCCAGCGTTTCGGCCCGGTCCTTGAGGCTGCGCGTGATGTACTGCGACTCGATAAGCTTCTCAAAATCAATAGCTAGCAGGGCCACGTGGGGTAGCTCAGCCTGCTGGGCAGCTACCTTGGTTTTCTCCAGCATTCGTAGGCTCTGCTGGTAGAAGCCCTTGTTATAGAGCACCCGGGCGTAGTCGAGCTGCTCGTGCAGCTGAATGTCGGGGTTCTGGCCGGCGTGGTACACGCGCAGGCTACTCAACAGCTGTTTATACAGGTTGGCCTTGAGGTTGGCCAGCTGGGCCCGCTTCAGGGCCGGTACCTGCGCCACAATGCGGTCCTCGTCGTAGCCATCGAGGGCGTCGAGGGCGTCGAAGAGTTGCAGAAACTTTAGGCCCTCGCCGGCGCCTGGCCGGTCAGTAAACAGCCGGAAATGCCGCTTCTCGGAGCGCGTGAGCGACTTGATGAGCTGAAAAACCGGGTCGGTGTGCTTATTGGGCATTGTAGAAACAGTTGAGACAACTGATTTATTAACAAATATTTAAGATAAAAAAGCGAACGATTGGAAATAGTACAACGCCCAGAAAATAATTTTCGGCTGCTCGCCTGACAACGGTACTTGCAGTGCAATATCCACTTTGTTAATGCTCCGGTAGGAGCAGTTCCAGCATGTCGGTCCAAAAAATCCAAATATTCGATACCACGCTCCGCGACGGCGAACAGGTACCGGGCTGCAAGCTAAACCAAGCCGAGAAGCTCGTCATCGCTCGCCAACTCGAGGCCCTGGGCGTCGACGTGATTGAGGCTGGCTTTCCTGTATCGAGCCCCGGCGACTTTGCCGCCGTGGCCGCCGTTGCGGCCCAAACCAAAGACGCTACCGTGTGTGGCCTCACCCGCGCCGTCGAAAACGACATCCGCGTGGCCGCCGAGGCGCTACGGGGGGCCCGCCGCCCGCGCATCCACACCGGCATCGGCACCTCCGACCTGCACGTGCAGCAGAAACTACGCACGACTCGTGAAGACGTGCTGGCCCGTGCCGTGGCCGCCGTCAAGCTCTCCAAGAGCTTCGTGGAGGACGTCGAGTTTTACGCCGAAGACGCCGGCCGCACCGACAACGAGTTTCTGGCCCGCGTGTGCGAGGCCGTCATTGCCGCCGGGGCCACTGTGCTCAACATCCCCGATACCACCGGCTACTGTTTGCCCCACGAGTACGGTGCGAAGATTAAGTACCTGTACGAGAACGTGAAGGGTATTGAGCGCGCCATTCTCTCCACCCACTGCCACAACGACTTGGGCCTGGCCACGGCCAACTCTATTGCCGGCGTCAGCAACGGGGCCCGGCAAATTGAGTGCACCATCAATGGGGTAGGGGAGCGGGCCGGTAACACGGCCCTGGAGGAGGTGGTGATGATCCTGCGCCAGCACCCCGACCTCGGCCTTAGTACCAACGTGCAAACCCGCCGCCTGGCCGAAACCTCGGCCCTGGTCTCGCACCTGATGAGTATGCCGGTGCAGGCCAACAAGGCCATTGTGGGAGCTAACGCCTTCTCGCACAGCAGCGGCATCCACCAGGACGGCGTGATTAAGTGCCGCGAAACCTACGAAATCATCGATCCTAAAGAAGTGGGCGTCGTCGATTCGAGCATCGTGCTCACCGCCCGCTCGGGCCGCGCCGCCCTGGCCTACCGCCTCCAAAAGCTCGGCTACGATTTCGAACGCCCGGCCCTCAACACCGCCTACGCCAGTTTCCTCACGCTCGCCGACCGCAAGCGCGAGGTGGGCGACGAGGACCTGCACGCCCTCGTGGAGCAGGAGAAGCTCGTGGCTGCCAATTAAGCTAAAATCACAATGGCTAGCACCTTATTCGATAAAATTTGGGATGCCCACGTCGTCCGCTCCATCGAGGGGTTGGACGTCGTGTACATCGACCGTCACCTCATTCACGAAGTAACCAGCCCCCAGGCGTTTGACGAGATTGCGGCCCGCAACCTGCCGCTGTTTCGCCCCAGCCAGATTCTGGCCACGGCCGACCACAACGTGCCTACCCTGCACCAAGACCAGCCCATCCGTGAGTTGCTCTCGCGCTTGCAGGTGGAAAAGCTAACAGAAAACTGCCAGAAGTACGGCATTGAGTTGTACGGCCTCGGCCACCCGCGCCAAGGTATTGTGCACGTTATCGGGCCGGAGCTGGGCCTCACGCAGCCGGGCCTGACAATGGTGTGCGGCGACAGCCACACCTCGACCCATGGCGCGTTTGGCGCGGTGGCCTTTGGCATTGGCACCAGCCAGGTTGCGCAGGTGATGGCCTCGCAGTGCCTGCTACTGAGCCGCCCCAAGCGCATGCGTATCTCGGTAGAAGGTGAGCTGCGGCCCGGCGTCACGGCTAAGGATTTGATACTTTACGTTATCTCGCAGCTTGGTACGGGCGGGGCCACGGGCCACTTCGTGGAGTACGCGGGCAGTACCGTGCGTAGCCTCAGCATGGAAGGCCGCATGACCATCTGCAATATGAGCATCGAGATGGGGGCCCGCGGCGGCCTCATCGCCCCCGATGCCACTACGTTTGCCTACGTCGAGGGCCGGCCCTTCGCCCCAAAAGGCCAAGCTTGGAACGACGCCGTGGCCTACTGGCAGACATTATATTCAGACGACGACGCTATGTTTGAGACGGAGTATACCTACCAGGCGGCCGCCATTACGCCGATGATTACCTACGGCACCAACCCCGGCATGGGTATTCCGCTCACCGGCCACGTGCCGAGCGAAGTGCCCGCCAGCGAAGCCGAAAGTTTTGACAAGTCGCTGAAATACATGGGCTTCGAGCGCGGCGAGTCGCTGCTCGGCAAGCAGATTGACTACGTGTTCATCGGCAGCTGCACCAACTCGCGCATCGAGGACTTACGCGCTGTGGCCGCCTACGTACAGGGCAAACAAAAGGCGCAGCATGTGGAGGCCATCATCGTGCCCGGCTCCAAGCAAGTAGAGCAGCAGGCTATTGCCGAAGGAATCGATAAGATTTTCGCCGCCGCGGGCTTCGAGCTACGCGAGCCTGGTTGCAGCGCCTGCCTGGCCATGAACGAGGACAAAATCCCGGCCGGGGCCTACTGCGTGGCTACCTCCAACCGCAACTTTGAAGGCCGCCAGGGCCCTGGCTCGCGCACGCTGCTGGCTTCGCCGCTGGTGGCGGCCATCACCGCCGTGCAGGGCCGCATCGTGGACATTACGCAGTATTTGAACTAATGGAAAAATTTCAAACCCTGCATACCACTGGCCGGCCGCTGCCGCTGGAAAACATTGATACCGACCAGATTATCCCGGCCCGGTTTCTGAAAGCGACTACCCGTGAAGGATTTGGTACCAACCTGTTCTGCGACTGGCGCTACCACGCCGACGGCGCGCCCAAAGCTGACTTCGTGCTGAATGACCCGCGCTACCAGGGCCAGATTCTGGTGGCGGGCAAAAACTTCGGCTGTGGCTCCAGCCGCGAGCACGCCGCCTGGGCCCTGTACGACGCTGGTTTTCGGACCGTTATTTCAAGCTACTTCGCCGATATTTTTCGGGGTAATGCCTTGAATACCGGTCTGCTACCCCTGCAAGTGAGCGACGAGGTACTGGCCCGCCTGCTAGCCGCTATCGAGGCCAACCCGCAACTGGAATTAGTGGTCGATTTGCCTTCGCAGACCCTGGCTGTGCCAGCCTGGAGCGAGACGTTCAGTTTCGCCATCGACGGCTATAAAAAGGAGTGCCTGATTAATGGCTACGACGACATTGACTTTTTAGTAAATCAAAAATCGGCCATTGAGGCCTTTGAAAAAAAACGTGCATGGACCTGGTAACTAAGAAAATAGCCGTATTGCCTGGTGATGGTATCGGGCCGGAAGTCTGTCGGCAGGCCGTCAAAGTGCTCGACGCCGTAGCCGAGCGCTTCGGCCATCGCTTTGAGTTCTCCTCGCACCTCGTGGGGGCCTGCGCCATCGACGCCACCGGTAACCCGCTGCCCGACGAAACCCTGGCCGCCTGCCGCGCCGCCGATGCGGTGCTGTTCGGGGCCATCGGCGACCCGAAGTACGACAACGACCCCACCGCCAAGGTGCGCCCTGAGCAGGGCCTACTTCGGATGCGCAAGGAGCTGGGCCTGTTTGCCAACATCCGCCCCGTCACGGCTTACAAAGCACTTTTAAAGCACTCGCCGCTGAAGGCTGACCGCATCGAAGGGACTGATTTAGTGATTTTCAGGGAATTGACGGGCGGCATCTACTTTGGCGAGAAGGGCCGCAACGCCGATGGCTCGGCCTACGATAACTGCACCTACTCGCGCCCCGAGATTGCTCGCATTGCGCACCTTGCCTTTCAATCGGCCGTGAGTCGCCGCCAGCACCTTACGCTGGTAGATAAAGCTAATGTGCTGGAAACTTCGCGTTTGTGGCGCGAAGTGGTGAGGAACATCGCCTTGCAGTACCCGGCTGTGACCGTTGATTACCTGTTTGTGGACAATGCCGCGATGCAGATAATCGTGAACCCCAAGCAGTTTGATGTGATGCTGACCGAGAACATGTTCGGCGACATCATTTCGGACGAGGCTTCGGTGATTGCCGGCTCGATGGGCCTGCTGCCTTCCGCCTCGGTGGGAGCCGCCGTGGCAGTGTTTGAGCCCATCCACGGCTCCTACTCCCAAGCTACGGGCAAAGGAATTGCCAACCCGCTGGCGGCAATCCTCTCGGCAGCCATGCTACTTGACCACCTGGGCCTGGTGGCCGAAGCCGAGTTGGTGCGTGAAGCGGTGGACGAAGCGTTGACCAATAATATTTTGACCCCCGAGCTGAACCCCACTGCGCCCTACACCACCGAGCAGGTAGGCAGCTACGTGGCCTTTTGGATTGCCGACTCGAACGAGCAGCAGTGGAACGCCCATAACATCGCGGTGGGCGTGAGCACGATTATTTAAGTGTGGCGTGGACTCTGCGAGTCCGCGCGTTGAACGATACTAAAAACGACCTGCGCGTGGACTCGCAGAGTCTACGCTACTCTCCGCCATGCGCCCTTTCCTACTACCCGTTATTTCCGTGGTCATTATACCTATCCTCGCGGGCTAGCAGGTATTTCTTACCCCAAAGAAAACCTTCCTAGCTCGCGGCTCAGGAAGGTTTTTTTAGGGCCAAACCGAATTTATTTGCCGCAATAATACCATGATAATCAACAAATTCAGCCGTATCTACACCCAGGACGACAGTTTGCCGGCTTCGCAGGCCATGCTCATCGGCGCGGGCTTGTCGGATGCGGATTTGCGCAAGCCGTTCGTGGGAATCTGCTCCACGGGCTTCGAGGGCAATACTTGCAATATGCACCTCGACGGGCTGGCCGACGAGGTGAAGCGCGGCGTGACCGCCCAGGGGCTGGTGGGGCTGCGCTTCAACACAATTGGCGTGAGCGACGGCATCACCAACGGCAATCCTGGGATGCGTTTCTCGCTAGTATCCAGGGAGATAATTGCCGATTCGATTGAAGCCATGGCGGGCGCGCACTACTATGACGCGTTGGCCACGGTGGTAGGCTGCGACAAAAATATGCCGGGGGCCCTCATTGCCATGGCGCGGCTCAACCGGCCGTCGCTGATGGTGTATGGCGGTACCATTCGGGGAGGCGAGTTCAAAGGGCAGCAGCTCAACATTGTGTCGTGTTTTGAAGCTTATGGTAAGAAAGTTAACGGAAATATTTCGGAGGAAGACTACCAGGGTATCATCCACAATGCCTGCCCTGGGCCGGGGGCCTGCGGCGGCATGTACACGGCCAACACCATGGCCGCTGCCATCGAAACGCTGGGCATGACGGTACCCGCTTCGTCGTCGCTGCCGGCCGAGAGCCGCGCTAAAATCCAGGAGTGCCTCGATGCCGGGGCCTACCTGCGCAACCTGCTGGAACTGGACCTAAAGCCGCGCGATATCCTTAATCGTGAGGCGTTTGAGAATGCTATGGTGATGATAACCGTGCTCGGCGGCTCGACCAATGCCGTGCTGCACCTCATTGCCATTGCCCACGCGGCCGGTGTGCGGCTGACGATGGAGGACTTCCAAGCCGTGAGCAACCGCGTGCCAGTGCTGGCCGACCTCAAGCCCAGCGGTAAATATCTCATGGAGGACCTATCGAAAATCGGGGGCGTGCCCGCTGTGCAGCGCACCCTGCTCGACCTCGGCCTGCTGAATGGCGACCTGATGACCGTAACCGGCCGCACGCTGGCTGAAAACCTGGCCCATGTGCAACCACTTGGCCCTGAGCAGGATTTGCTGCGCCCGCTCAGCAACCCACTCAAGGCCGACGGGCATATTCAGATGCTGTACGGCAACCTCGCTACCAAGGGCAGTGTAGCCAAAATCAGCGGTAAGGAAGGGCTGCGGTTTGAGGGGCCGGCCATCGTTTTCAACTCGGAAGAGGAGCTGAACCAGGGCATTATAGCTCACAAAATCGAGGCTGGGCAGGTGGTCGTCATTCGATATGTGGGGCCCAAGGGCGGGCCGGGCATGCCTGAAATGCTCAAGCCGACCTCGGCCATCATGGGCGCGGGCCTGGGCGACAAGGTGGCGTTGATAACCGACGGGCGCTTTTCGGGCGGTACGCACGGCTTCGTTATCGGCCACATCTGCCCCGAGGCCTACGACGGCGGCGGCCTGGCCCTGGTGCAAAACGGCGACTGGATTATCCTCGACGCCACCAACAATACCATCGATGTGCAGCTCGACGAGGCTGAGCTGGCCGCCCGCCGCGCCGCCTGGCGGCGGCCGCCGCTGCCCGTCCGGCAGGGCGTGCTGCTCAAGTATATCCGCACTGTGAGCGACGCCAGCCACGGTTGCATAACTGATTTACTAGAAGAAGATTATGTTTCAGAACCTGCCTTCAGCCCTGCTCGCCGCTAGTCCAGCCGTGCCGGTCCTCGCGCCTGCCACAGGCGCGGTAGCCACGCTGCAAGCCCTGGTGGCCGAGGGCGTCGACACGATTTTTGGCTATCCCGGCGGGGCCATCATCCCGATTTACGACGTGCTTTACGACTTCAAGGAGCAGCTGAACCACGTGCTGGTGCGCCACGAGCAGGGCGGCATTCACGCGGCGCAGGGCTATGCGCGCAGTTCGGGCCGGGTGGGCGTGGTGCTCGCCACGAGCGGGCCGGGTGCCACGAACCTCGTGACCGGGCTGGCCGATGCGCTGATTGACAGTACGCCGCTGGTATGCATCACGGGGCAGGTATTTGCGCATTTGCTGGGCACCGATGCGTTTCAGGAGACGGATATCATCAACATCACTACCCCCGTTACGAAGTGGAATTACCAGGTAACCAACGCCGAAGAGATTCCGGAAGCGCTTGCCAAGGCGTTTTACATTGCGCGTAGCGGCCGGCCGGGCCCTGTGCTAGTGGACATCACTAAGAACGCGCAAATCCAGACGTTCGACGCGCCGGAGTATCAGCCGTGCCACCATATCCGCAGCTACCGGCCCGCGCCGGTGGTACGCCCCGAGTACATCGAGCAAGCGGCGGCGCTGATTAATAACGCCCAGCGGCCGTTTATTCTCTGGGGGCAGGGCGTGGTGCTGGGTTCGGCAGAGCAGGAATTCCGGGAGTTTGTGGAACACAGCGGTATCCCGGCGGCCTGGACCATCCTGGGCGTGGGGGCCCTGCCCACCGGCCACCCCCTGAACGTGGGCATGCTGGGCATGCACGGCAACTATGGCCCCAACGTACTCACCAACGAGTGTGACGTGCTGATTGCCATTGGGATGCGCTTCGACGACCGCGTGACCGGCCGGCTGGATAAGTATGCTAAGCAGGCCCAGGTCATTCACCTCGACATCGACCCGACCGAGATTGACAAAAACGTGAAGGCCACCGTGCCGGTGTGGGGCGACTGCAAGGAAACTCTCCCCTTGCTCACGGCACTCGTTGAGCCCAGGCAACATACGGCTTGGCTCGCCCGCTTCAACGACCATACGGAGCAGGAGGTGAATGCCGTGATTCGGGAGGAATTATTTCCGACAACAGAAGAGTTGACGATGGGCGAAATCATGCAGCAGCTCAACGAAATCACGCAGGGCGAGGCCATTATTGTATCGGATGTGGGTCAGCACCAAATGATTGCTTGCCGCTACGCGCAACTCAATCACTCGCGTAGCAACATCACGAGCGGCGGGCTGGGCACCATGGGCTTTGCGCTGCCGGCGGCCATCGGGGCCAAGCTGGGGGCCCCCGACCGCACCGTGGTGGCCGTCATCGGCGATGGCGGTTTCCAGATGACCATCCAGGAGCTGGGCACCATTATGCAGACGGGTGTGGACGTGAAAATCATGATTTTCAACAACCAGTTTCTCGGCATGGTGCGGCAGTGGCAGGAGTTATTTCACCAGCGTCGCTACTCGTTTGTGGATATTCAAAGCCCTGATTTTGTAGCTGTTGCCGCCGGCTACCGCATTGCCGGCCAGCGCGTAGACGCCCGCGCCGACCTGCGCCCCGCGCTGGAACGGATGCTGGCGCACCCCGGCTCGTTTCTGCTGGAGGTAATGGTCACCAAGGAGAACAATATCTTTCCAATGGTGCCGCAGGGGTGCAGCGTAGCGGAAATAAGGCTGCGGTGAGGCAATTGAATATAAAAAGAATGTCGTGCTGAGCGCAGCTGAAGCATCTCTACCGCGGCAGTAATCATGATCAGCTGAGCAGTAGCGATGCTTTGATAAGCTCAGCATGACGGCCCATACTGATTAAAACCTAATTGCCATGAGCACCGAACCCGTTGACCGCCAAGAGTACAACATCACCGCGTACACTGAAAACCAGGTGGGCCTGCTCAATCGCATTGCCATCATCTTTTCGCGTCGTAAAATCAATATTGAGAGCCTCAACGTGTCGCCTTCGGAGATTGAGGGCATCCACCGCTTCAACATCGTGATTGTGGAGACGGAGGAGGTCGTAGAGAAGCTCGCCAAGCAGATTGAGAAGCAGGTGGAGGTGCTCAAAGTGTACTACAACACCAACGCCGACGTGATTTGGCAGGAAATGGCGCTCTATAAAGTGCCCACCGACGTGATTGCCGAAAAAGTGCTCGTGGAGCGCCTGCTGCGAGAAAACGGCGCCCGTGCCGTGGTGATTCGCAAGGATTACACGGTGTTTGAAACCACTGGCCACCGCGAGGAAACCGACAGCTTAATCAAGGCTCTGCAGCCTTATGGGCTGATTGAGTTTGTGCGCTCGGCGCGCATTGCCATCATCAAGGCCAGCGACGGCTTTCACCATAAGCTCAAGGATTTTGAGCGCCGCGAGCCGAGCGAAGAAGTGGCCGAGAACGAGTTTTTGAATGACCGCGAGCAGGTTTTTACGATGTAAGAATGTAGCGTGGACGCTGCGAGTCCGCGCGTTGAACGACACCCTTTTTTAAACCCACGCGCGCAGACTCGCAGCGTCTACGCTACAACAACCCCCAATCCCCATGGCTACCATCAACTTCGGCGGTGTACCCGAAACCGTTATTACCCGCGATGAATTTCCGCTCGCCAAGGCCCTCGATTTCCTGAAGGACGACACCATTGCCATAATCGGCTACGGCGTGCAGGGCCCCGGCCAGGCGCTGAACATGCGCGACAACGGCTTCCACGTCATCGTGGGCCAGCGCGAGGGCACGCCGTCGTGGGAGCGCGCCCTCAAAGACGGTTGGGTGCCAGGCGAGTCGCTGTTCAGCATCGAAGAGGCGGCCGACAAGGGTACCATCATCTGCAATCTGCTCTCGGATGCGGGCCAGATTGCGCTGTGGCCCACGCTCCAGAAATACCTCACGCCGGGTAAAACGCTGTATTTCTCGCACGGCTTCGGCATCACGTTTAATGAGCAAACTAACATCATCCCGGCCAAGGATATTGACGTGATTTTGGTAGCGCCGAAGGGCAGCGGCACCAGTCTGCGGCGCCTGTTTGTGGCTGGCGGCGGCCTGAATTCGTCGTTCGCCGTGTTCCAGGATGCTACGGGTAAGGCCTGGGAAAAGGCCATTGCGATGGGCATCGGCGTGGGCTCGGGCTATTTGTTCGAAACCGACTTTAAGAAGGAAGTGTACTCCGACCTTACCGGCGAGCGCGGCGTGCTAATGGGGGCCCTGGCCGGCATCATCGAGGCCCAGTACCAAGTGCTGCGCCAGCGCGGCCACTCGCCCTCCGAGGCCTTTAACGAAACCGTGGAAGAACTCACCCAGAGCCTCGTGCCACTGGTGGGCGAAAACGGCATGGACTGGATGTTTAGTAACTGTTCGGTAACCGCCCAGCGTGGGGCCCTCGACTGGAAAGGCAAGTTCCGCGACGCTGCCCTGCCCGTACTTAATGATCTGTACGACAGCGTGGCCAGCGGTGAGGAAGCCCGCCGTACCATTGAGCGCGGCAGCACGCCCAACTACCGCGCCGAGTTAGAAGCCGAGCTGAAAGAAGTGCGCGACTCGGAACTCTGGCAGACGGGCGCCACCGTGCGCGAGCTGCGTTCGCGCACGAGCGAGAACGTGGAGGCGTAGTCCGCTTCTGCGCTGACTCAGAACGTCATGCCGAGCAAAGCGAAATAGCTCTACCGCGCCGCAGGGTTTTCCAACCTAACGAAGCGGTAGAGCTGCTTCACTGCGCTCAGCACGATGTTCTTTTTTAAGCTGTTAATCAATGCCCTACTCCATGCCCGACCTGGAAGCTCCGGCGGCTACCGCCGTTACCCTGGAAAATGTAGAACGTGCCGCGCGCCGTCTCAAAGGCGTGATTACCAAGACGCCCTTGATGTTGAATCTAGGGCTTTCGCGCACGTACGACGCTACTATTCTGCTCAAGCGGGAAGACTTGCAGGTGGTGCGCTCCTACAAAATCCGGGGGGCTTACAACAAGATTTCGACGCTGCCCACCACCGTGCCGGGCCGCCAGATAGTGTGCGCCAGCGCCGGCAACCATGCCCAGGGTGTAGCCTACGCCTGCCAGCTGCTGGGCTTGCAGGGCGATATTTTCATGCCCGCTCAAACGCCCGCGCAGAAGGTGGACAAGGTGCGCCTATTCGGCAAGGATATGGTGACGGTGCACCTCACCGGCCGCACGTTTGATGACTGCTACCACGCGGCGCAGGCGTTTTGCGACGCGCGCGGCAGCACGTTCGTGCACCCGTTTGACGACCTGGCCATTGTGGAAGGGCAGGCCACGGTGGGCCTGGAAATTCTGAAAGCCACCAAAGCGCCGATTGATTTTTGCTTCATGCCCATTGGCGGCGGCGGGCTGGCCTCGGGCTTATCAAGCGTGTTCCGGCAGCTTAGCCCGCAGACGCGGCTTATCGGCGTACAGCCACTAGGGGCCCCGAGTATGCACGATGCCCTCCGGGCCGGGCAGCGGCAGGCGCTGGCCAGCCTCGACACTTTTGTGGATGGCGCGGCCGTGAAGTGCCCCGGCGAGCTGACGTTTGGCATTTGCCAGGCCTTGCTCGACGAGGTACACCTCGTGCCCGAGGGGCAGGTGTGCGAAGATTTGCTGAAGATGTACAACGAGGAAGGCATGGTGCTGGAGCCGGCCGGCACGCTCGCCATCTCGGCCCTGCACGCCTACGCCGACCAGATACGGGGCAAAACAGTGGTGTGCATCGTGAGCGGCTCCAACAACGACATCACCCGCATGGAGGATATCAAGGAACGCGCCCAGCGCCACCAGGGCCTCAAACACTACTTTATGGTAACCTTCAACCAGGCACCGGGCGCGCTCCGCCGCTTCGTGAACAACGTGCTCAACGAGGGCACCGACATCATTCAGTTTCAGTACATCAAGAAGAACAACAAGGAAAAAGGCCCCGTCTTCATCGGCGTCGAGGTCAAAAACCCGCACGACGTAGAGGGTATTAAGGTCCGCATGGCCGACGAAGGGTTTGGGTTTGAGTACCTGAACGGCAAGCAGGATTTTCTGAGTTTGCTGGTGTGATTTTTATGGAATGGCTTATAAATCAGGGGCCCCGCTACTGCCAGCAGCGGGGCCCCTGATTTATAAATGCGGGAGAATTGCCTACGCTAGCTTATCCTTGAACAGTTTCAGCGTGCGCTCCCAGGCCAGCTTGGCGGCCTCGGCGTTGTAGCGGGCGGGGGAAGTGTCGTTGTTGAACGCGTGGTTCACATTAGGGTACACGAACAGCTCGTAGGGCGTGTGGTTAGCCTTGAGCGCGGCTTCGTAGGCCGGAATGCCGGCGTCGATGCGCTCGTCGAGGCCGGCGTAGTGAAGCATCAGGGCGGCCTTGATTTGGGGCACGTCCTCGGCTTTGGGCTGCTGGCCGTAGTAAGCCACGGCGGCGTTCAGCTTGGGGTCGTGCACCGCCAGTTGGTTGGACAGGCCCCCGCCCCAGCAGAAGCCCACGCAACCGGTGCGGCCGTTGCAATCGGGCCGGGCGCGGAGGTAAGCGAGGGCGGCGAGGTAGTTGTTCAGGTTTTTGGCGGGGTCGAGCTGGCCGATGAGCGTGCGGCCCTGGTCCTCGTCGGTGGGCGTGCCGCCCAGGGGCGACAAGGCATCGACGCCCAGGGCCAGGTAGCCGGCCTGGGCCACGCGGCGCGTCACGTCCTTGATGTGGGGCGTGAGGCCCCGGTTTTCGTGGATGACCACTACGGCCCCGCGCTTTTTGCTGCCTTTGGGGCGGGCCAGGTAGCCCTTCACGGGGTCCCCGTCGCCGGGCCAGGTCACGTCTTCGAGCACGAGGTCATCGGCCGAAGTGCTCACGGTGGCGGCCTGGGCGTAGCCGGGCTCTAGCACGGCCAGGGCTGCCAGGGCCAGGGCCGTGCCGCCGGTCAGCTTGGCCAGCCGGTCCAGAAAATTTTTCCGGGTGAGCGGAGCGTGAGTGTACTCGTCGAACAGGTTGATGATGCGCTGGTCCATACGGCGGAAGTAGGGTGAGAAAGAAAAGGAGGCTCCGGCAGGCGTTTCGCCAGGTAATAACTTACTGTGCAATAGTAGCTATTAATGTCTCAATTTCAATTGCTTAGAAGCTGCCCGAATAAACAAGAAAAGCGCCGCCGAAGCGCCGCCGCTGCACAACTATACTCGTCACGAAGTAGGGTGCGGGGTTTGTCCCTACCCGTCGTTGAACGAAAGCCGACCGAACCGTTCAAGGACGGGCGGGGGCAAGCCCCGCACCCTACTTCGTTTTCGCATTCCACTTCGTGAGCAGTATAATCCAGTCAGCAGGATTACTTGCGCGGGAGAGAGGCTTCGCCTGCGCGGACGCCAGATGAGCATAATAGTTCTTATTCGGACGGGCTCTTGGCAGAGGGCCCCGGCATCAGTGGCCCGAGTCCCAGTCGTAGCCTTGCTCGGCCCAGAAATCAGCCGGCCGCTCGTCCACGAAGGCAATGGTACCGATGCGCTTGAGGTGCTTGATGCCGTATTTGAGCGGGATGACCAGGCGTAACGGCGCGCCGTGGGGGCTCGTCAGGGGCTGGCCGTTCATCTCATAGCACAGCAGCGTTTGGGGGTGCACGGCGTTGGACAAATCCAGGCCCACGTAGTAAGCCTTGTCGGGCGTGACGACGCTGACGTAGCGGGCTTCCCGGCCGTTGGCGGTGGCCAGCGGGTACTTTTCGAGGAAGTCGGAAAACCGGGCCCCCACCCAATTCACCTTGATACTCCAGCCTTCGATGCACTTCAGCTCGGTGGTCATGTCCACGCGCGGCAGGGCTTTGATGTCGGCCAGCGTGAATTCCTGCACGCGCGCCGGGGCCCCGGCCGGGGCGTAGGCCTGCACCCGCATGCGCCAGTCGGCGGTTACGAAAGATTCCTTGAGGCCGATGTTACCGTTTTGGCGGCTAGTGGCCATCGACTTAGGAAACGTAGGCGCCAGCCGGGTTTCGCGGAAGTAGGCCTGCGAGAGACGCCCGTTGGCGTCGAGCACCCGGCGGAAGGGCCACGGCGTGCCCTCGTCGGCGGGGCGCGTGAGCAGCCAGCGCCAGCCGCCGACGCCAGCCAGGGCTGCTAGTCCGCCCACAATAAAGGCCCGGCGCGAGCGGCCGGCCGCTTCCCGGGCCACGTCGGTTTCGGGCGTGTCGGCGGATGAGGTGGGTAGCGGCGGGGCGGAATAATCGGGATTGTTGTCCATTACAAAACGAGCTAGGCGGGTAGGGTAGGAGAGGTAGGCCGGCCCGGGGCCCCGGCCACCGGATCACCGACCACCGGGTGCTGCGCGTCCACAATTTGGAAGCCGGCCACCATCGAGCGGAAGTTGTTCCAGCCGGCCCGCGTTACTTGCGCGATGTGTACCACAAAGAACAATACGTAGCCGATGGTGAGCGCGAAATGCTCGGCGCCGGCCCACTCGTAGCCGCCGAGTAACTTCGTGAGCCAGGCAAACTGCACCGGCTTATAAATGGCCAGGCCCGTGAGCAGTGAACCCACGCCCATGAGCACCACGGCGGTGTAGGCAATCTTCTGAGCCCCATTGTACTTCACCACCGGCGGCGCGCCCTTGCGCAGGCCCAGGTCGTGGAGCGTCACCAATATGGCTTCGCGAAAGGAGTTGCGGTCGGGCAGCAGGTGGCGCCATTCGCCCGAAACCAGCGTGTAGCCCACGTACAGCAGGCCATTGAGCAAGAATAGCCACATCAGGGCGAAGTGCCAGTTCATGCCCTGGGCGAGCTTTTGGGGCATGCCCAAGGCCTTGTAAAAGCCGTCGGGAAAAAACTTGAACAGCGTGGTAGAGCCCCAGCCGATGCGGTACACATCGTTGGCCCAGTAAATGAGCAGCCCGCTCCAAATCATGAGCGTGAGGATGGGAAAGTTCAGCCAGTGGAACCAGCGGATGGCCAGCGGGTGCTTCTCGACGAGGCGTTTCATAGCGAATAAAAAATGGGTCAGGGAAATTCTTAAGCGAGATACTGGGGCCCCGGTCGCCGCCGACTAACGCTTCGGCTCGTTCCGGTACACTTTGCCGTCCTTCATCACGAACTGCACTGTTTCCAGGGCCTGCACGTCGTCGAGCGGGTTACCGGGCACGGCCACGATGTCGGCCAGCTTGCCGGCCGTGAGCGAGCCGGTGCGGTCCTGCCACTGCAACAACTCTGCCGCCCGAATAGTGGCCGACTGAATGGCTTGCATGGGCGTAAGACCAAACTTTACCATGTAGAAAAACTGCTTGCCGTTGCCGCCGTGCGGGTACACCGCGGCGTCGGTGCCGAAGGCCACTTTCACGCCGGCCCGCACGGCTTTCTGGAAGTTCTCTCGCTGCAACTTGCCCACGCTGCGTTCCTTCTCGATTATTTTTTCAGGAAAGCCCTTCTTGGCGTATTCGCTCAGGATGTAGTCATCGTCGTAGAGGTCGGCTACCAGCCAGGTGCCGTTTTTCTTCATCAGCTGGATGCCTTCGTCGTCGAGCAGCGAGCCGTGCTCGATGCTGGTGACGCCGGCACGCACTGCTAGCTTGATGCCCTCGGCCCCGTGGGCGTGGGCCGCCACCTGGCGGCCCCAGCGGTGGGCCTCGTCCACGGCGGCTTTCAGCTCCTCAAACGAGTACAGGGCCGCGCCCGCGCTGCCTTCCTCCGAGAGCACGCCGGCCGTAGCCAGCACCTTTATCCAGTCGGCCCCAAATTTTACGTTGTTCCGCACGCGCTTGCGGATTTCCTCGGGCCCGTCGGCAATGCCCGTGAAATCGGGGTTTTCGCCAAATTTCAGGCCGGGCGCGAAGCCGGTGGTGGGGTCGCCGTGGCCGCCGGTGGCGCTCAGGGCGAAGGTGGCCACCAGCATCCGGGGCCCCGGCAGGGTGCCAGCGTTGATGGCGTTGCGCAGGCTCACGTCGATGAGGCTGCCGCTGCCCAGGTCGCGCACCATCGTGAAGCCCGCCTGCAAGGTGCGCGCCGCGTACACCGGGGCCACCACCGCCCGGTCAATCGGCGACTTGCGGAACATGTCCTCGTAGTAGTTGTCGCCCGGCTCGCCGCTGAGGTGGGTGTGGCAGTCCATGAGGCCCGGCAGCACCGTGGCGTTGCTCAGGTCGACGACGGTGGCGCCAGCCGGAATGGCCAAATTAGGGCCCACGGCCGTGATTTTGTCGCCGCTGACCAGAATAATTTGATTGGTGAGCAGCTTGCCGCCCACCACATCCACCAGCCGCCCGGCCCGGATGGCCGTGACGGTGGGCGCGGTGGGGGCCGGCGCCGGGGCGCTGGGGGTTTGGGCGGCGGCGGCTACGGAAACGGCCAAGCACAAGGCGAGTAGGAATTTTTTCATCGATTAGAATTTACAAAGGAGAGTTGTTCTCGAAAAAACTGCACAAAAAAAGAATGTCATGCAGAGCGTAGCGAAGCATCTTTCCGGCGCCAGTAATCAGGATTATACTGCTCACGAAGTGGAATGCAAAAACGAAGTAGGGTGCGGGGCTTGCCCCCGCCCGTCCTTGAACGGTTCAGTCGGCTTTCGTTCAACGACGGGCGGGGACAAGCCCCGCACCCTACTTCGTGACGAGTATAGTTACGCGGGAAAGATGCTTCGTCTCTGCTTGATGCGCTGCATGACTTCTGCTTCTTCTCTAATTCAAGATTAAGTCTGGGCGGCCGTGGCTGTGGCCGACAGCGTGCGCAGGGCCTCCAGGGCCCGGTCGGCGTCGGCGCGGGCCACAAATAAATGGTCGTGGTGGTACGCAGCCACCACGTTGCAGCTAATGTTTTCCCGGGCCAGGGCCCCCGCCACAGCGGCCGTCAGCCCCACGGCGGCCAGCGACGAGTGCACCGTCAGCGTCAGCCAGGCGGCCACGTATTCGTAGGGGAGGCCTTGGGCGTCGGCCTCGGCCCGGGGCAAAATGAGGGTGACGCCCTCCGCCTCCCGGAACCAGCCCAGAGACCCCGCCGGCACGGGCTCGCCGGGCCCCACCGCGCAGAACACGTAGTCGCCGGGGTGCAGCGCGGGCTGCAAAGTGGCCAGCAGGCGCGCCAGGTCGGTTCCGCCGGGGGCCCGCATCAGTCGTCCTCGCGGTTCACCGTGTCGGGGCTGAACGCCGGCACGCAAATCGACCAGTATTCGCACTCCTCATCGAAGGGGTTGGCGTAGCGTACCCGGGCCCCGCCCTTGATGAGCAGGGCCTGCCCGGCGCGCAGCTCCACGGTGTCGCCGTCGATTTCGAACCGTTTGCGGCCGCGCACCACAATGGTGATTTCGTCGAACGTGGGCGTTTGGTAGGGCTCGCTCCAGTGGGGCGGGGCCACCATGTGGGCTAGGCTGTAGGCGGCCGTGCCGGTGCTGGCCTGGCCCACGTGCTCCTCAATGAGCTTGCCGTCGGTGGTGGGCACCACGAAGGGCGCGGGGTTGAGGACGTAGCGTTTTTCGGTAGCCATAAAGGGCATCGGTGAAGAGGTTAGTTTTTCAATTTGTCCAGCCATTCAAACAGGCGGGAATGGTATTTCCAGACGAAAAAGTACGGCGTTTGGACTGCTCCGAACCGCACTCGCATCCGCGCGACGCCCGGTAGCATGCTGCCCTCAAAATCGAAACAGTTGAGCCCCAGTACTTCGGCGGCGTAGCAGATGCACGTCCAGGCCAGTAAAATGCCCGCGCCGCTGGCTCGCAGCGCGGGGTCGTCGCCGGTCAGGTGGTAGTAGGCTGTAGTAGCATCCCAAATCAGGTAAGCCACCGAGTGCACCCGGCCCTGGGTATCGACGGCAAAAAATAGCTGCCGGGCCCCTTGCGCCGCCAGGGCCCCGTCGAGCCGCTGGAACTGCGCTTCCGAGTACGGCACGGCCAGGCCCTGGCGCGCGAAGCTCAACCGGTTCACCGCCCAAAAAGTGGCTAGCCCCAGGTCGTGCACCACGCGCACCTTGCGCCGCGCCCGCCGGATGTCGCGCCGGATGCCCTGGTGCAGCCCGGCCTCCACCCGCGCCAGGTCGCGCAGGGGCCCCAGGCGGTAGGTATAAGCTGTGGTGTGGCCGAAGCCCTGCCCGCGCAGCAGCTGCCTGTCGGTGAGCGTGGGGTAGCAGTTTTGCTTAAAGGCAGCCAGCGGCGGTAGCTGGGCCAGTAGCGCCGTCAGCGCGGCCGCTTCGCGGGGCGGATCGGCACGCAGCTCGGGCAGCAAATAGGGCCCTAGCCACTTCACAAAGGGCGGCATGGTGGCGTAGCGCCAGGGCCCCCGCCGCTTGTGGAAATAGGGCCAGGCGGCCACCACGCGGCCGTTTTCGCGGGCCAGTACCGCATCCCAGGCGCCGCCCGCAGCGCAGGCGTCGAGGTACCACGGCTGGGCAAACACCGGCAGGTCGGGGGCGGTGCGGCAGAAGGTGCGGTAGTCGGCGTGGGCGGGCATGGGGCGGGGGCGGGGCGAAAATACGCGCCACCGGGCACAGGCCCGTAAAATTTGCGGCCACTATCTCAACCCTCGCCGCGCCGTAGCGTATTAGGCTCTGACACACCCCGCCGGGGCCCCGGGCCCGCGGCTTCTTCACGATTCTTTCACTCTCTTTCATTCCTTCCCCATGTCGTACCAAGAAGAAGACAACAACGCCGGCAAAATCCTCCTCGCTGCCCTCGCCGGTGCCGGCGCTGGCATCATCGCCGGCATCCTGCTGGCCCCTGACAAAGGTTCGAACACCCTCGAAAACTGGAAAGGCGCTGCCACCAAGTACAGCGGCCAGCTGGGCGAGCAAGCCACCAAAATTAGCTCGGACCTCGAAGCCAAATTCAAAGAGTATTCGGACAAGCTCGAAGATATGACCGGTGCCGGTGGCCTACGCCTGCAAGGCAACTGGGATGAGCTGAAAGGCAAACTGAAGCAGCAGTACGCTCAGCTCACCGACGAGGACCTGGTCTTTGCCGAAGGCAAAGGCGACGAGCTCATTGGCAAGCTCCAAGACAAACTCGGCAAAGGCAAAGCCGAAATTATCAAAATGCTAAACGACCTAAAAGCCTAAGTGCTTTTTAATTAGTTAGTTTGAAAAGCCCCGTGCCACCCAGCACGGGGCTTTTTTCATCGCCGATTTCGACTGACTAACCGTGATTTCGCTGGTTCCTGGCAAGCTGGAGAACGGGTTTTGACGGTGGCTTTTGACCGGCTATTTTCTTTGGATTATTATGAACGACGACAAAGGCAAAGTGATCTTCTCGCTGCTGGTCGGCGCCACGGCCGGCATCGTGGCCGGCCTGCTGCTGGCGCCCGAAACCGGCGACGACGCCCGCTCCCAAATTCGTGAGTCGGCCACTAAGTGGGCTGACGACCTGAAAAAGCGCGCCCAACGGGCCCTGGGCCAAACCCCCGCGGTCCCCGCGCCCGGCACCGGCGATCAGGCCGCCGCCGACGCCCTCCTGCGCTCGATGAGCCAGGAAGCGGCCGAGGCCCTCGATTGAGCGGGCCTCCGCAAAAAAAATAGTACAACTGCGCAACCCTGCCTCAGCAACTGCGTAATACTCTCTACAACAGCTTTAAAAGAAGGCTGCCCGCGCTATTCGTAAAATTGCCGGTCGTAGGAGCTTCTATTGAAATTGGTCAAACACTTCAGTAGCAAAATCAGACGTACCCATCGCAAACTTCCCATAGCTAAAGCTGCCCCATTGGTTAAGCTGACGTAAAAAGGCCCGCACGATTCGTCGTGCGGGCCTTTTTTGCGTTCTGCGCTCGGGCTAGTCCAGCTTTTCGGCCTTCATCTGCGGGAAAAACAACACGTCCTGGATGGATTTGGAGTTGGTCATGATCATGCTCAGGCGGTCAATGCCGATGCCCAGGCCGGCCGTGGGCGGCATCCCGTACTCCAGGGCCCGCAGGAAGTCTTCGTCGAGCACCATCGCCTCCACGTCGCCGCGCTTGCCCAGCTCCAGCTGGTCCTCGAAGCGCTTGCGTTGGTCAATTGGGTCGTTCAGCTCGGAGAAGGCGTTGCAGATTTCCTTGCCGTTGCAAATGGCCTCGAACCGCTCCACCAGGCCCGGGTGGTCGCGGTGCTTCTTGGCCAGCGGCGACATTTCCACCGGGTAGTCGGTGATGAAGGTAGGCTGGATGAGCTTGGGCTCCACGTATTCCCCGAAAATCTCGTCGATGATTTTGGACTTGCCCATGCTGGGGTCCAGCTTCACGTGCAGCGTGTCGGCCACGGTGCGCAGGGCCGCCTCGTCCAGGGCCCCAATGGCGTGGCCGGTGAACTTCTCGATGGCCTCGAACATCGTCAGGCGCTGCCAGGGGCGCTGGAAGTTGATGACGTTTTCGCCCACCTGCACCTCGGTTTTGCCGTGCAGCGTCATGGCCACGCGCTCCACCATTTCCTCCACCAGGTCCATCATCCAGTTGTAGTCCTTGTAGGCCACGTACAGCTCCATCTGGGTGAACTCGGGGTTGTGGAACCGCGACATGCCCTCGTTGCGGAAGTCCTTGCTGAACTCATATACGCCGTCGAACCCGCCCACAATCAGCCGCTTGAGGTACAGCTCGTTGGCAATGCGCAGGTACAGCGCCATGTCCAGCGTGTTGTGGTGCGTTTTGAAGGGCCGTGCCGCCGCGCCGCCGTACAGCGGCTGCAAAATCGGCGTTTCCACCTCCAGGTACCCTTTGTCGTTCAAGAAGTTACGCATAGACTGCACCAGCTGCGTCCGCTTGATGAAGGTGTCGCGCACGTGGGGGTTCACTACTAAGTCTACGTAGCGCTGGCGGTAGCGCTGCTCGGGGTCCGTGAAGGCGTCGTACACAACTTTCTCGCCGGTGGCCTCGTCCACTTTTTCCTTCACCACGGGCAGGGGGCGCAGGGCCTTGGCCAACAATTTTAGCTCCGTCACGTGGATGGACGTTTCGCCCACCTGCGTCACGAACACGCGGCCCTTCACACCGATGAAGTCGCCCAGGTCGAGCAGCTTCTTGAATACGTTGTTATACAGCGTCTTATCATCGCCAGGGCATATTTCGTCGCGGTTGATGTAGAGCTGAATGCGGCCCGAGGTGTCCATCAGCTCCGCAAACGAGGCCTTGCCCATCACGCGCTGCGACATCAGCCGGCCCGCCAGGCTCACTTCCTGGAAGTTATTGAGCTCGGGGTGGTAGTTGTCGAGGATTTCCTTGGCGTAAAACGTCACGTCGAACAGCTCCGACGGGTAGGCTTCCACGCCCAGCTTTTCCAGCTCTTCGAGCTTATGGCGACGCTGGAGTTCTTGTTCGCTTAAATGAATCACGGATTTTGCGGATTAAGGCGGATTTTTCGGATTTTGGGGACGGCAGCCGGGGTTCTGTGGCCGCTAGGGCCCCACGCCCAGGGCTCTAGCGGGCAGGCAGGCGGCGGGGTAATGCCGCCGTAAAAGTAGCCAATGAAAAAGCCGCTCCTAAAAGAGAGCGGCTTTTCAGTAATAAAACTCCGGTAAGCGCGACTGGTTCGCTCGTCAAAAATAATATTGCGAACGGTCGTTCCCAGAATCTGCAAAATCCGTCCCTAATCCGCAAAATCCGTGATTTAGGCGGCCATGCGGTAGGTGGGGGCCTCCACCGCCACAGCCGGGGCCGTGGGCGGCGTGGGGGCCAGCACGGGCTCGACGCGGGTGCGCAGGCGCTCCTGCACAAAGCCGGCCTGCAAGTGCGCGGGCAGCTCGGCCACTAGTTGGCGGTAGCGCTCCAGGCCCAGGGCCTTGGCCACGTAGGTTTCGTGGATGCCGTTGAGGTAGCTCACAATGTTGAGCAGCGAAGCGTGGAAGAGCTTAAAGTCAATGTCGGCCTCCACATAGCGCTCAATCTCGCGGCTGCTCTGCGAGATGCGCAGGCGGCCCAGCAAGTCGAAGATGGTGGTGTAGCCCAGCCGCCAGGTAATCTGCTGCCAATGCGCGCTGGTCCACTTGTCGAGGGGCCGGCCAGTTTTCTGGCTACGGATGGCCGTGTTGGGGTTGGCCTGCACCTGGGCGCGGGTCCACTGAGCCTTCATCTTGCGCGTGGTGCGCAGGAACTGGCCGATCTGGGCCTGGGCGTCAATCCCTTTACTGGCAATGTGCAGCCCGGCCTTGTAGCCCGCCAGCGGCAGCCGGTGAATGCTGAAGTCGCCGTAGGCCCCCGCGGCGTAGAACGAGACCGGGCGCGGGTAGGCGTTCTTCACCACCAGCCGGCCTACCTCGCGGCGCACCAGCTGGTTGTTGTTGCTGCGCACGCCGGTGGTGTACAGGAAAGCCTGGAGGCCCGAAAGAATGGCGTGGTAAGCCTGCGGGAACGTCCAGTGCAGGGCGTTGCGCAGGAAATTGTCGTCGCCCAGCTCAGCCGTGGCGCGCAGGGCGTACTCCGTGCTCCAGCACGTGTGCAGCAGCTTAGTGAGGGCCCCCGCATCGGCATCGCCCAGCTCGGCCGCGTGGTTGCGGAAGAACGGCAAGTTCTGCAAGCCGCCCAGCACGTCGTCGCTTTCCTGGATGTGGTAGTTGATGGCAAAGAAGTAGTTCAGGAAGACCTGCGCCGGAATAGACTTGCGCCAAGCCTCGTCGGCCACCAGTTGCTGCGGCTCAGGGGCCCCCAGGTCGGCCTGCGGGATGAGCGGAATGATGCGGGTTTCTTCGTGCGTCGTCGTCATACCAGATAAACACCCGATGGCAGCTTTTTAGTTGCCTGTTTACTAACTAATTTAACGATCCTTAATATTTAGTATAATGCTGATTGTTAACAAGTTGAAAAGCGCATTTGGCAGTTATTAAAAATTATTTTTAGCAGGCAATTTACTAATTTTTATAGTAGCTAAGGAAACGTAAAAAAAAGCCCTCAACCGCAAGGTTGAGGGCTTTGAAAACGGTAGGCGCCAGGGGCCCTACAACTGGTCTTCGATGATTGAAACGGCCTCGCCGATGATAATATCTTTCTTAAGGTTCTTAGTGAAGCGCTGGTCGCGGTTCACCTTTACCGTGTCACCGTTAGCTGCTTGCACATCAGCACGCAAGGGCGAAAAAGCCAGGTTAGTGGTTGCCTTCTGTGCAGCTTCGTACTTGTCTGCCTCCACCTTATTCTGGCGCTGCCTGACGCGATACGCCACCAGGTTTAGCGGCTCGATGGACTCTTTCTTGCGCGCCAAGGACATCTGGGTTACTTCGCTCATCACGTTAAAGCTTGGGCTTGCGGCCACGCGGGCTTTGCTGGCAGCACGCAGCTTGTCGTAGGCTGGCTGGGTATTCCAGGTGCGGTAGCGGGCGGGGGAAATCTCGTCCCACTTCAGTGGATAATCAGAGCCCTTTTCGCCTTCCTCCAAGTACGAATACATATCAGGAAGTACAATATCGGGCACCACGCCCTTGAACTGGGTCGAGCCCCCGTTCACGCGGTAGAATTTTGAAGTAGTGAACTTCAACGAACCGAACGGCTTGAGGTTGTTCAACTCGTTTGGCAGGCTCTCATCCAGGTCCACAATGCGCTGCACAGTGCCTTTGCCGTACGTGCTGGCCGAGCCCACAATCACGGCGCGCTTATAGTCCTGCATGGCCGCAGCCAGGATTTCCGAAGCCGAAGCGCTGTACTTGTTCACCAGAATTACCAGAGGCCCGCTGTACTGCACCCGGGGATCTTTGTCTTCCAGCACGGTGGTGCGGCCGCGGCCGTCGCGAATTTGTACGATGGGGCCACTGTCAATGAACAAGCCGCCCATGTCCACGGCATCGTTCAGCGAACCGCCGCCATTGTAGCGCAGGTCCAGAATCACACCCTTTACGCCTTCCTGGTTCATTTTAGCCAGCTCCTTCTTCACGTCCTGCGACGAGTTGGGGCTGCCGTCGTTGTTGAAGTCGGCGTAAAACGTCCGCAAATCCAGGTAGCCAAACTTCTGGTTTTTGCTGGTAATGGCCGCCGAGCGGGCATATGCTTCGTCGTTGATTACCACATCGCGGATAATGGGCACCACTTTGGTAGTACCATCGGCCTTGCGTACGGTGAGGCGCACTTCCGAGCCTTTTTTGCCTTTGATGAGGGTTACGGCTTTCGTGATGCGCCAGCCCTCGATGCTCACCGGCTCGGCAGCACCCTGGGCCACGCGCAGAATAGCGTCGCCTTTTTTCAATTCGCCCTGCCGGGCCGAAGCCGAACCGGGGATAATGTCCTCTATGTAAATCAACCCATCTTTTTCCCGCAGCTGGGCCCCAATGCCTTCAAAACGGCCGGTGAGCTGGTAATCAAAATCCTCCTTGGCCTTGGGCGCGAAGTAGTCGGTGTGCGGGTCGTAAGTGTTGGCGATGACGTTGGCATAGCTGGCCAACTGCTCGCTAGCGTTCACTTCCAGCAAGTCAGCAAACTGGTCATCGTAGGTCTTTAGTACGCGCTTGCGGGCCTCGGCTTCCATTTGGGCGGGCGTACGTACTGGTTCGGGGGCCGTGGGGGCCTTGGCGTTGGCCGCCGCAGGGGCGGCGGTGGCGGCCGAGGGCTTTGCCGTTTTAGCTTTTTCCTGGGCGTCCATCATCTCCGATACCCGGCTTAGGGTTTCAAACTTCAACATCTTACGCCACGACTCGCGCTGAACCGCCTTGTCGGCCGGCCAGGTAGCTTTTTCAAAGTCGGTTTGGAACATCTCGTTCGTTGTGAAGTCGAAGGGTTTAGCTAAGATTTCGCGGTAGAGAAGCTGCATTTCCTTCACCCGCTGGGTCATTAGTTGGGTGCTGAGGTCGAAGAAGTCGCGCCGGCCAGTTTTTACTTCATCGTCGATGTCGTTCTGGTAACGGCGCAGGTTCTCGATGTCGCTGGCCAGCAAAAAAGTCTTGCGGTAATCGTCGCGCTTCAGCGATAAGTCAAACACCCGTTTGGAGAACATGTCGTCCAACTTTTCGGGCTGGTAATGGGCACTATTCAGACCCTGCACCATGGTGCCAATGAGCACTTGCTCCTTGGTGGGACCCGCCGAAGTGCTGCGGCGAAACAGCCGGTACGAAGCCAGGACAAATACTGCCATCACCAGGAAGGCATATAATCCAATTTTTAGGCGAGGAAATGACATCAGCGAAGAGAAAACGATAGAAAAATCAAATATACGCGAAATCATCAGCGGCCTTGCGGCGTAGCCGTTCGCCTTACAAACGCCCACAGCAAGTAAATAAGTGCCCCGCCCCAGCCAACTAAAAACCTCTGTTAGCTCTACGTAAGGTTCCTTTTTGCGGATGCCGTGGCACAATAAAAAAGGCCACTCCCAGAGGGAGAGGCCTTTTTACTAGGGCAGTATACTACCAGAAAACTAGTACCGATAAATTTTGTCGCCGTTGTTGCGACGGAACTCATCTTCAAAGTATTGGGCATCTTCGGCGTTACGGGGTTTTACGCCCATCACGATTCCACCGTTGTTGACGCCTTCTTCGTATTCAGCCGCGTGCTCTTCGGGAATGCCCGAGCCAACGAGTGCGCCCACCAAACCGCCGGTGAGGCCCCCAGCCCCGGCACCAGCTAAGGCTGCGGCCAACGGACCAGCAATGATCAAGCCCAAGCCGGGCAAGGCTACCGACGTGCCAATGGCCGCAATGGCCCCGATGATAGCCCCGGCCGTACCGCCGATGGCCGAGCCTACGCCCGCACCTTCCATGGCTTTATCACCTAAGTCCGTGTGAAAGTTGTCGTCGCCGAAGTGGGTCTTACGGGTTTCGTCCGACATGAGCAGGTTTACGTCATCTTTGCCGTAGCCGCGCGAATGCAGGGAGTTGTAGGTTCTTTCGGCGCTATCACGGTCACGGAAAATACCGCTCATTGTGCTGCCCTCGGTGTAGCTACTGCCGGCCGGATCGGTACCATAGGAAGTAGTGGTGCTGCTGCTTGCGGCAGGGTCGACGCCGGTGCCAGCGTTGTAGACAGTACCCTCATTGCTGAGGCCACTGCTGTTGCCTACGCCCGTACCTGTGGCGGCCGAACCGTAGTTGGCGCCGGCGCCAGTGCCTGAATTTTGCGGGTTGTTCCGATCGTTGGTATTCATAGTAGCGTGGGAGTTGTGAATGAAGAAAAACAGGGCCCCGGCACAGCCGCGGGCCGCGTTTGTAACGGGGTAGCCCCGTGAGGGGTTGCGTTATCCTTCATTGTTCGCTGTGCGAACGGTCCTGCGCCATCCCTGCGCCGGGCTTAGGCAAACTCTTGAAAAATAGCGTCATCAAGCCAGAAGTCCCGGCACGCACGCACAAGATTTTTTAGAAACTCTTCGTCTTGCTTGAGAGTACGCCACTCGCCCATGCCGAGCTTCTCGCACAATTTGTAAAAATTATCGCCTTGGCCTTTGGAGCCGGGTACTTTCACCAGGCAGCTTAGCAGGGGCCTGCCTTCGGCGTACTCAGTAGCGGATATTTCCGCGAGCATTTCATTCAGGCGCGATTTTTCGTGCGCTATGTCGAGGTTCAGGCCCAATTCGGCTTCCTGCACCAGGGTGAGGTAACTAGCGGTGCCGGTTTGCTGGCGGGCGTAGCGGATGAGGTAGGTTCGGATGCGACCAGTCATAGTAAACGAAAAGGGGGCAGCCTGTGCGAATGAAAACAGGGGGCCGGCGTGCCAGTCCATGAAAATAGCCGAACCGGGTGGTGCCACCCCACGCAGGGGTATGGCACCACGGTTCGGAAACGGAGCGGCCGGACGATTCCGGCCGCGACCGGCGCATTACTGAAGGCAATTGTGATGCCAAGCTACGCGCTGGGGCCCCGTTACCGGCCCCGGCGGCGGCGCAACTCGCGCCGCACCAGCAAAAACTCACGGCTGCTTTGGCCAGCAATGGCCGTATTTTCGTTGGCGCGGCGCAGCAAGTACGGCATTACCGATTCGATGGGGCCATAGGGTAAGTACTTAGCTACGTGGTAGCCAGTATAGGCCAGGTTATAGCTGAGGTTGTCGCTCATACCGTAGAGCTGGGCAAACCAAACGCGCACGTCGCCCGGGGCCAGGCCCGCCTCTTGCATCAGTTGGGTGAGCAGCAGCGAACTAGCCTCGTTGTGGGTACCAGCGCAAAAGCTGATGCGGGCCACGTGCTGCACGCAGTAGCGTAGGGCTTCGTTGTAGAGGTCGTCGGTGGCCTGCTTGCTGGGGTTGATGGGCGTGGGGTAGCCACGCTGCCGAGCCACGCGGGCCTCTTTTTCCATGTAGGCCCCGCGCACCAGCTTGGCGCCCACGTAAAAGCCCGCTTGGGCCCCCGCGTCGTGGGCGGTTTGCAGCGCCTCCAGGCGGTCGTGCCGGTAGAACTGGTAGGTGTTCCACACAATGGCTTGCTCGCGGTTGTACTTGGCCATCATCTCATCGGCCAGCGCGTCGATGGTGTGCTGGAACCAACTTTCTTCGGCGTCAACAAACAGCCGGATGCCGTACTGATGGGCCCGGTCGCAGAGGGTTTCCACGCGGGCCACAGCGCGGGTGTGGGCCGTTTGCTCGGCAACGGTCAGGGCCTGCCCCGCCTGAATCTTCTCCAGGATGGCTGCGCTGGCCACGCCCGTTACTTTGAACACCGAAAAAGGGATGTGCGCCGAGCGGTTCGCCTCTTCAAGGGTGGCCAGCAACTCGTCGCGGGTGCGGTCGTAGCTGGCGTCGTTGCCCTCGCCTTCCACCGAATAATCGAGGATGGTGCCGATGCCGTAACGCCCCAGGGCGGCCACTACCGGGCGGCATTCGGCGATAGTTTCGCCCCCGCAAAACTGTTCAAAAATGGAGTGCTTGATGAGAAACTTGGTGCCCGGCAGGCCCCATTTCAGCGCGGCTTGCATCAGGCCGCTGCCGGTCTTAACGAGGTCGTTGTTGTTCATGGCCGCAAACAACCCGTACATTTTGCGCAGCTGGGCGTCTGATTTAGCCGCGAAGGCAATCTCGGTATTGTCGAACGAGACGGGGGAAACCAGGGTGGGAGTGGTCATACAGTAGCAATTGTGGCGGGTAGCGAGAGGCCCCAGCGGGTACGAAGATAGCCGCTAAATAGCAGCCTGGTAGCCGAACGTTTCACGGGTAGGGCCCCATCTTTGCGGTGATATGGAAATCATGGCGTCCCCGACTACTTTTTTTACGCGTTTGCTGGCCCGTAAGGGCCGGCCGCTTCTCATTGCCGGGCCCTGCTCGGCCGAAACTGAGGCCCAAACCCTGGCCACTGCCCGCGGCGTGCAGGCCCTGGGCAACATCGATTTGTTCCGGGCCGGGGTGTGGAAGCCGCGCACCCGCCCGGGCTCGTTCGAGGGCGCCGGGGCGGCGGCGCTGCCGTGGCTGCAACGCGTGACGCAGGAAACCAGCCTGCCCGTGGCCATTGAAGTGGCCACGCCGCGCCACGTGGAAGAAGCCCTGGCCCACGGCATCCAGGTGCTCTGGATTGGGGCCCGTACTACCGCCAACCCCTTCGCGGTGCAGGAATTGGCCGATGCATTGGCCGGAACCGGGGTGCCGGTGATGGTGAAAAACCCGGTGAACCCCGACGTGTCGCTGTGGGCCGGGGCCCTGGAGCGACTGGCGCGCGCTGGCATCACCGATGTGGCGGCCATCCACCGCGGGTTCAGCACATTTGCGCCCAGCAAGTACCGTAACCCGCCCACTTGGATGCTGGCTATCGAGTTGAAAACCCGCTTTCCGCACATCCCGCTCATCTGCGACCCCAGCCATATGGCCGGCCGGCGCGACTTGCTGCTGCCCATTGCTCAAAAGGCGCTGGACTTGGATTACGACGGCCTAATGATCGAAACCCATCCCGACCCCGACCACGCCCTCAGCGATGCCGAGCAGCAGGTGACGCCCGTGCGACTGGGCGAAATCCTCAGCGAGTTAAAGTACCGCCGCCGCTCTTCCAGCAACGAAGACTACCAAGCCAAAGCCGACGAGCTACGACAGAAGATGGACGTGGCCGACCGCGAAATAATAGAGGCCCTGGCCCGCCGCATGGCTTTGGTCGAGGAGCTAGCTGAGTACAAGAAAGCCAATGACGTCAAGATTCTCCAGTTCGACCGCTGGAAGGAAATCTTCGCGACCCGTTCGGCCTGGGCCGAAACGCTGCACCTGAATAAGAACTTCGTGGGCGAACTCTACAAACTGGTTCACCTCGAAAGCATCCGCAAGCAAACCGAAGTGCTGAACGGCCCCCCCGCCGAGGGCTCTCTGCACTTGGGCCCCGGGCTGTAATAAAGAGCCAAGTACTTATGCGCAAAACAGGTAAAAAAAAGGGCTGCTCGTGAGAGCAGCCCTTTTTTATTTAAGCAAGTACCAGTACGTTAATCAACTACGTCCCAGAAGATTTTCGTGAACTGAGTAGTGCCGGTCGGAATGTTTGACAGGTTAGTGTTCACCTCAGTTTGCGGATAGAACAGGCGTTTGGGGAATGGGTTAGAGCCAGCTTGCAACGAAATCTCAATTTTAGGTTGTGCAGCGCGGCGATAATCATTCCACGCCTCAGTACTAGCGACGGTATTTTCAGCGAGATATTTTTGGTAAAGAATAACCGACTGTTTACCCAAGCTACCATTGGTAGCAGCTAGTTCGTAGTTCACTAACGGGTTGGTGGTATTAGCTGCTATGTACGTGTTATATTGTACTACGCCGGGGGTTGCCGTGGTCGCGCCGGCTATCGTACCAGGAGCGGTAACAGCATCCCGATAAGTAGACAAAAACGACGCTTCAATACCATTGAGGTAATCCGTTTTGGCAGCGGCTTGGCCGCCCGCCATTAGGTTGCGCGTTTCGGCTTCAGCCTTCGAAAGAAGGTGCTCTGATAAGAGCATGAGCACGGTTGGAGCATTGGGGCCTAGTAAGAAAGTGCCGCCCTGTAGAAAGCGCGAACCAACGATGTCATTAGTAGGAATAAAGGTAGGAGAGGTGCCTTCGCCTGCATTAGCTCCAACGTAAGTAGTGGCGCCGTAGCCAGGACTCTTGCCAGTGTTATAGAGCTGCGAGATGCGTGGGTCTGCGTTTAGGGTATCCTGCCGGATGACATAGCCGGTGGGCATTACAAAGCTGTACTCCGTGGTGGGAGCAGTGAGGCCTACACTGAACCCATAGCGGTCATAAAATGGGTTCTGCTGATTCGAGTTGGCCGCATAGCCGGGTTGGACCACCACATCTGTCTTAATGAAGCCATCAGCTGCGCTTTGCAGAGCCATCATCTCCGTTGCAACAGATGCATTTATTGTGGCGTCAGTGGTCTGAGACTCACGAAGCAGGATGCGAAGCAGGAGACTGTTAGCAAACTGTTTCCACTTCGTCATATTCCCCTGAAATACAATGTCTTCAGACCCCACCGTGCGAGCGCCGGTAACGGCAGCTGCCGCATTAATATCCGCAACTGCACCTTTCAGCTGCACAATAAAATCCTTGTAGATATCGGATGCTTTATCGTAGGAAGGAGCTGTATTTCCTGCTGCTTGCAACGCATTCGTGTAAGGAATATCCCCGTACTCGTCCACTAGTAGCAAAAAGTTATACACTTTCATAATGCGGGCGATTGCTGCGTGGTTGGGGTAACCGTTTGCAGTGCCGCTTTGCTGAATAAGATTGTAGTTGTTCAGGTTACCGTAGGTACCACTCCACAAGCCTTGGTAGTAAGTGGAAGAGTAATTGTACGTTCGCTCCTCAGAGAAACCACTAACCGTACCCGACTTAGCCCAGTAATCAGCAGCAAAGCTTGCGTAACTGTTGTAGCTAACACCAGTGCTAGGGTTTGAGCCTGTATAATTCGCGGCAGTGGTGGCCAGCGCGGTAGCCAAGATTGCGTCCGGGGTTACCGAGGTTGGCTGGTTGGGGTTAGTGTTAATGTCAAGAAACGTCTTACAACCGGTCACTGCGGCGGTAAGCGCCACGGCCATTAAAGCTCTAGAAAATATTTTCATTGGACAGATCAGATTAAAGAGTTACGTTGATGCTAGCCCCGTAAAACTTGGTAGGGGGAGTTTGCAAAATAGTGTTGATACCAACTGCGTTGCTGCCAACGGCCGCACCGCTGAACTCAGGGTCGGTGTAGATATTCTCTTTCGGCACATACGTGAATACGTTTCGTCCAAAAATATTTACCGAAGCTCCCTTCACCAAACCAAATTTCGATACCAAGGCAACCGGAACTATATAACTCAACGACACTTCCCGAATCTTAAAGAACATACCGGAAGTAACGTAGTTTTCAGCTACTCCTGTGTTCCAGTTGGGAGTATTGGCCCAGAACTCTGAGCCGCCCGGGGTCAAGCCAGCCGTATTGCGGACGTAAGTGACTCCGCCGTCGTTAGAAATGGCCGAGTTTGGGTAGACGAAATCCTTCCGCCCGTATGTTACACTACGCTGACCACCTCCCGTAAAGTCGAGGTTTTCACCGATAGCATTGTATACCACGTAACCCGTGCGAAGTTCGCCCTGCCCAGCCAACGTTAACCCTTTGTAAGTAAAACTGGTGTTGAAACCATACTTATACTTGGGCTGGGTGTTGCCAAAGATTTTGGTATCGGCAGCCTTCACAGGGGCATAGCGGGTTAAGGTGCCATCGCTCCGGTCGGTTACTTTCATCATCTTGACGAGGCCATCACTGGTGCGTTCGTAGTACGTTCCTTGTATTACAGGGAAAGGCTGCCCAGGAATGGCGTATAAGTCGGCGTTGCCAGTTTGTCCGCCAACGCCGCTGCCAGACAGATTCAGTTGCGGGAGTCCGTTGGGCAGCGAAATTACTTCGTTGTTATTGTAGTTGAAGTTGCCACCAACCGTAAAGCTGAAGCCATTGTCAAGGCGAATTGGCGTGATGTTCAGGTCAGCTTCAATACCCCTATTTTGTACCTCACCGGCGTTGAGCAGTAAAGTGCTGTAGCCAGTCGCCGTTGAAATACTTGTCGTAATCGTCTGGTTGACGCTATTTTGGGAGTAGTAGGTGACAGCACCCGCAACCCGGTGCTTAAGAAAGCTGAGTTCAATGCCGGCTTCAATCGAGCGTGTTTGTTCGGGTAGAAGGCCCGGCTGTACCAAACCGTTGTTGGCCGAGTAAGAGGCTACATTACCGAAGGGGAAACCGCTGCCGGGTGCATAGGTAGAATTAAGTGCGTAGGCACCACCCGTCTGGTAGACGCCAATACCCGTTGCACTGGGCAAGTTAATTTGACTAACCTTGGTGATGCCGCCCCGAATCTTACCGTAATCCAAGAAAGAAACATCTTTCAGCGCTGGAATGGCATTGGTGAATATGAATGACGCGTCGACCCCGGGATAAAAGAAGCTACGGTTCGAAGCGCTAAGTACTGAGGTGTTGTCATAACGCCCCGACCCATGTAAATATAGAAAGTCCTTGTAGCCTAAGGTAAGGTCGGCATAGAAGGCGTATAAACGGCTTTGAGCCCGTCCATCGCTGCCATCTAGGTTACCAATACGGTTTGCCAGGTTAAATCCATCTCCTACAACTGGTACGGCAAGTGCTGTAGAAGCCACGTAGCCGTAACGGCTATCAAGCTGTTGCACGTTGTTGCCCACAATAGCTTGCACGCTGTAGTTACCGAAAGTTTTATCAGCACTAACGAATAAGTCCGAGTTGAGGCGCGTCAGGTTGCTGCTCAAGTCTTGCACGAAGCCGGAGTAGCTGGAGATTTGCTTGGGCGAATTGGGGTCAAGTGTAAACTTGTTCTGAGTAGTTAAGCTTGTCTGGCCGGTGGAAGTGGTGCCTAAGCGGTACTGCACGCGCAGCCAGTCGGACACTTTGTACGACAAGTTGATGTCGCCTTGTACCGTATTCCGGCGGTCCTTTTTGCGGTTAGCATCCAGGATGAAGTACGGGTTGTAATAGTAAGCGTTGAAGTAGCCATAGTTCGGCTCAGAATATTTGTCGTTCACGTAGTCTTTGTACGACGTAAGCGGAGCCAGTACCGTGGTGTTGAACACATTCCAATACACCGAGGTATTTCGATCAAGATTCGAAGCGACATCGGTTACCTGCTGCGAGTACGAAATGTTGAAACCAACTGTCAAACGTCCTAACTCACGCGAGGCGTTGAAACGAAAGCTGTTGCGATCAAACTTGTCCTTAGGGACGATGCCATTGTTGTGCACGTTCTGGTAAGAGGTGTAGAACTTGGTTTTCTCGTCGCCACCCGAGAACGTCACGCCGCTTTGCTCCTGATAGCCCGTGTTAAAAAAATTGCGTTTCTCATTCGGCCGGGCCTCGTAAGCTAGCATTTGTACGCTTCCATCGGCCAGGGTTTGTCCAAAAGGTCGTAGAGAACCGTCGAAGCGGGGCCCGTACTGCTGGTTTTCGAAGCCCTGGTATTGGTACCCATAACCATTATCCGGAGTATTATCTGGCCTGAAGAATACTCCCGCCTTACCGTTAGCTGAATTGTTGTACCAGTCGGGAGACCCAGGACCGAATTCCGTCTGGAACTTGGGTAGAAACGAAATAGATTCGAGCTGCGAGGTGTGCGAGAAAGTAGTCTGAGGAGTGATGCCTCCTTTCTTGGTGGTGATAACCAGTGCGCCGTTAGAGGCCTGCGAACCGTACAATGCCGCCGCGTTAGCCCCTTTCAGTACAGAAATAGAAGCAACATCGTTAGGGTTCAGGGCTCCCAGCACGTCGTTTGTCGAAATAACACCGTCAATCACGATCAGAGCTTCGTTATTACCAGTCAAGGAGCGGCTGCCACGCAAGGTTACGCGGGGCGTCGGGTTGACTCCGTTGTCTAGGGTTTGAATCTGTAAGCCCGATACCTTACCAGTCAAGCCATTGACCACATTAGTTGGCTGGGCTTGGGTGATTTCTTTACTGCTAAGGTTAGCAGTGGCATAGCCTATTTGACCGGATTGCCGCTGAATGCCCAAGGCTGCTGTTACAACCACTTCGCCGAGTTCCTTGGCATCGGGGGCCAGCGTCGCGTTGATGGTGGCGGAAGTGCCGATGGGCTGATCAATTGTCGTGTACCCTACGAAGCTGAACGTGAGGGTGGTCGCCGTTGCCGGCAGGCTCAGTACAAAGATGCCGTCGCTATTGGTTGACGTGCCAATGGTCGTGCCTTTGGCCAGCACCGTTACTCCAGGCAGACCTTGGTTGTTAGTGCGGTCGGTTACTCGGCCGGAAATACTCCGATTCTGGGCGAAAGCCTGCTGCAGCAAGCTGGTCATCGCCAGAAGGAATAAAAGAGTAAACTTCTTCATTATGAATGAAAAAAAGTGAGAAAAAGGAAGGTCATACCTCTAAAATTTGAGGGCAAATTATCACTTGTTTTCTATTCGGGGACTACCCTGGACAAATTTATTAAAGATTACCTTTTGATTTGATAACACTTTTATTAATCAATTGCTCGAATATCAAGGATATAGCTATTTTAGTAACGGGGTAAATACCTGGTAAACACAACATGGCCTTACCCGCCTGTCCGCTAAGTATTGCGGTACAGCTTGAGAATATTGCCAGGTTTTGTGCGGACTTTTACCACATGAACGCCTCCGTCACCATTGGTTCCGCTGCCCTGGCCGAGCTGGCCGCCTATCTGCGCCGCTCGGCTTTCAGCCAGGTATTCGTACTGGTTGATTCCAACACCGCCCGCCTGTGCCTGCCGGTGCTGGAAGCGCAACTGCCCCCGGGCCACCAAATAATTGAAATTCCGGCCGGCGAAGAATTCAAAACCCTGGCCACCTGTGACTTAGTGTGGGACGCGCTTACCCAGCGGCAAGCCGACCGCCACGCCCTGCTGGTGAACGTGGGCGGCGGCGTGGTGACGGACCTGGGCGGGTTCTGTGGGGCCCTGTACAAGCGGGGGCTGGCCTTTGTGCAAGTGCCCACCACGCTGCTGGCCCAGGTAGACGCCAGCGTGGGTGGCAAAACGGGCGTTGATTACCAAGGATTTAAGAACCAACTGGGCGTGTTCCAGGAGCCGTTGGCGGTATTCATTGCGCCGGTGTTGCTTGATACCCTCGACCCGCGCCAATTGAAGGCCGGCTACGCCGAGGTGCTGAAGCACTGGCTGATTGCCGACGCCGACGCATTTGAGCGGCAACGCCGCCTGGGCTGGCTCACTGACGACTGGACGCCCATTATCCGGGAGTCGGTGGCGCTGAAGCAGCGCATTGTGGCCAGCGACCCGCTCGAAGCGGGGCCCCGCAAGCTGCTCAACTTCGGCCACACCGTGGGGCACGCCCTCGAAAGCTACCTCCTCACCCAGCCCGGCCGCGAAGTGCTGCACGGCGAGGCCGTGGCCGCGGGCCTGGTCTGCGAAAGCTGGCTCTCGGTGCAGCGCGGCCTGCTGAGCGCCGAGGAGCTGGACCGCATCGAAACCTTCGTGTTCTCAGTATTCGACAAAATCCAGTTCGTGCTGCTCGAAACCGAAGCCATTGCGGATTTTGCCCGGCAAGACAAAAAGAACGCCGGCGGCGTCATCAACTGCACGCTGTTGCAGGGCATCGGCCACGGCGTGTACGACCAGCCCGTGACCGAAGCCGACATCGTGGCCGCCCTGCGTTACTACCACAAGTTGTAGGGCCCCGCGGCTCGCTACTAATCCATCATCTATACGAATCCCATCGACGCTTCCATCTCCCTGCGCTGGCCCGGGCGCCCCCTGCGCGGCCTGGCCCACCTGCCCGCCTCTAAAAGTGAGGCCAACCGCGCCCTTATTCTGCACGCCTTGGCCGGCGGCGGCCAGCTCAGCAACCTGTCCGACGCCCACGACACCCAGCTGATGCAGGCCTTGCTGGCCGCTGCGCCCGGCACCGACCAGCTCAGCGCCGAAGACGCGGGCACCGTCATGCGGTTCCTGACGGCCTACTTGGCCGTAACTGGCTGGCGCGGCGAGCTGACCGGGACCCCGCGAATGCAGGAGCGGCCCATTGGCGTGCTCGTGGGGGCCCTGCGCCAGGCCGGGGCCGACATTGCTTACGAGGCCAACGACGGGTATCCGCCGCTGCGGCTGGGCGGGTTTGCGCCCGGTACGGCCGTGGCGGGGCCCACGTGCCTGAGCGTGCGCGGCGACATCAGCAGCCAGTACATTTCGGCGCTGCTGATGGTGGGGCCCTACCTGCCCGGTGGGTTGGAGCTGACTCTGACTGGCGCCGTCGGCTCGCGGCCTTACATAGCTATGACGGTGACGCTGATGGCCCGCTTTGGGGCCTTGTGCCGGACCAACGCCGACGCTACCCAGCTAACTGTGGCCGCGGGCCGCTACCAGGCCGCCGACTACACGGTGGAAAGCGACTGGTCGGCAGCTAGCTACTGGTACGCGCTGGTAGCTCTGGGGCCCGTCGGCTCCGAGATTATGCTGCCGGGCCTGCGGCGGCACTCATTGCAGGGCGACCAGGCCATTGCGGGCATCATGGCGCATTTTGGCGTCGAAACCACGTATTTGCCTGCTGAGCAGGGCGTGCAACTGCGCCAGGGGCCCCGGCTGGGTGGCCCGGAAATTCTCCGCCTGGATTTCACCGATTGCCCCGACTTGGCCCAAACCGTGGCCGTGGTGGCCACCGCTCTGTCCCTGCCCGTCGATATGACCGGGCTCGAAAGCCTACGCATTAAGGAAACCGACCGCATCGCCGCCTTGCAAACCGAGCTGGCCAAGTTTGGCGGCGATTTGCAGGAGGTGGAGCCCGGCGTGTTCCGGGCCGTATCCACTGGCTTTCGCGTGGCGGGCCAAACCGTGGCCACTTACCACGACCACCGCATGGCCATGGCCTTCGCGCCGCTGGCCATGCGGGGGCCCCTGGCGGTAGCCGCGCCGCAGGTGGTGCGCAAGTCGTACCCGCAGTTTTGGAGCGAGCTGGCTGGCGCTGGCTTTATGGCTGGCGAAGCTGGCTGAGGTAAGCGGCCGAGTGCAGCAGCCGGCTGCCGTACCAGCTAAATAATTCGCCATCAACTAATTGAATACGGGCCGATGGGCAGATTGCCTGAAGCTCGGCCATGTGCTTCTCCTTAAATGGGTACGGCTCTGAGGACAGCAGAATGCGCTGGGGCGCGGCGCTGGCCAGTTGCTCCGGCGCGATTTCGGGGTAGCGCCCCAGGGCCCCAAACACGTTGGTAAAGCCGGCTCGTGCCAGCAGGTCGTCGATGAACGTGCCGGCGGCAGCCGCCATGTAGGGCTTGCGCCAGATGAGGTAAGCTACCGGCTCCGGGGCCGCCGCCGATAGGGCCTCGAACCGCTCGGCCACGGCAGCGGCCATGGTATCGGCCGCCGGGGCTCTGCCCGTGATTAGGCCTATTTGCTTGATCATGCGCAGGGCCCCCGGCAAGTTGGCCACGTCGCTCAGCCACACCGGGCATTGCGCGGCCAGCTGCTCAATGCCCTCCTGGTAATTTTCCTCCTTGTTGCCGATGATGAGGTCGGGCTGGCAGGCAGCAATCTTGGCAAAATCAAAGTTTTTGGTGCCGCCGATGACCGCTGCTTGTTGGCGGGCCTCCGGTGGGTGAATGCAAAACTTGGTGACGCCCACCACCTGCTGGCCTAGGCCTAAATCGAACAACAGCTCCGTTTGAGACGGCACCAGCGACACGATGCGCCGCGGTGGAAACGGCACCACTACCCGCCGGCCCAGCTGGTCGGTAACAGCAAGCGGTGTCTGAACCACGGATTTATCGGATTGGTCGGATGCCACGGGTTTTGGGGACGATTGGTAGGAAATGCAATTTTCGTTGGTGCGCTGTTATTTAAGGTGTTTGGAGATGGATGCAACAATAGAAAGGCCGCTAAAGAAGCGGCCTTTCCTATAATCAATTAGCCAGAATCGTCCCCGAAATCCGATTCATCCGATAAATCCGTGGTTTAGACGAAATACCGGAAATCGTGGCCGTCCTCAATTCGCAGCAAGGTTTCGTAGATTAATTGGATAACCGCTTCCACATCGTCCTTATGCACCGTTTCAACGGTGGTGTGCATGTACTTAAGGGGTAGTGAGATGAGGGCCGAAGCCACGCCCATGCCCGAGTAGGCAAACGCGTCGGTATCGGTGCCGGTCGAGCGGGTGGCGGCGGCGCGTTGGAAGGCAATGTCTTGCTCTTTAGCCGTATCGATGATGAGGTCGCGCAGGTTGTTCTGCACGGCAGGGCCGTAGGTGATGACGGGGCCCTTGCCGCAGGAAATGTCGCCGGCCGTCTTTTTGTCGTACATCGGCGACTGGCTGTCGTGGGTCACGTCCGTCACGATGGCCACGTCGGGGTTGATGCGGTGGGCTACCATTTCGGCCCCGCGCAGGCCAATTTCCTCCTGCACAGCGTTTACGATGTACAGGCCGAAGGGCAGCGTTTTGCCGTTTTCCTTCAGCAAGCGGGCCACTTCGGCAATCATGAAGCCGCCCATGCGGTTGTCGAGGGCCCGGCCTACGTAAAACTTGTCGTTCAGCACCATAAGCTCGTCCTCGAACGTGACGACCGAGCCCACGTGGATGCCCAGTTCCTCCACTTCGTCGGCGCTGGCCGCCCCGCAGTCCAGGAACACTGTTTCGATGGTGGGGGCCTTGTCCTGGTCGGCTTTGCGCACGTGAATGGCCGGCCAGCCAAACACGGCCTTCACAATGCCCTTGGTACCGAAGATGTTGACGCGCTTGCTGGGGGCCACTAACGGATCGGAGCCGCCGTTGCGGCGCAGGTACAAGTAGCCTTCCTTGGTGATGTAGTTGACGAAATAAGAGATTTCGTCGGCGTGGGCCTCAATAACGACCTTGTACTTCGCCTCGGGGTTGACGACGCCCACCACCGTGCCGTACGTATCAACGAAGTAGCTGTCGGTGTAGGGCTTAATGTACTCCAGCCACAGTTTTTGGCCTTCTTTTTCGAAGCCGGTGGGGGAGGGGTTATTAAGGTATTTCTGGAGAAAATCGAACGATTCGGGGCGCATAAGAAGCAGGTTGTCAATGACTGACGGAGAAATTAGCCAGCGGAACTAGTTGAAGGGTGAAAAAAATTCGCGCAAAAGCCATTTATCGGGATCGAATGCGCAGGCGGCTAGCAAATATCAAACTACAAAGGAATGTTTCCGTGCTTCTTGCGTGGTAGGGTATCCACTTTGTTCTCCAACATTTTAAAGGCGCGGATGAGCTTCTGGCGAGTTTGCGAGGGCAGGATTACTTCATCTACAAAGCCGCGGTGGGCGGCGCGGTAGGGCGTGGCAAATTTTTCCTGGTAATCGGTTACTTTCTCCTGAAGCTTGGCGGCGGGGTCGTCGGCGGCGGCTATTTCGCGCTTGAAAATAATTTCGGCCGCGCCTTTGGCGCCCATCACGGCGATTTCGGCGGTGGGCCAGGCAAAGTTCAGGTCGGCCCCGATGTGCTTGGAATTCATCACGTCGTAGGCCCCGCCGTAGGCCTTGCGGGTGATAACGGTGATGCGCGGCACGGTGGCCTCGCAGAAGGCGTAGAGCAGCTTAGCCCCGTTGGTGATGATGCCGCGCCACTCCTGGTCGGTGCCAGGTAGGAAGCCGGGCACGTCCTCCAGCACCAGCAGCGGGATGTTGAACGAGTCGCAGAACCGCACGAAGCGCGCGGCCTTGGTGCTGGCGTTGATGTCGAGCACGCCGGCCAGCACCGCCGGCTGGTTGCCCACAATGCCGAGGCTACGGCCCGCTAGCCGCGCAAAGCCCACCACGATGTTCTCGGCAAAGTTCTTGTGCACTTCCATGAACGAGTCGCCATCCACCAGACCCTCAATTACTTCGCGGATATCATAGGGCTGGTTGGCATTGTCCGGAATGATGGTATCCAGCACCGGGCGGCTTTCGTCGCCCTGGGCCGCGTAGGGTTGGGCGGGGGCCGTTTCCTCGCAGTTTTGGGGCATGTAGCTCAGCAGCTGCTTGAGTTGCTGGATACACACGACCTCGTTGGCGGCCGTGAAGTGCGTGACGCCGCTCTTGGTGCTGTGGGTGCTGGCGCCGCCCAGCTCTTCGCTGGTCACGTTCTCGTGGGTTACGGTTTTCACCACGTTGGGGCCCGTCACGAACATGTAGCTCGTGTCTTCCACCATCAAGATAAAATCGGTAATGGCCGGCGAGTACACCGCGCCGCCCGCGCAGGGCCCCATGATGGCCGAGAGCTGCGGCACCACGCCGCTGGCCAGCGTGTTCTTATAGAAAATGTCGGCGTAGCCACCCAGGCTCACCACGCCTTCCTGGATGCGGGCCCCGCCCGAGTCGTTCAGGCCAATCACGGGGGCCCCATTCTTCAGAGCCAGGTCCATGATCTTCACGATTTTCTCGGCGTGGGTTTCGCTCAGCGAGCCGCCGAATACCGTGAAATCCTGCGAGAAAACATATACCAGCCGGCCATGCACCGTGCCGTAGCCCGTCACCACGCCATCGCCCAGGTAGTGCTCTTTATCAAGGCCGAAATCGCGGGCGCGGTGCATTACAAATTTGCCAATTTCTTCAAACGAGCCCTCGTCGAGCAGTAAATCCAGCCGCTCGCGGGCCGTGAGCTTGCCTTTTTTGTGCTGCGAGTCGATGCGGGCCTGGCCACCGCCGAGCAAAGCTTCCTCGTTCTTGCGGGCTAGTAAATCGGTTTTGGAAAGGGCGTCGTGAACGTGCGGGTCGGGCATTGTGGGTGGGAGCGAAGCGAGAAAAGCAGGGCCCCAAAGATAGGCGGCGGGCCAGGCAAAACCACTGGAATGCTGGCTTAGGAATTCAAACCCAGCACCAGCAGCAGGAATGCGAATTGCCGGGCCGTGTCGTCAATGGACTTGAATCGGCCGGAGGCCCCACCGTGTCCGGCGGCCATGTCGGTGTGCAGCAACAGCAGGTTGTGGTCGGTTTTGGTGGCGCGCAGCTTGGCCACCCATTTGGCCGGCTCGTAGTATTGCACCTGCGAATCGTGCAAGCCAGTGGTCACCAATAGGTTGGGGTACGCCTGGGCCTTCACGTTATCGTAGGGCGAATATGAGAGCATGTATTTAAAGTAGAGTTCATCGGCGGGGTTGCCCCACTGGTCGTATTCGCCGGTGGTGAGCGGAATGCTGGGGTCCGACATGGTGGTTACCACGTCCACAAATGGCACGGCGGCGATGACGCCCTTGTACAAATCAGGCCGCAGGTTCACGATGCCACCCATGAGCAGGCCTCCAGCGCTGCCGCCCATGGCAAAGAGCTTAGCCGTGGATGTGTACTGGCGCTGGCCGGCATCGCTGGGCGAGGCGTGGGGCTTGGTGAGGTATTCCGAGCAGTCGATAAAGTCGTTGAAGCTGTTCATTTTGTGCAGCATCCGCCCGTCTTCAAACCACTGCCGCCCCATTTCCTGCCCGCCCCGAACGTTGCAGATGGCATACACAAACCCGCGGTCGAGCAGGCTTAGGCGCGCCGCGCTGAAAGTAGGATCGGTGGAATAGCCGTAGGAACCGTAGGCGTACTGGAGCAGCGGCGCGCTGCCGTCGAGCTTCGTGCCCTTTTTGTACACGATGGACATGGGGATCATCACCTTGTCGCGGCTCTTTACAAACAGCCGGTCCGTCACGTAATCCGCCCGGTTGAAGCCGCCGAGCACGGCCTGCTCCTTGCGCAGCGTGCGCTTGTGCGTCACAAAGTCGTAGTCGTACACCGACGACGGCGTGGTGAGCGACGTGTAGTTGTAGCGCAGCGTCGGCGTATCAAACTCCGGGTTCACGCCAATGGTGGCCGTGTAGGCCACTTCGTCGAAGTTAATTTTCTGTTCCTGCTTGTCCTTCCAGCGGATGGTGCGCAGCTGTAACAGGCCATCCCGGCGCTCATTCAGCACTAGATAGTCCTTAAATAAGTTGAAACCATCTAGGAACACTTCGGGCTGGCGCGGCAGGGCATCCTGCCAGCCGGTCTTGGCGGGGCTGGCCACGGGCGCCATCACCAGCCGGTAGTTGGGGGCCTGCCAGTTGGTGCGGATGTAAAACTTGTCGCCCATGTTTTCCACCTCATACAGGTGGTCGGGCTCGCGGGGCGCCAGCACTTTGAAGGTGCCCGCCGGGGCCCCCGCGTCGAGGTAGCGGTACTCCGACGACAGCGAGCTGGCCAGCTCAATACCAATGTACTTCTTTGATTTCGTGCGGCTTACCTCCACGCTGAAGGTGTTATCCTTCTCCTCGTATACCAGGGTATCCTGTTGGGGGTCGGTGCCCAGCGTGTGGCGGTATACCTGGTAGGGCAGCAGGGTGGTGACATCCTTTTTGGTGTAGAACACTGTTTTGTTGTCGGCGGCCCACACCGCTTCGCCGCCGGTGTTGGTAATGCTCTCGGGGTAGAGCTTGCCAGTAGCCAAGTTCTTGAAGCGCAGCGAATAAAGCCGTCGGCTCACCACGTCGTCTGAGTACGCCAGTACTTGGTTGTTGTCGCTCACGGCCCAGCCCCCAAGCTGGAAGTAAGGCTTGCCCTGGCCCAGTTGGTTGGCATTCAGCAACACTTCCTCGGGGGCCCCCAGGCTGCCTTTTTTGCGGCAGTAGATGGGGTACTCGCCGCCCTGCTCGAAGCGGGTGTAGTAGTAGTAGCCGTTGTCGCGGTAGGGCACCGAGGTATCGTCTTCCTTAATGCGGCCCTTAATTTCGGCCACCAGCTTCTGCTGCAACGCTTTGGTGCCGGCCATTTGCTGGTCGTAGTAAGCGTTTTCGGCGTTCAGGTGGGCCAGCACTTCCGGGCTTTCCGGCTGGTTGAGCCAGTAGTAGTCGTCCGTTCGCGTGGTGCCGAAATTGGTGAATACCTTGGGCTTAGGAGCCGCCACGGGGGCCATCTGGGCCAGGGCCCCGGTGGCCAGGGCTGCGCCTGCGCCGGCCATGGCCGCTCGTTGTAGAATCCGCATAAAATCAGAAAAATTAGGATGTAATCAATGCGGCCGCTACCGGTCAATGACGCGTCAAGATAACAGCGGCGCAACAAAAAAGCCGGCTCCCTCACAGGAGCCGGCTTCTTAATGTTGCGCTTAGCGCTTACTTCTTGTCCGTGTCGGGCGACTCGGGGGCCTCGGCGGGCCGCTCGTCGCTGGCCAGGTTGGGCTTTTGGTCGCTCTTGCTCACCGAGAAGTTGAGCTCGTCCTTGCCATCCTCGTAGTCGGCGGTGATGATGTCACCGTGCAACACTTGGGCTTTGAGGATTTCTTCAGCAATCGGGTCTTCGATGTACTTCTGAATCGCACGGTTCAGCGGCCGGGCCCCGTACTTGGGGTCGTAGCCTTTCTCCGCCACGAAATCCTTGGCTTTCTCGGTCAGCTCCACTTGGTAACCCAGGGAAGTGACGCGCGTGAATAGCTTGCGGAGGCTGATTTCGATGATTTTGTGGATGTCTTTCTTGTCCAGCGAATTGAAGACAATCACGTCGTCCAAGCGGTTGAGGAACTCGGGCGAGAAAGTCTTCTTCAGGGCATTGGTGATGGTGCCCTTGGTTAGCTCGTCCATATTGTCCTGCCGGGCCTTGGTGCCAAAGCCGATGCCAGCGCCAAAGTCCTGCAAATCACGGGCCCCGATGTTCGAGGTCATGATGATGATGGTGTTGCGGAAGTCCACCTTACGGCCCAGGCCGTCGGTCAGGATGCCGTCGTCCAGCACTTGCAGCAGCAGGTTGTACACGTCCGGGTGAGCCTTCTCAATCTCGTCGAGCAAAATCACCGAGTACGGCTTGCGGCGGATTTTCTCCGTCAGCTGGCCGCCTTCTTCGTAGCCCACGTAGCCGGGAGGCGCGCCCACTAGGCGCGACACGCTGAATTTCTCCATGTATTCCGACATGTCGACGCGCACCAGCGAGTCTTCCTTGTCGAACAAGTACGTGGCCAACACCTTGGCTAGCTCCGTTTTGCCTACGCCCGTAGGGCCCAGGAATACGAACGAGCCAATTGGCTTTTTGGGATCTTTCAAGCCCACGCGGGTGCGCTGAATGGCTTTCACCAGCTGCTTGATGGCTTTTTCCTGGCCAATCACTTTGCCTTGCAACTCCTCGTTCATGTTGAGGAGTTTCTGGCTTTCGTTCTGGGCCACGCGCGAAACGGGGATGCCGGTCATCATGGCAATCACCTCGGCCACGTTTTCCTCTTTCACTGTGTAGCGCTTCTTCTTGGTTTCCTCTTCCCAGCCCTTTTTGGCCGTTTCGAGTTGGTCCAACAGCTTCTTTTCGGTGTCGCGGAGCTTGGCGGCTTCCTCGTATTTCTGCGACTTCACCACGCGGTTTTTCTCGCCTTTGATGTTCTCAATCTGCTCTTCGAGCGTGAGAATATCCTCGGGCACCACGATGTTATTGATGTGCACGCGGGCCCCGGCTTCGTCCAGAATATCAATGGCTTTGTCCGGCAGGAAACGGTCGCTCATGTAGCGGTCGCTCAGCATCACGCATTGCTCAATGGCCTTGTCCGTGTACACCACGTGGTGGTGGTCCTGGTACTTGTCCTTGATATTGTGCAGGATTTCAATCGTCTCCTCGGGCGTGGTGGGGTCCACCATCACCATCTGGAAGCGGCGGGCGAGGGCCCCATCCTTCTCAATATACTGGCGGTACTCGTCGAGCGTGGTGGCGCCGATGCATTGAATTTCGCCGCGGGCCAGGGCCGGTTTGAACATGTTCGAAGCGTCGAGCGAGCCCGAGGCACCACCGGCGCCCACAATGGTGTGCAACTCGTCAATGAACAGAATCACGTCGGGCGACTTCTCCAGCTCGTTCATCACGGCTTTCATGCGCTCCTCGAACTGGCCGCGGTACTTAGTGCCGGCCACCAGCGAAGCCAAATCCAAAGTCACGACGCGCTTATTAAACAGCACGCGGCTTACTTTTTTCTGGATAATACGCAGGGCGAGGCCTTCGGCGATGGCCGTTTTACCCACGCCGGGCTCGCCGATGAGGATGGGGTTATTCTTTTTGCGACGACTCAGGATTTGAGCGACGCGCTCAATTTCCTTTTCGCGGCCCACGATGGGGTCGAGCTTATCGTCTTCGGCCATCTTGGTAAGGTCGCGGCCAAAATTGTCGAGTACCGGGGTGCGCGACTTCTCGCCGACTTTTTTGGCGCCGCCGGGGGCATTGCCAGCGCCCTGGCCACGGCCTTGCTGGCCACCAAAAAGACGGTCGTTATCGTCGTCGTCGGTGTCCGGGGCCTTGGCGGCGGGCGCGGCGTTGCCGTGATAATCCAGCGAATCGCGGACGGTTTCGTAGTTCACGTTGAATTTGCTGAGAATTTGGGAAGAAATGTTATCCTCGTCGCGCAGAATCGAGAGGAGCAGGTGCTCGGTGCCAATGACTTCCGACTTGAAAATCTTGGCTTCGAGGTAGGTGATTTTTAAGACTTTTTCCGTCTGCTTGGTGAGCGGAATCGAGCCAGTGATGCTGTTGCCCTGCGTAGCGGTATTGCGGGTGGCCTGCTCAAGCGAGAACTTTAGCTCGTCGAGGGCCACGCCCAGCTTGCGCAACAAGCCGAGGGCCGTGCCTTCGGCTTCGCGGATCATGCCCAGCAACAGATGTTCCGTGCCGATGTAATCGTGGCCGAGGCGGATGGCCTCCTCCCGGCTCAGGGAGATGACTTCCTTGACGCGGTTTGAGAATTTAGCTTCCATGCAGATAAACGTAATGAAAAAAATGGATAGTCCCGCGTCGGGAATAGAAATAATTGACGAAAACGGGCTGGGCCAGGGTAGCTTGAAAACAAGCTAATTCGGGCGAAGGTTCGGGCAAAATAGAAACGAAAACGGGCGGGCGAAGTTTGCTAAACTTTCAATCTAAATATGCGCCCGCCGCCGGCCCTTGGGCGAACAGCAAATCCAGGACGCTCAACCCGGGCTCAAAACCTGGGCCAAACACCTGCGGATAGGGCCGCACTAGGCCCAAAGCTGCCGGACTGTCAGGCTCGGGGCTACCGGCCTTGGGGCTCAGCCAGTCGCGCCGGTCGAGGCAACCCGGGGGAGCAGGCTGCCCGGGGAGGCAGTAATCGGTGCTAAACTTAATGGGCAACGTAAGGCGGAAGCAGCGCATTTCCAGGTGTAAGAAGGCCAGGTTCAGCTCAAAAAGCCGGGCGGGCTTTGTGCGGTAGATGTCGTGCAGGTAATCGGCGTAGTACTCGAAATACGGGCTGTTGCCGTAGGCGGTTTGCAACGTGCGCCAGTGGCGGTGCACCCAGTTTTGGCGATAATCAATTTCAATATCGGACGTTTTGACTTTTCCGGCGCGGTTGCCGTCCACTACTGGCACCGTGAGGGCCTGCACACCCTGCGCCGTGCGGATGAGGCAGCGGTTGCGGTAGGTTTGCTTGCGGTAGTTTTCCTGGGCTTCCAGCACCAGGCCATCGGCCTGGAGCAAGGCGGCAAAAAACGCCGCTGGCGGGTGGTACGGCAGTTCAGAAAGGACGAGCATTTATTAGTGAACAGTTATCAGTGAATAATGACCAGTGAGCAGTTGCCTGTGGTCAATTTGTGATAAAAGTCAAAGATGTCTACTTTTTAACATTCACTGATAACTGCTCACTGCTAACTAAGGGTTTTACTTTTGCACCATGCGTTTCCTTCTAATTTTATGGGCTTGCCTAGCCCCGGCGCTGGCCGCCCAGGCCGGCCCGCCGCGTCTGCTGCTCGACGTGGCTCGCTTTCGCAACCTGAACCAGGTGGAAAAAGGCGCCGAAGTGGAGGTGTACGTCACGGTGCCTACCCAGTCGCTCACCTACCGGCAACGGGCCCCCCGGGCGTTTCAGTCGGCGGCCACCGTCACGCTCGAAATCCTCAGGGCCGACGGCAAGCCGGCCTACAAGGAAACGGTCATTTTGAAGCCGCCGGTCATCAATGACACCACGCTGGCCCTGAAGAACCCGGTCAGCTTCCTCAAGCGCATTCCACTGCCCGACGGCCACTACACGCTGCGCGGCACCGTGCGCGACCAGTACCGCGCCGCCAACGGCGAGGCCGTGGTGGAGCGCCCGCTGGTGCTGGAGGCCCCCGTGGGCCCCACGCTGAGTGACGTGCTGCTGCTGGCCCGCCCCGCCGTGAAAAGCAACGGCGACGACACTTTCCTGCGTGGTGGCTACCTGCTGACCCGGGCTCCCAGCGGCTTTTTCGGTCGCGGGGCAGATAATCTGTACTTCTACACCGAGCTGCAAGGGGCCCCCGCTGGCCAGCCGCTGCGCCTGCACTACCACCTGGCCGCCCCCGACGGCACGGCTGCCGACGCCGACGCGCCCCTCACGCCCCAGGCCGGGCGGCCCACCACCATCATCGGGCAGCTACCGTTTGGGCCCCTACCCGAGGGCGAGTTCACGCTGCTGGTGGACGTATACAGCGGCAAAAAGCTGCTCACCAGCCACCGCGCCACCGGCCAGCGCAGCACCACCGAGTACGCCCCCGCCGGGGCCGCGTCGCGGTGAGGGGCCCCCAGGGCCGACCCTACCCCTGGTACTACGCGCCGCTGAATTGGCTGCTGCTGGCCCTGGCCCACCTGCCGCTGGGGGCCCTGTACGTGGTGGCCGACGGGCTGTGTTACCTGCTGGCCCACGGCCTGCGCTACCGGGGCCGGGTGGTGCAGGAAAACCTACGGAACTCCTTCCCCGATAAGAGCGAGGCGGAAATCCGGCGCGTTACCTGGGATTTCTACCGCCATTTCAGCCAGCTCGTCGTTGAAATTCTAAAGCTGGCCGCCATCAGTCCGGCCGAGCTGGCGCGCCGGGCCACCTGGGTGAATCCTGAGTTGATGGCCGGGGCCCTGGCGCGGCAGCGGCCCGTCATCACGCTGGGCTCGCACATGGGCAACTGGGAATGGATACTGGGCAGTGGGGCCCTGGCGCTGCCCGGCGTGATGGCCGGCGTATACAAGCCCTTCAAAAACCCGTTTGTTGAAGCCTTCATGCGGCGGGTGCGCACCCGCACCGGGGCCGAGGCCGTGCCCATGCTGGGCACCCTG